>DAOUEE010000194.1:0-38081 GCA_034430695.1 Anaerolineales bacterium | reverse complement strand
TGATTTATATTTGCCAGGAGGGTTACAAGAATATGAAGCCCTTTTTATCCGCACAACGATGGGACTTGTTCTTTTAGATCTCAATACGATCTATCAATCAAGATTGCAGCAGTTCATTGAAGAATCTCCGAGGCGAATTAAGTACGCTCTGAATGAATACAACATGGAAGAATTGGAATCGGTTCCTTCAATACCGGGGCCGAAGTTTGTTTTTGCCCACATCACCGTGACCCATTTTCCCTATGTCTTCCGTGATACGGGCGAATTTCTTCCAGCAGGGATTAACTACAACGAGGCCTATCTTCATACAATTAGATATACGAACACACGGTTACTGGAAATCGTAGATACTCTTCTAGCGAAATCGGAGATCCCACCGATCATCATCATTCAGGGAGATCATGGAAGTGAAGAAACACGCGACGAATATGAACGGATTACCATTCTCAATGCCTATTATTTACCTGGAAATGCGTCTGACTCCCTATATCCCACAATAACGCCAGTTAATACGTTCCGGATAATTCTCAATGAATATTTCAATCAGGAATTGGAGTTGCTTCCGGACGTGAGTTATTTCTCATACTGGCCGAGATTCCTGGAATTCGAAAGGATGCCCGAGAATTGGTCTGGCTGTGAATCCAATAATCCTCGGTAATGATCAGATAAAGATAGTCTTTCGTCTATCGTTTCACTCGTGAGGGGCAAAGTGAATGATATGCTCGTGTGAGTGATCCTTGAAATTATGCGCATCAAGATGATTGCGTAATACCCAAGGAATAAGTCACACCTTCCAGCCTCCCTGCAACTGCCGGACCGGCTCCATGGTGATGAAAGCGTTCCGGTCGATTTCCAGGATTTGGCGTTTGACGCGCCGGAGTTCCTTACGAGGAATGAACGTGAGCATCGTGTGCACCGTCCCCCTCATGCCCATTCCGGACAGTTCCGTTACCCCATGTCCTTCTGCGCGGAGATGCGTGCTCAACGCTTCACCCAAATTCGATGAAGTAATCCGCAGCAGGATGTGTCCGGGCGCAATCTTCGCATCGATGGCCATCCCCAGCACGTTCCCGAAGGCGAAACCAAGGGCATATGCTGCGAGATTCCAGGGATTGTCGAGATCGCCCAGGACACCCGCAACACCGACCACAAAGAGAGAGGATTGAAGGAAGGCGAGCAGCCAGGCCGTAGTTCTGCGTCCTTGCACGATGGTCAACGTGCGAATCGTGGAAATGGTCAGATCACTGGTGCGCAGCAGGAAGATGAGGATGGGGACGATATTACTGGGAACCGCCGACCAGACCAAAGTCGGCGCGGGAGGAAGAGTGAAGCCCGCGAATCCGACGAGGCAGGCTAGAACGATGGTCACGAGAAGTGTGACGATGGGGTAGCCGACGCGCATCTTGTCCGGCCTTCTCCGCTCAGCCTCTCCAGTAGCCTCGGTGGAGCGGACGGATGTCCTCGACGGTGACGAATGCATCCGGATCGATCTCGTTGATGCTCTTTCGTACGGTTCTCACTTTGCGGCGTTTAACGCTGCAATTCAAGACGGAAACCGTTCCGTCTTTTCCCCGGCCCGAAATCTCCGTCACGGCGTGTCCGGCCTGGCGAAGCGCCTCTGCGATCGCGCTTCCCCGCCGGGAGCTGATGATGCGGACGTGGCTGAAGCCAACAGCCAGACGATCCTCGATCATCATGCCTACAACGTTGCCCGTGGCGAAACCACCGGCGTATCCGATGAGGTTGAAGATATTATCCAGGTTGCTGAGCACGCTGGTGATGGCGATGACCCACAGCGCAGATTGGAAGAATCCGAAGATCCAGGCGAACGGGCTGCGTCCCCGGATGACGAACAGGACCCGCAGCGTATCCAGCGACATATCCGTCACGCGCAGGAAGAAGATGATCAGGGGCATGAAAGCCGGGTTGATTGCAAGAAGATCGAGCATCGAATATATTCGTTCGTTGTCTTATTTCTTACAGTTCGGAAGTGCCGGCAGGTACATGTCGTTGACGTATTCCTTTACCATCCGCCGCATGCTGAAACGCGGCGCGAGTGACTGAATGGAGCGTTTCACCCTTCGCAGCCACTCGCCTGGCAGGTTGTCCGCCGAGCGCTGGTAATATAACGGAATAATCTCGTCTTCTAAAACGTGATAAAGACTCTCGGCGTCCGCCTCGTCCTGGGATTCCGGATTGTCGAAATCCTTCAACGTGCCAATTGCCCAGCCATTCTCACCGTCGTAGCCCTCTATCCACCACCCGTCCAGAATCGAGAAATTCAATACGCCGTTCAAAGCGGCTTTTTGTCCCGACGTACCGGACGCTTCGTTCGGGCGGCGGGGCGTGTTGAGCCACACGTCCACGCCTTGGATCAAATAGCGCGCCAGATTCATGTCGTAGTCTTCGACGAAAACCAATCGGCCGCCGTTCTCGGCGCGTTTGACCTGGTGGTATATCTCCTGAATCAGACGTTTCCCCGGTTCGTCGGCCGGATGAGCTTTACCGGCGAAGATCAACTGAACAGGCATGTCCGGTCGGTTGAGCAGACGCAGCAAGCGATCCACGTCACGCAGAATCAGATCGGCGCGTTTGTATGTAGCAAAACGGCGGGCAAATCCAATCGTCAGCGCATAGGGCTCGAGTAAGGCGCCGCTCGCAATGACCTGGACCGGATGATCATTTCCGTGCAACCATTGTGGACGGGCGCGTTCACGCAGGTAATCGGTCATCTTGCGTTTCAAATGGCGGCGAACGTCCCATAGCGCGTGATCGGGGATGCGATCGATGTATTCCCAAAGCTCAGAATCGTCGAGACGATTCTCCCAATCCGCTGCCAGGAACTCCTTGAGCAGTTCGCCCATGCGGCGTGCCACCCAGGTGGATGTGTGAATCCCGTTCGTGATATGACCGATGGGGACTTCTTCGACGGGCCGGTCGGGCCATAGAAAGGACCACATTTTCCGCGCCACGCGACCGTGCAGTTCGGACACACCGTTGCAATGCTCCGACATACGGAAGGCCAGGATCGCCATACTGAAGCGTTCGCCCCATTCTTGGGTATGTAGCGCCAGTTTGATGAAGGAATCTCGATCCAGGCCGAGTTTCGGCCAATATTTTTCGAAGTATTGATCGATCAACGGTAAAGGAAATTCATCGTGTCCTGCAGGCACGGGGGTGTGGGTGGTAAAGATCGTGCTGGCCCTGACTTTTTCCAGGGCGTCGTCGAAGGACGTTCCGCTGCAGGTCATCTCGCGCACCCGTTCCAGTGCCATGAATGCCGAATGGCCTTCATTCATGTGCCAGGCGCAGGGATTGTAGCCCAGGGCCCGCAGCGCTCTCACACCACCGACGCCGAGGATGATCTCCTGGGAAATGCGTGAATCGAGATCGCTGGTGTAGAGCCTGGCTGTTAAATTGCGGTCGGATGGGCGATTCTGCTCGACGTTCGAATCGAGTAGATACAGCGGCGTTCGACCGACCTGAACGCGCCACATACAAACCTGGACCTCACGCTCTCCGAGTGGGACATTGACCGTGAGTTTGTCACCGTGCTCGTCGACGACCGGGAAGACGGGCAAGTCCTGAAAGGAAAGATTCTTGTATTCGTCTTCTTGCCAGCCATCCTCGGTGATGCGTTGGATGAAGTAGCCTTGCGTGTAGAGGAACCCTACTGCTACCATGGGAATGCCGAGATCACTCGCTTCCTTTAAATGATCTCCGGATAGGATGCCCAGGCCACCGGCGTAGATCGGCAGAGTCTCGTGAAGGCCGAATTCCGTGGAAAAATAGGCGATAGGTTGGTGAATCCGTTCGGGGTGGCTGTCGATGTACCAGGTCTGCTTGACGTCTGCCATATACTCGTCGAAGGCCTGGATGACGCGATCGTAAATTTCCAGATAGCCGCTGTCCTGTATGGCTGCATCGAGCTTTTGACGCTCGACTTGCCGCAGGAAACGAACGGGGTTGTGGCGTGTGCCCTCCCAGACGACGGGATCGATGAAACGATAGGCGCGCTCCGCTTCGGCATGCCAGGTCCACCACAAGTTGTAAGAAAGATCGCTGAGACGATGGATGCGCTGCGGTAAATTGAACTGGTTTGGTGGTTTCTGACTCAGGTATTCGTCGAACGGCATACGTTACCCATTTCGTGCAAAGTTACGGATACGAAAACCTCGGTATCATACCATGCGAGAATCACGCCGTCTAATGACTTTTGTACGGGTTATGACTTCGTACGCTTCGATACGCAGGATGGCACTCATAAATCAGGAATTCTGAGGCTCCTCGAATGGTTCCGATCGTCGAGGGGAAGGAGACAGGATCTCACCGATCGAACGAGACGCCTTCGAAGAGGTCTTTCTCCCGGGTGTTGTTGTTCGCCGGGGGATACGCGCGCATGAAGCCTTCGTGCCGTGAAAAGAGTCGAAAGATCCAATTGACGAAACCGCCTCCCGGGGCGGAATTCTGACTCGAGTGACAAGCCGAGGCGCGCTCCTTCGCATCGAGCGCCTTACTGACGTTGATCCTGGCGTGGATCGGAAAATCCTTCGAGGCCACCTCGACCAGATCGATGTCTTCATTGCGGCCGAAACGGTGCGGATCTCTCCCGAACAGCGGCATCAAGCGCACGAGCATGCGCGTCGCAGCGCGCGGGAAGGTGTGGTAATACAATTTTTGCGGTTGGTAGGGGTCTAATCCATCGGGATGGGCCTGCGGATTCCCGGCGGCATGGAAAGCGTCGGTACAGGCGCGTTGGATCGCGATGTGATCCGGATGACCATAACCGCCGTAAGGATCGAAGGTGATTACCACCTGAGGACGAATCTTACGCATCAAGGAAGTCACTCGCGCGGCGACTTCCTGCAGCGGCGCAGCAGCGAGCGCCTTCGGATGCCGATTGTCCGCCGAACCGGGCATGCCCGAGTCGCGGTAATCCAGGAAATAGACTTCTTTCAAACCCAATATTCCGGCCGCGCAGCGCAGTTCGTCCTCTCGCAGCATGGCGACATCGTCGTAACCCCGCAGCAGCGAATCGTCTACGTCGCCCGCTTCGCCGCGCGTGGCGCAGATTAAATAGACCTCGACACCACGTTGCGCATACAGCGCCAACGTGCCTCCCACGCCGAAACTTTCATCGTCGGGATGGGCCATGACGGCCAGCAGGTGGGGGTGGGATTCCGGGCTCAATACGACCGCTCCTCTACGGTGGATCGGTAGATCCTTCTATAAATCCTCTCCAATGATTTGTATCACAAGTTCACGCTGCCTGGGACGGACATCGAAGTCGATGAACAGGATCTGCTGCCAGGTTCCCAGGGTCATGCGGCCGTCGATGACGGGTATGGAGAGCGACGGTTTCATCAACGCAGCGCGCAGATGGGAGTGGCCGTTGCCGTCTCCCCAGCGAAGATTGTGTTTGTAGTCCCTATTCGGGGGCGCGATCTCATCCAGGGTGCGCTTCAAGTCTGCCAGGGCGCCGCTTTCATATTCGATCGTCGTCAGGGCACTCGTCGATGAAGCCGTGAACACCGTGACCAAGCCGTTTCGCACGCCGGTATCCGCCAACACCTGCGCGACATCTCGGGTGATATCGTGCATGTCGGCATGACCACGGGTGGAAACCTGGACGTAAGCACTATGTACCATTGGCTCACCTCATTGTCCTTCATCTTGTTGCCAGTGATTGTCTTCCGTTCTATCCGTTGACGCCGGGGGAGTCATTCGCTCGTTATTCCACTCGTACGACGGACCTCAATTCCGGTGAGGGTTCCTTCTTGTGGAATTGAAAAGGGGGAGTTGGTCCAACTCGAGCTGCGTTCTCGTCTGTGCCTTGCCGACGTCTTTGGCACGGCATTGTGCATCGTCTGCACGCGCCAACAAGGCTTCACTGGATTTGTCGTCTTGACGGAGTTGTGAGATGCCGGCGCAAAAAGTCAGCTCCGGAATCGAAGCGCCCAAATGTCGGCTGTACGCTGAAAGCGCCTTGCGCAGTTTCGTCACCACACCCTGCGCGCCGCTGATCGTAGTCTCGGGCAGCAGGATGGCGAATTCGTCACCGCCGATACGGGCCAGCAAGTCGGTCGAGCGCAGCACGCCGGAAAGGGCTACGGCGGCGCCGCGCAGGATATCATCGCCGAAGATGTGCCCAAAGTGGTCGTTGATCGGTTTGAAGCCGTCCATGTCGATGAAAACCAGGCTGAGCGGGCGGCGATAACGTCTCGCGCGGGTGAATTCCCGCTCCATTTGATCGAGAATGTGGCGGCGGTTTGAAAGACCGGTCAGCGGATCGGTGAGCGCCATTTGGGTCAATTGTTCGGTTTGGGCAGATAAGCGTTCGACCGTCTCCCGGATGTAATCCGCCAGCGATTGCAGAATGCCGGCGAAGCCAAAATACAGCGTCGCCTGGCCGATGATGAAGAACACACCAATCGGGCCATCGAAAAGCGGATCCGATTCCCCGTACATTAAATAAACCCGCCACCAGGCGATGCTGATGGCGGCGAATGAAAGACCCGCAAAAATGAAGGCCGACTTGCCGCCTTGCGTTATGCCGGCCAGTAGAATGCCCACCAGATATGCGACGCTGAGAATGTAGATTTGTTGGGGAAATAGAAGCGTACAGATCAGCGTGAGGATGAGGATGAGCGCGGACAAGATCATGGCTGCGCGATCCACATTTCCCTGGTTCAAGGTTCTGTATGCCACTGCACCGCTTGCAGCGAGAATAAGGATGATGGCCAGGTCGATGGCCATCGCAGATGTGGAGCGATCCGAGAGCACAAAGGTAAACACGACGTCTGCGATCAACCATATACCCAGGGCTGTGTAGAAACCGATAAAGACGGATTGGGTTAGTCTCGAGCGAAAGTGACGGCTCTCAGGGTCGTTTCGCAGGAGAAATTCATCGAGGTAATTGTTGATCACGAGTGTCGATCCAACTTTGATTTTCCCGTCGCTATTCTTCTTGTGGACCGGTCAGACCAAGAATATTGTAACCCGAGTCGACGAAAATGACTTCCCCGGTGACGTTTTTTGCCAGGTCCGATGCCAGCCATACTGCGGCTCCGCCAACGTCGTCCGGCGAGATGTTGCGCCGCAGCGGAGTCAGTGAAGCGTATTGGCGATACATGTCCTTGAAACCGCTGATCCCGGACGCTGAGAGGGTGCGAACCGGGCCGGCGGAGATGGCGTTGACTCGGATGTCTTGCGGACCGAGATCGGCGGCCAGGTAGCGCGTCGAGGCTTCGAGCGCCGCCTTCGCGACTCCCATGACGTTGTAATTGGGGATGACTTTCTGACCGCCGTAGAAGGTCAGCGTGAGCACCGATCCGCCCCTGGACATGAGCGGCGCGGCGGCGCCCGCCAATGCGATCAAGGAGAATACGCTGATGTCCATTGCCAGATGAAAACCCGAGCGGCTCGTCTCGTGGAAGCGTCCCATCAGATCTTCCCGATTGGCGAAAGCGATGGCGTGGACCAGAACGTCGATCTGACCGAAGGCTTCCCCGGCTTTGTCCATCACGGTTTGAATTTCATCGTCGTTGGTCACATCGCACGGTTCGACGAAGGAGACTCCGATCGAATCGGCGAGCGGCCGGACGCGCCGTTCCAAACTCTCTCCGGCGTAGCTGATACCGAGATGGGCTCCTTGTTGGTGAAATGCCTGGGCGATGCCCCACGCGATGCTGTGATCGTTGGCGATGCCGAAAATCAATGCGGTTTTACCCGATAAGAGTCCCATATCAATACTCCCGATCCACCATTACAAGATCTATATGCGAGATGGAGAACTTCGTCTTCTTTTCGTACCTTTGAACGTGACGACGTACTGCGCAGTTATGAGAATTTATCCACTTGGACACGCGCAGCAAACAGTACATCGGCTGGAATGAACATCGTCCCTCGTGCTCCGTATGTTGATGGCTGAAATCAAGATCAGCCCATCGACCTACCTGGAAAGCTAGAATTTCTCAGCCAAAACCTTTTCCCGTGCCGTCAGGGGCCTTTCGTTGGCGGCGAGGATGATTTCGCCGGCGGCATGGATTTTCGGCAGGTGTTCCGTGATGTAGATGCGGGCCAATTCGCATTTGCGGTCGGATTGGAGAGCGTCCTGGAGCAGCAGCCAGGAGTTGACGACATATGCGGCGCTGTCGGCCAGATCGACGGCGTAGTAATCGATGAGATCGCGTTCTTTCTCCTTTAAAGCGTCCGTTGCCTTCTTTAGCAAGTCGGTGGCGTCGATGAGCTGCTCCTTCAAATCCTCCAGGTGCGTTCCATAATCCTGCGAAGCCCATTGATCGAGTCGATCGTCCAGGGCGTGGCCCAGCAGTTTCCCCAGCGCCGCCACGATCTGCATCTGGCTGGTGCCTTCGTATATGTTGGTCACGCGCACGTCGCGGAAGTGGCGTTCGACGTTGAACTCGCGCATGTAGCCAACGCCGCCGTGTATCTGCATCGCCAGGTAACAAACCCGGTTGGCCATCTCGGTGGTGTAGTACTTGGTGAGCGGCGTAAGTACGTCGGCAAGATTGGAGGCGATCTTCGCATCCTGGCGAAGTGTTGTATCGCCCTCGGCGATGCGTTCTTCGTAGGCCTTGAGGCGGTCCACCCAAACGCCGGCTTCGCAGATCAAGGCCCGGCTGGCTTCGAGTTCCCCACGCATGGACAGCAGCATGCGCGAGACGGCCGGCAGATTCATGATGGGTTGGTTGAATTGAATGCGTTCGTTGGCATACTTGTAAGCCTCGCGGTATGCCGCCTCGGCGATGCCCACAGCTTGCGCGCCGACCGCCAGCCGTGCGCCGTTCATCAGCGCCATGGCGTAGCGAATCAAGCCAAAGCGCCGCTTTCCGATGAGCCAGGCAGGCGTGTCCTTGTATTGAATCTCGCAGGTAGGGGAGGCATGAATGCCGAGTTTGTTTTCGATGCGCCGAATGCGCACGCTCTCATCTCTCTCGATGACGAACAACGACAATCCTCGGGCGTCGGTCGATCCCTCCTCGCTGCGGGCCAACACCACTTGCACGTCCGCATTGCCGTTGGTGATGAAACGCTTGACTCCGTTCAGCCGCCAGAACCCGGCTTCTTCATCGTAGGTGGCTTTCGTCTGCACGTTTCCCAGATCGGAACCGGCATCGGGCTCGGTCAGGACCATGGCGCCGCTCACTTCGCCACGTCCGAAGCGGGGCAGGATGCGCGCCTTGGTTTCTTCGTCGGCGTAATCGTTGATCGAGGCGGCGATTTCCTGCAAACCGAACACGGTCATCAACCCCGCCTCCGCCCGGGAGACAATCTCGACCATCATCTGGTAGATCGTTTCCGGCAGGTTCAGGCCGCCGTATTCCCGGGGTAACATGGCGCCCATCAACTCGGCCTGTTTGAAGGCTTCGATGCCCTCTTTGGTCACGTCGGCGTATTCGACGTTGCCGTCCAGATATTGGGCGCCCTTCTCGTCCGCCTCGGCCGCCGTGGGAGCGACGATGTTGGCGCTGATGTCCCCCAGAATTTCCAGCTGGAGGCGGAAATTATCGATGGCGTCGGCGTAATTCCGCGGGGCGTCCGCATACGCTTCGTGGAGTGTGTACCCTTTCTCTTTGATCTCGAGAATGTCTCTCAGATCGAGCTGCCCCAGGCGGAATTGAAGATCGAGGTTGTCGAGGAAAAAGTTATCCGTCATCTTGGTTTACCTTATCTCGTTCCTGCTTATTTGGCTTTTTCGCGCAAGGTGCGAATGAGCAACGGCAGGACTTCGGCGATGTCGCCGACGATTTTGTAATGGGCGAACTTGAAGATGGGCGCGTCCGGGTCGGTGTTGATGGCGATGATTTTGTTGGATTTATCCATGCCCGTGCTGTGTTGAATGGCGCCCGAGATCCCGGCGGCGATGTACAAACGCGGACGCACCGTGGTGCCGGTCTGGCCGATTTGATGTTCCCTGGAGACGAGGCCGGCGTCTACAGCGGCGCGCGAGGCGCCCACCTCTCCGCCCAGGATGTGCGCCAGTTCCTCGACCAGATGGAATTCATCCGCACCCTGTACTCCTCCGCCTGCGGCGACGATGATGGGTGCATCCTTGAGATTCACGCTCGGCTCGCGGATCTCCCGGCTCAGCACCTCGAGCGCAAAGTCGCCGGATTCGAAGCTGGGTTCGAAGTTATCGATTTCACCTTTTCGGTTCGCATCGGGCGTGTTGGCCTGCATCACGCCCGGCCGTACGGTCGCCATTTGCGGCCGCGTCTTGGGATTGACGATCGTGGCAATGATGTTGCCGCCGAATGCGGGCCGAATCTGATACAGCAAGTCCGTATACTCCCGCTTTTCCTTCTTCGAGGTGTAGTCTCCAATTTGCAGATCGGTGCAGTCGGCAGTCAACCCCACCTGAACGGCGCTGGCGATGCGCGGCGCCAGGTCGCGCCCGAGCGGCGTGGCGCCGATGAGGAAGATGTACGGCTGATGTTGGCGGATCAAATCGATGGCCACGCGTGCGTATGGCAGCGTTCTGAAAAGGGCCAATTCGGGATGATCCGCGACCAGTACCCGATCGGCGCCATACTGAACCACACTGTCGGCCAGCTCCTCGACCTGGTGCCCACACAACAAGCCCCAAACTTGACTCTGCAGGGTGGCCGCCAATTCCTGGCCCTTCGCCAGCAGCTCCAGACTCACGTCGCCGATCCGGCCTTCTTCCTGTTCGATAAAAACCCAGATGTCTTTTGATTCTGTCATGCGTCTATCCTGTCGGAGAATACGAAGTCCGTTTCGTATCCCGGTTTTCCTTCGTCCTCAACCTACAACGTATTCTTTCACCAATTCGTCGATCAACTCCTTGATGCCTTCCGGAGTCGCCGGTATCTCTTTGCTCTCGCCGCTTTCCAGCACGACGAAATTGACCTTGTAAACCTGCGTGGGCGAACCGGCCAATCCCAGTTGAGACTTATCGAGCTCGAGGTCGTCTACACTCCAGACCGGAATCTTGAGATCGTGTTCGCTCAGGTACTTGTCGAGGGCTTCTTCCGTCTCGAACTCCGGCCATTTTTCGAGCAGGTCGGGATATTCTGCCGGAACGGCGGCGAGTTTGTTGGCGATGCGCTTCCGCGCCGAAGCGGGGCGCGGTCGATTGGCGGACGAGACCACGGTGAGCAGGCAGGGCAGGCTGCATTTGACCAGTTCGCTGCCCAGATCGAACGCCCGCTGCACGACGATTTCGTCCGCCTCCAGGCCAACGATGGACTCGGCATACGTGATCTGGGGCAATCCCAGCTTCTCCGCAACCTGCGGACCGACCTGCGCGGTGTCGCCGTCGATCGCCTGGCGGCCGCAAAACACCAGATCGAAATCCCCCGCTTTTTCGACGGCGCATTTCAACGTGTAGGATGTGGCCTGTGTGTCTGCGCCGGCAAACTCGCGGTCGGAAAGCAGTATCACGCTGTCCACACCACGATAGAGTGACTCGCGCAGGACTTCAGCAGCTTTGAGCGGTCCCATGGTCAGGACCGTGACCGTTCCGCCGTATCTTTCCCGAACCTGAAGCGCCATTTCCAAAGCGTTCAGGTCCTCCGGATTGAAGATCGCCGGCAGTGCGCTGCGGTTCATGGTGCCCTTGGCCGTCATCACCTCGCCGCTGATGTTGCGCGTATCGGGGACTTGCTTGACGAGCACGATGGATTGAAACGTCATTGGTACCTCCGCCTGGGGATTTCGTTCGTTTCGTCTGGTGGGACGGATTCGATACGGAAACGCCATGGAATGCTCTTCCATGGTTCTGGCACATTATTTAAACCCACTCGAGGCCCAACGGTCACGCTGAATCGGCCCGCATTCACGCCCTCTTCCACGAAAAGCTGCGATGTCGATTGGCAAAGATCGTGGCCGTCGAAGCTGCGCTCGATCGATAATGCCTGGCACAATTTTGCCGGTCCATCCGCGAGCCCGATCTCGGAAGCTCGACCCCGGCGACGACGCATGATGGGTTGGCCTTCCTGGGGCATGATGCCGCGGATCAGAACGGCGGCGGGAAAGCCATCCTCCTCGCAGACGAAATTTAGCATCCAATGGACGCCGTAGGTGAAATACACATAGCAATGCCCGGGCGGACCCCACATGGAGGCGTTGCGCTGGGTCTTCCCCGAGCGCGCGTGACAGCCGAGGTCGTCCGTGCCGATGTAGGCTTCGGTTTCGTTGATGATACCGGAGAGACGCACGTGCTGTTCTTCCAGCTTCACCAGCCGTTTCCCGAGCAGCTCACGTGCGACCGTAAGCGTCGGGCGATTGAAGAATGTACGCGGCAGTCTGCGTTTCGGGCGGATTTGGTTCATGATTGTCCGCTGGACTCGGTTATCCATCGTGCTTTGAACCCCCTCGATCGGAAGGATCGAGCACGAATGGGGTATTTCATTCCGTGGACTGAAAACGTGGATCGAGTTCCACCATGCGCTTCAGGCCTGCTTCGAGCGTGACGCGCGGTTTGTAGCCCAATTTTTCCCGGGCGAGCCGAATGTCTGCGCACATGCGCGAAGGCCCCGTGTTCTGGTCCTCTTTGTACATCCACTCGACTTGCTTTCCGGTGGTCTCGATGACGCGCTGCGCGATGTCGTTCATGCTCGTTTCGATTCCGCTGCCGATGTTGATCACCTGGCGGTCGACGGTCTGCGCAGTTGCGGCTGCGACCATCGCTTCGACCACGTCATCGAGATATACGAAATCGCGCGTTTGTTCGCCGTCGCCGTGGATGACCAGCGTGCCGCCGCGCACGGCCTGGCGAAGGAAATGCGGGATGACGGGTGGGTGGGTGGCCGGCAAGGGCTGTCCCGGGCCGTAGGCATTGAACACGCGCAGGGCGACCGTTTCGATTCCCCAGAGCGAACCGATCGTGCGAACGTAATGCTCGGCGGCCAATTTCGAGACGGCATAGGGCGAGCCCGGGTTCGGAGGATCGTTTTCCGAAAGGGGTTGGTGGTCGTGGTCACCGTAGACAGAACCAGAGGAGATGAAAACGACGCGTTGGACGCCCACGTCACGCATCGCCTCCATGACGCTCACCGTACCGCCGACGTTGACATTGTTGTACTCACGGGGGTAGAGGATGGATTCGGAAATAGATACCCTGGCGGCGAGGTGGTAGACGCAATCCACCTCTTGCAGCAAGGTCCACAACTTGGGTCTGTCGCTGACATCGCCGCGCGTGAAGAGCACGGTCGGATTCAGACGTTCGGGATCCCCTGCGGAGAGATCATCGAGACCACGTACTTCATGATCTTCGCGGGCGAGTCGATTCGCGAGGGCCGATCCGAGAAAGCCGGCAGCACCGGTCACTAAAAAATTCATGATTCCACTGCGGGTTGAATCTCTTGCGTAGCGTCCAAGTCGGGGGATTATATCACATCGATATGAGTAACATTGACAGGTATGGACGCGCTGGTAAGATGAAATTATGTCAATGCTGATTTCCCTGCGCGGCTTGAAAAGGTGGTTGGGGCGTCTTATCGGGGTGCTTCTTTTCTTCACGCTCGTCGCTGGCAGTACGCTGCAGCCCTTGAAGCCGAATCAGCGAGTACACATGTACACCCGAGGTATCGAATTCAATTACGTGTCCTGGACGATCGATGCGCTGTTCGAGAAGGCCGAACAGATCGGGGTCGGCGCGACGGATTACCTGGCGGAAGGGGAGGCCACATCTTTCGTGCGCGCATACATGGATCAACTTGGAAAGGTGATGCAGATCGAGAGTCAACTGGCGCTGCTCGCCTCCGATGAAAATCTCGCCGATCCGCAAGTGGATGCGGCCGAATTGATCCACGCACGCGACGCCCTGCGAGAACGCCTGGATCGCATGCAGCCCGTCGTCGAGGCGATATTGCAGGAGCAGGTTGCCGTATCGATTGCTGAAACGGGGATCGAGATGGGCGGTGTGCCTTTTCCCCCGGTCAACTTCCATTTTACCCGGCCGCCGATGGCGCTCATCCTGTCTCCGCGGGATGTCATCCGGCAGGATGCCGACATCTCTTTGAATCCTTCCATAACATTGGAAGAAGTGCAGGCTCTCGAAGCCCGGGTCGAGCAAGAGATGAATGTCTCTGCACTGGTCGTGCCGATTGGGGGTGTGGGTATCTATCCGACGATGGTCAGCGAAAGCACATCATTGGCCTGGATAACCGAGGTGATCGCGCACGAGTGGGTTCACAACTACCTTACCCTCCATCCGCTTGGCCTGCGTTACTATTCGAGTCCCGAGCTGCGTACGATGAACGAGACGACCGCCAGCATCCTGGGAGGCGAGTTCGGCCGGCTCACGCTGGCGAAATATTACCCGGATCTCGTTCCACCACCCGCGGCCGAAACGGGCCAAGAACCGCAAAACGAAGAAAGTCCACCGGCGTTTGACTTTCGTGCAGAGATGCGCGAGACGCGTCTGAAGGTCGATGCGCTCCTCGCACAGGGACGCATCCACGATGCGGAGGACTACATGGAGGCGCGCCGCCAATACCTGTGGGAAAACGGATACCACATCCGCCGCCTCAATCAGGCCTATTTCGCATTTTACGGGGCTTACGCCGACGAACCCGGCGGAGCGGCGGGGGATGATCCCGTCGGCGACGCGGTGCGCAACTTGTGGCACGCCCTCGATTCACCCTCCGAGTTTCTGACGGCGATGGCCTGGCTGACGGACTTCCAGGATTTGCGGGAAACGCTTGCGGAAATGTATCCGGGAGAATGAGACCAAGTTCCATTCCGTTCTGCAAATCGATTTCTGACCGTGTGATTCGCCAAGGGATCGGCTTCGAATCGAATTCATGCTTGACAACCAGATAAAAATGTGCGAAATTATTGACGCATTCCGGTAACAATACCGGCACTGATACCGGAAAGTCACTTGGGGCAGGAAAAAGCGTATATGGGTCGACAGCGAAAAACGGTCACCATTTACGACGTCGCCAAAGCGGCGGGGGTTTCTGTATCGACAGTTTCCCGAGTTTTAAACGATAAAGTTGATGTTGCCAGCGAAACACAGGAGCGTGTCCTCGCGGTTATCGATCAATTGGAGTACACCTCCAACTTGGCTGCTCGCAGTATGCGCAGCAGAAAAAAGAATTTGATCGGATTAGTCGTGCCAGACATTGGTTCTCCATATTCAATCGAGATCATGAAAGGCATCAATCGGGCGATTGCCGATTCACCGTTCGATTTGCTGGTTTACACGACGGGGGATGTTAAAAAAAGCGGTGCAGCTTCCCACGAGCAATACTACGTTTCGTTATTGAATAATTCCATCACCGACGGCGCCATCGTCGTGGCATCAGCGGCTTCCGGCTTCGTTTCGGATGCGCCCATCGTCTCCGTGGATCCTCACGGGGATCCGATCGAAGGTGAACCGAGCTACCCCTTCGTCCAGGGAACGAATTATCAGGGCGCCATCGAAGCGATGGAGTATCTTCTGGGCCTGGGTCATACCCGCATCGGGTTTATCACCGGACGGCCGGAAATCGGCAGCGGACAGCGCCGCTTGAAGGGTTACAAGGACGCACTTGCGGACGCCGGAATTGAGATCGACGATCGGTTGATCGTCTCGGGCGACTTCACCACCGAGAGCGGCTACAATTGCGGACTGGCGTTGCTTGAATTGGAGAATCCACCCACGGCCATTTTTGCGGCCAACGATCAATCGGCGATCGGTGTGTTCAAAGCGGCAGAGGAATTGCGCCTTCGCATTCCGGAAGATTGCTCCATCGTAGGTTTCGACAATATCTCGGAAGCGAAGTATCTGGGATTGACCACGATCGATCAATGCCTGGAAAAAATGGGCTACATCGCCGTCCAGATGCTCATCAAGTTGATCGAAGACGAGTCGCTCGAAGAATCGGTGTACAAGATGCCGACCAAATTGGTCGAACGAACTTCATGCCACGGCCTGGCTGTGCCAGCGTAGCGGATGGAGTGTGACTCTTAGCATTTAGTTTTGCAAGAAGTACATTTATAATTAGAATATGTATGGAAAGGAGGTGGTTGCTGAGAAAATTGGCACGGATGGCAGAACTTTTTGTCGAAGCGCTCATGGAACAAGAAAGCTCTGCCGCAATCGTGGAGTGATCGAAACTTCCACAAAAAGAAACGCATAACCAATATGTTCGTCCTTAGAGGAGAAGAAAAACATGCGTAAGTCACTTTTGTTGCTCATAAGCTTGCTAGTCATCGCGACGATGCTCCTGGCAGCTTGTGGCACCGCCACCACGGAAGCTCCAATGCAGGAGCCAGAAGAGGAAGGCGGACAAGCTGAGGAACCGGAAGAGGAAATGCCCCCCAGCGAAACCGAAAAGACGGTGCTGAATGTGTGGTCATTCACCAATGAGATCCGAACCATGGCGATCGCGTTCGAGGGTAGGCACCCCGATGTGGACGTCGTCTACACCATGATCCCCATGACCAACGGTGAGTACCAGACGAAGCTGAAGGCAGCACTCGGGACGTCAGATATCCCCGACGTGGTTGCTTTGGAAGCTGCATTCGTGAAGGAATGGGTCGAGGCTGACTTCCTGGCCGATCTCAATGACCTGCTGCCGGAAGCGGAAACGGCTGAGACCTATCCGTCCGTCGTCGAAGTAGGGACGTACGGTGGCGTCACCAAGGGCTTTTCCTATCAGGCGACCCCGGGTGGTTTCTTCTACCGCCGCAGCATCGCTGAGGAATGTCTGGGCACGCAAGATCCTGGCGAAGTCCAGGCGATGGTTGCCGACATGGACATGTTCCTCGATGTCGCCGCAAAGATCAAAGAGTGCTCGAATGGCGACTACTACATGGTCGGCACTTCGGCCGCTTTGTTCAACCCCTACCTGCAGAATCGTTCACAGCCGTGGATCGTTGATGATGAGCTGGTCATCGACCCGATGGTCGTTAAGTACATCCAGCTGGCGAAACTCATGCGCGATGAAGGCTATGAGTCACAGGCTGGTCAATGGTCCGAGGGATGGTTCGCTGGGATGAGCGACACCTTGGTGGACGCCGATGGCAACCCCAAGAGAATCTTCAGCTACTTCCTCCCGACCTGGGGTCTTCCCTACGTGTTGATCCCGAACTCGGGCGACACCGGCGGCGACTGGGCGCTGATCCCCGGCCCGATCCCCTACCAGTGGGGCGGCACCTGGGTAGGCGCGATGAAGAACAGCCCGAATCTCGAATTGGCCAAGGAATTCATCACCTTCGTAGCACTGGATGAGGAAAACCTGACCAATTGGGCTCTGGGTGTCTACACCAATGACTACCTGGCTGCCATTGATCCTGATGTTCCTGAAGATCAAGCACAGCCCGGTGGCGACTTCGTCTCCAGCCAGGTCGTCGTAAAGAAAATCACACCGGAGTTCGACTCTGGCGACATTTACGACTGGCTCGGCGGTCAGAACAACTACCGACAGTGGTCCGAAGCAGCACCCAACGTAAGCGGTGCCTTGCTGACCGGATCTGATGACGCCATTCAGCGCCCTCTCGAGAGCGCTCGAGATGAATATCTCAGTGGCAACATCACCATCGACCAGATGTGGGAGCAGTGGCTTGAGCAAGTTCGCAACCTGTTCCCCGACCTGATTATTCCTGAACCACCATCCATGGAGTAATCGGCTAGAAGTAAGTTTTGTGGGTCAGTGGGGGAACATCCCACTGACCCACATTAATTTCTCGCTGCATCGTCTACTTGAATTCGGACGAAATGGAATAGGTATATGGAGGAATGGTTATGAGACTCCTCAGAATTCGAAGGAACAGCTACGGATATATCTTCATCGCACCCTTCATCATTGGTTTTCTCGTCTTCGGGTTATATCCGTTGTACAACACCTTCGCACTCAGCTTTACCGATATGACCTTGATGAATGCGAGTTCGGCCAAGTATATCGGGTTGGCCAATTTCAAGCGTCTGTTTGCCGACGATTTCTTCATGAAGGGTGTTACGAACACCTGGCTGATCTGGCTGCTTAACTTCATCCCTCAAATCGGTATCGCTTTGCTGCTCTCGGCATGGTTTACAAGTGCCAGGCTCAAGATTAAAGGCGTGGGACTTTGGCGAGCGCTGTTCTACTTGCCGAACTTATTGATGCCTGCCACCATCGCGGCATTATTCTTCAGTTTGTTTCAGTTTTACGGGCCTGTGAATCAGGCCATCGTCCAGCTCGGTATCGTGGATGAAGCCGTGCACTTTCTGCAGAAAGTCTCAGTAGCCCGATCCCTGGTGATATTCATCCAATGGTGGATGTGGTTTGGACAAACCACGATCATCATCATGGCCGGTATCGCCGCGATCCCCGTGCACCTGTACGAAGCGGCCATGGTCGATGGTGCGACAGGGACACAGATGTTCAGGCGGATCACCATGCCTTTGCTGAAGCCGATTCTGACCTACGTCTTCGTCACGTCGCTCGTCGGCGGCATGCAGATGTTCGACATACCATTTCTCCTGACCGATCAGCGAGGCGGTCCCAGCAGCTCCATTATGACGAACAACATCCTCATGTACATGAAATTCTCGAGCAGCAAAGGCCACATCGGTGCAGCTTCGTCGGTTGGCGTGCTCGTGTTCATCATGACTACCGTTGTTGCACTTGGTATCTTCTACTTCATGAGGGACAGAAACATTCCGTCGGTACGGAAGAAGCAAGAGAAGACGTTACGTCCATTGCGGACACAAATGGCTGAGTTGAAGGCACAGGAGTAGGATGATGATACGGACTTCTGCAGAGACTTCTAAGGTGGGTTTATATCTTTCGCGCGGGTTTATTTACGCATTACTGATTTTCCTTTTGCTCATTACCATTGTCCCCATCTGGATGTTGATTGTAAACGCTACCCGTTCCACGTTTGAAATCCAACAAGGCATCAGTTTTTGGCCGAGCACACACCTGATAGAAAACTACCGCATCCTGGGAAGTAAGGGAATCAACATCTTCAAGGGTTTTTCTAACAGTATGTTTGTGTCGATTTCGACGACCCTCATCACGGTGTATTTTTCCTTTCTGACGGCGTATGCACTGGTTGTATACGAGTTCAAAGGGAAGAAGTTCGTCAATAACTTCGTCATCGTGCTGGTTTTAATCCCGACACAGCTTTCGATCATCGGCTTCTATCAATACATGTCCAGGTTAGGCCTAACCGATAATTATGCCTCCCTCATCTTGCCATCGATCGCAAACGCGGGCGGCGTGTTCTTCGCCAAGCAGTATTTCGAGTCGATGTTGATTCAGGACCTCATCGACGCGGCCCGGATCGACGGCGCCAGCGAAATCGGCATCTTTCACAGAATCATGATGCCGTTGGCAATTCCAGGTGCGGCTACCTTCGGTATCTTCGCCTTCGTTTTCGCCTGGAATAACTTTTTCAATGCATTCATCCTGATCTCGTCCTTCGATAAATACACCTTGCCGATGCTGGTACAGACACTGCGTGGTGATGTGTATCGGACGGAATACGGGGCCATCTATATTGGCCTTGCCATCACGATCGTACCCATCCTGCTCGTTTACGCCCTTTTCTCGCGATATATCGTTAGCGGTATAGCCATGGGCGCGGTACGAGAATAAAACCATCATCACAGCGAGGTACCATGCGGTATGGCTATTTCGACGATGTTGAGCGCGAATATGTAATTACACAACCCGATACACCATTACCGTGGATCAACTACCTTGGTTCACAAGCGTATTTCTGCCTCATTTCCAACACGGCAGGGGGCTACTCCTTTTACAAAGACGCCCGCTTGCGGCGTTTAACACGATATCGTTACAACAACGCGCCCCTGGACTGCAGTGGGCGCTACATCTATCTTCGAGATGATGGCGCCTCGGTTGCTCAAACGGAGGAGCTATTCTGGTCGCCTTCGTGGCAGCCAACTCGCACTCCGTTGGATGCGTATGAATGCCGGCACGGCATGGGGTACACGGTCATTCGTTCTACACTGGCTCAAATCGAAGCCAGCACGCGTTACTTCGTCCCCATGGGAGAAAATCTCGAAGTCTGGGAATTGACGCTCACCAATCACCGCACGGAGCGCGCGCAGTTGTCCGTATTTTCGTCCGTGGAGTTCAATTTGTGGGACGCCATGGACGACGCCACAAACTTTCAACGCAACTACAACGTAGGTGAAGTGGAAGTGGCGGACGGGGTCATCTTTCACAAAACGGAATATCGCGAGCGACGGGATCATTTTGCTTACCTGGCGTGCTCGGAACCCATCGCTGGCTTCGATACGCAGCGCGAAGCTTTTTTGGGACCCTATCGGGGTTACGCTGCGCCTGTCGGAGTCGAGTCTGGCGGCTTATCCGATTCGATTGCACACGGCTGGCAGCCCGTCGGGGTTCAGCATGTCAAAGTCGAGCTGCAGGCCGGCGAAAGTAAAAAGATCATTTTCTTGTTGGGTTATCACGAGAATCCGCACGATGCAAAGTTCGATCCGCCCGAATCCCAGACCATCAACAAGCGCCTGGTTTTACCAACCATCCAGAAGTATCTCCAGGCGAAGCAAGTCGAAAAATCATTTCAGGAACTACGCGCGTTCTGGGATGATTTGTTCGGCAAATTCCAAATAACCACCCCGGATGAGCATACGAACCGGATGGTCAATATCTGGAACGTATACCAGATGATGGTCACCTTCAATTTGTCGCGTTCGGCATCTTACTTCGAATCGGGCATCGGGCGCGGCATGGGCTTTCGTGACTCGAACCAGGATTTACTCGGCTTCATGCATTTACTGCCGGAACGCGCACGTGAGCGTATCTTGGATTTAGCGGCTACGCAGATGCCCACTGGCGGGGCATATCACCAATACCAGCCTCTGACCAAACGCGGCAACAATGACGTTGGCAGCAATTTCAACGATGATCCCTTGTGGTTGATATTGTCGGTAGCGGCGTATCTCAAGGAGACCGGCGAATGGGGGATATTGGATGAAGCTGTGCCCTATGAAAATCAATCTGGCACGGAAGAACCGCTCTATGGCCATCTACAACGTTCGATTCAATACACCCTCGATCGTCTTGGCCCCCATGGCTTGCCGCTCATCGGTCGTGCGGATTGGAACGACTGCTTGAATTTGAACTGCTTCTCCGATTCACCGGGGCAATCCTTTCAGACCACGACCAATAAAGACGGAAAGGTGGCGGAGAGCGTTTTCATCGCCGGTCTTTTCGTCCTGGCTGCGCAAGAGATGCAGGCGATCGCGCATCATCGAGGCGACGCGTCCGATGTTGGGGCTTATATCGAAGCTGCGGATACGATGGCGAAAGCAGTGTGGTCCGCCGGCTGGGACGGCGACTGGTTCCGCCGCGCTTACGACGACATGGGTCGGGCATTGGGATCGCGTGAAAACGACGAGGGCCGGATTTTCATCGAGCCGCAGGGAATCTGCGTGATGGCCGGGCTGGGCCTGGAAGATGGTCGTGCGCTGCAAGCGTTGGATTCTGTCGCAGAACACCTCGAGACGCCGCACGGGATTGTGCTGCATCAGCCAGCATTCACCCGATATTATCTACATTTGGGGGAGATTTCGTCGTATCCACCAGGATACAAAGAAAACGCGGGCATTTTTTGTCACGCAAATCCATGGATCATGATTTCCGAAGCCATGGTGGGGCGCGGAGACAAAGCGTACGAATATTATCTGTTGATCAATCCATCGGTGCGGGAAGACATAAGCGAAGTGCATAAATGTGAACCTTACGTCTATGCTCAAATGATCGCCGGCAAGGATGCGCCGACTCACGGCGAAGCTAAAAATTCTTGGCTGACGGGTACGGCCACCTGGAATTACGTTGCCGTCACGCAGTGGATTCTCGGCATCCGGCCAACGTACGCCGGCCTCGAAATCGACCCGGTTCTGCCCTCGGATTGGGATGGCTTCGAGGCGGTTCGATATTATCGCGGCGTGCGATACAGGATTAAAGTCGAGAGGCACGGAACGGGAAGCACCGTTCGCCTCGAAGTCAATGGAAGTCCTGTCGACGGACGCGTCATTCCCCTACCTGAAGACAAAAGCGGAGAAGTTGAGGTGCATCTTGGTTTGGGATAGGGTGGATGCCAACGGAAAGGGATTTCAATTATATTCTGTGATGGGTAATAGCTGATTTGTAACCGTTAACGTCGCTGCTGAGGAGTTCAATGGCATCAATCAATCAACGTATCGATGAATTGGTTTCACAAATGAGTCTGGATGAAAAAATCTCCCAACTGGGTTCTTGTTGGATGTATGAATTGCAAACGCAGGGGGAGATCGACGAGGAGAAAATAGCCGCTCGACTCGGCAGCGGTATTGGGCAAATCACACGCGTCGCTGGTGCATCCACGCTCGATCCTGTGTCTGCAGCCAAGGCCGTCAATCGTCTGCAGAAGTACTTACTCGACGAAACCCGCCTCGGAATTCCGGCCATCGTCCATGAGGAGTGCTGCTCGGGCGCGATGGTCCTCGGCGGCACGATGTATCCTCAGATGATCGGCCTGGCGTCGACTTTCCGTCCGGCGCTGGCGAAAGCCATGACCACGGCGATCCGGCAACAACTTCTTGCCATCGGTGCCCGGCAGGCCCTCGCGCCGGTTTTGGATATCGCCCGAGATTCCCGCTGGGGACGTGTGGAAGAGACTTTTGGCGAAGATCCTATGTTGGTCAGCCACTTTGGCGTCGCCTATATCGAGGGATTGCAAAATGAGTCGCTGGCTGAGGGTGTGATGGCTACCGGTAAACACTTTATCGGGCACAGCAACTCGCAGGGCGGATTGAACTGTGCGCCCGTCCACATGGGCTTTCAAGAAGTCTACGAGGCGTTCTTGCCGCCATTTCAGGCCGCAATCCGGGACGCCGGGCTTGCCACGATGATGAACGCCTATCCCGAATTGGATGGAGTCGTCGTAGCGGCCTCGCGCCAGATTCTGACCGACATGCTGCGCGGTGAGCTGGGTTTCGATGGTTTGCTCGTTTCGGATTACGAAGCGATCGAGATGATTCATAATTTTCACTTCGCAGCAGCAGATGAATCCACAGCGGCCAGCCTTGCGCTTGCGGCTGGAATCGATGTCGAACTTCCGACGACCGTTTGCTACGGGGACCCACTGAAAGCAGCTCTAGATGAAGGCAAGATCACCGTGGAGATGATCGAGCGTTCGGTGAGCCGTCACCTGCAAAAGAAATTCGAACTCGGTCTTTTCGAGAATCCCTACGTAGACGAAGGTGCGGTACTTGAATTTTACGAGACGGATGATAATCGCAGCCTCGCACGCCAAATTGCCCACGAGAGCATGGTTTTGTTGAAGAACGACGGCCTATTGCCGTTGGAAAAGACGATCAAGACACTGGCCGTCATTGGACCTAACGCCAATGAAGGGAGAAACCAGCTTGGAGACTACTCCTACGCGGCGATGAGGGAGATGATGGCGTTTGTTCCACAGGAAGACTCGTTTTTCATGGACGTGGATGAAGCGGAGTTCGCTCGACACGACATAAAAATCCCATCCATCCTCGAGAGCATACAAGCGCTGGTTTCGCCGCAAACCGAAGTCCGCTATGCCAGAGGCTGTGACAACTTCGATCCGGATACCTCAGGCTTTACGGAAGCGCTCGAAATCGCAGAAGATGCCGATGTGGTCATCCTCGTGCTCGGCGATCGTTCGGGGATGACGCCGTTGTGCACTTCCGGTGAAACGCGCGATAGCGCCGATTTGCTGCTGCCGGGAGTCCAAGAGGACCTCGCCGAGACGATCCTGGAAACCGGCAAGAAGGTCATCGTGATTCTGATCAACGGCCGCCCGTATGCCATCCCCCAGATCGCAGAGAACGCCAATGCCATCCTCGAGGCCTGGCTGCCTGGTGAGGAGGGCGGCCCAGCCGTGGCAGATGTGCTTTTCGGGGAAGTCAATCCTGGCGGGAAACTCCCCATCACTTTCCCCCGCTCGGTGGGCCAGCTGCCGTTGTTTTACAACCGCAAACCGTCGGGGACGCACTCCCATTGGTATGGGGATTACGTTTCCGAGACGACTGATCCTTTGTACCCCTTTGGACATGGGCTGAGCTACGCGTCCTTTGCGTACAGCGATTTGTCGATCTCCAAAGAGCAGGCGAAAGCGGGTGAAGTGCTGGAGATCTCTCTACGCGTGAAAAATACAGGTCCGCTGGATGGGGATGAAGTCGTTCAACTCTACGTTCACGACGAGTATGCCAGTACACCGCGGCCGGTGAAAGAACTCAAGGGTTATGTAAGACAGAATTTAAAATCCGGTGAAGAGAAAACGGTCGTCTTTCACCTGCTGGCCGATCAACTGGCGTTTTACGATAACGATCTGCAACTGGTGCTCGAACCCGGACCGGTTCAGATCATGCTGGGGAGTTCTTCCGAGGATATCCGCTTGAGCGGCTGCATCGAGATTGTGGGAGAGGACAGGATACCCATCAAGCAGCGTGTGCTGAATTGCCCGGTCACTATCGATTGAATGACCCACTGCGGCAAAATAATCATACTCACTGTATCAGGCAGTAATTTCGTACCGGAAGCCGTCAGACACTTCATCGTTCCAAGAGCGGCGAATTCGAAAGTATAATTGAAACCGTAATACTCTACTAATGAAGGAGATATTCCAATGAGTAAATATGATCCGAAGCCTGAACACAAATTCACCTTTGGCTTATGGACGGTGGGTAACATCGGACGCGATCCCTTTGGCGCACCGACCCGCGAGCCAAAAACACCGGTTGAATTGGTCCATTTACTGGCGGATGTGGGCGCCTACGGGGTCAATTTCCACGACAACGATCTGGTTCCCATCGATGCAACCCCGGCCGAGCGCGATCGCATCGTCGCCGATTTCAAGAAGGCTCTCGATGAGACCGGCATCGTCGTGCCCATGGCCACGACGAACCTGTTTGGCGATCCGGTCTTCAAAGACGGCGCATTCAGCTCGAACGATCCCAAGGTGCGCGCATATGCGCTCCAAAAAACGATGAATGCGATTGACCTGGGCGTCGAACTCGGGGCGAAATTCTACGTTTTCTGGGGTGGACGGGAAGGCACCGAAACAGACGCCGCCAAGGACCCGGTGACGGCGATCAAGCGTACGCGGGAAGCGATGAACTTCCTCTGCGAGTACGTCTTGGATCAAAAATACGACCTGAAGTTCGCCCTGGAAGCCAAGCCCAATGAACCGCGAGGCGATATCTACAATTCGACCACGGGTCACATGTTGGCTTTCATCGAAACGCTGGATCATCCTGAAATGGTCGGGGTAAATCCAGAAGTGGCTCACGAACACATGGCCGGGTTGAATTTCACTCACGGCGTGGCGCAAGCCCTGGAATCGGGCAAGTTGTTCCACATCGATCTCAACGATCAGGCATTCGGCCGATACGATCAGGACTTCCGTTTCGGTGCGGTCAATCTGAAGAGCGCCTTCTTCCTGGTCAAGCTGCTCGAGGATTACGGCTATGCGGGCAGCCGCCACTTCGACGCACACGCCTACCGCACGGAAGATTACGAGGGCGTCAAAGATTTTGCCCGCGGCTGCATGCGCACTTATCTGATCTTGAAGGAAAAAGCCGAACAGTTCAACCGGGATAAAGAGATCCAGGATTTACTGGCGGAAATTAATCGAGACAGCGGTGAAATGAAGGCTTTCACCGGTGCCTATTCAGCCCAAAAAGCAATCGATTTGAAAGCCTATTCGTTCGACCGGCAAGCGTTGAGCGCACGCGGTATGCAGTACGAGCGTTTGGATCAGCTCGTCGTCGAATTGTTGTTGGGCGTACGTTGAGCGAACACGATCGATTACATCTCCTTGATCGCCAATCGAGGAGGGGCACAACGTACATCGCAGATTGAAAACAGATCGAGTACGGTGGTTTCGTCGTTGATTTGTATCGCCAGCGATCCGTAATTCGAACCTTTGCGGATCGTTTTGCGGCACGCCGTAATTGCTGCGGTGTGTAAAAAAGGGATTTACGATGAATTGCTACGTTGGCATTGACAGCTCGACCACGGCAACCAAAGCCCTGGTGATGGACGAAGAGGGGCAAATTATCGCGGTGGCTTCTTCTGAGTACACCTATCAGGTTCCGCATCCGCTCTGGAGCGAGCAGGAAGCGGGATTGTGGTGGGAGGCAACGGTCAAGAGCATCCGCAACGCACTGCAGGAATCGGGCGTCGGCGGGGAGGCGGTGAAGGGGATCGGCCTTACAGGACAGATGCATGGCCTCGTGCTGCTGGATAAAAACGATGAGGTCCTGCGGCCGGCGATCTTATGGAACGACCAGCGAACTGGTGCACAGTGTGATGAGATCCGGGCGCGGTTGGGTAAAGCGAAGTTGATCGCTATCACCGGAAATGATGCGCTGCCCGGATTTACAGCGCCGAAAATTCTCTGGGTGCAGGAAGAAGAGCCGGAGATCTTCGAGAAGATCGCCAAGATCCTGCTCCCCAAAGACTACGTGCGTTACAAATTGACGGGTGAGTACGCCATCGATCGGGCCGGCGGTGCTGGCACGCTGTTGTTCGACATTCGCAAGCGTACCTGGTCTCCTGAGGTTGCGGAGGCCCTGGGCATCGACCTCAAGTGGCTGCCTCCCACATTCGAAGGGACGGACATCACGGGCAGGGTATCCAAGGAAGCCGCGGAGGCGACGGGTTTGAAGGAAGGAACTCCCGTGATGGCCGGCGGCGGCGATCAAGCAGCGGCTGCCGTCGGTACCGGCGCAGTGGTGGAAGGAATCATGTCGCTCAGTTTGGGCACATCCGGTGTCGTGTTCGCCACGACGGACGAGGTCGTGATCGAAGCGGAAGGACGATTGCATTCGTTTTGTCATTCCGTGCCCGGGAAGTGGCACTTGATGGGCGTCATGTTGTCCGCTGCGGGAAGTTTACGCTGGCATCGAGACACCTTCGCCCCCGGCCAGGACTTTGATACGTTCGTTCAACCTGCTGAGGACATCCGTGCCGGATCGGAAGGGCTGATTTTCTTACCCTATCTGACGGGGGAGCGAACGCCGTATTCCGATCCCTTTGCCAGGGCATCGTTCGTTGGATTGACCGTCCGGCACACTTTGCCGCACATGACCCGGGCAGTTTTGGAGGGTGTGTCTTTCGGGCTGCGCGACGGTCTGGAGTTGATGAAGGGTGCCGGCTTGGCGGACGTCAACCAGATACGTGCCACCGGCGGCGGGGCCAAGAGCGCACTTTGGCGTCAGATCCTTGCGGACGTATTAGGCGTCGAAATCGTGACGGTCAATTCGAGGGAGGGTGCGGCATACGGCGCTGCATTGATCGCCGCAACGGGAGCCGGAGTATTCAGCGATCTGGAAACGGCCTGCAAATCAGTGGTGCACGTCACGGGACAGACTGCGCCATCCGATGCGCAGGACGTGTATGCAGCCTTGTATCCGATTTACCGGGATCTGTATCCCGCTTTGAAACCCAGCTTCGATGCCTTGTCCTCTTTCGAGGGTTGATGGGTGATTCGGCTGGCCGCGCGTAAATTCGGGCCGGAGATTGTTTCGGAGTGCTACGAAGACCTCGTTCGAATCTCTGAATAACATATCGTTCGTTTATGATGGTATGCGCCCTTACCATGAAGACGGACCTGGGGGGAGAAGGTTCCGGGAAGGATGGGCGCTTCTGTTGATTGGCCATCAGCTAACTAACCTTGTTCTGCTTCTTCGCTGTGTTTGCACAGAATGTTGTCGGGCATGGAATGGGTGGGGTTGGATTTATTCTTTCGTCCTCGTATAGCGTATACTGGTGAGGATGGACGTAGCGTATCCCGTTGGCACGACGCCGCTTCAACCTTTCCCTCTCGCTAGGTTTTTGCCTCCGCTCGACGAGGGGAGCGTTCGTCGTGCAATCGAAGATCGTCAATGGGAAAACCGCTTGATCCTGGACCCTTTTGGCGTCTCTCCGCTTCTGGCGATAGAAGCTGCGCGCACAGGAAACGCCGTCGTGGCCGCAGTCAACAATCCGATCACACGCTTCATTTTGAAGCACACCCTCGTTCCATTCCGATTGCATGAATTACAAGCCGCGTTGGCCCGCCTGGCTGCGACCCCCAAGAATGGGGGACGACTGGAATTGTTTTTACTCGACCTTTACCAAACGGAGTGTGCCAGATGCGGCGCCCCCGTGATCGCCGACTATTTTGTCTGGGATCGGGAGCTGGACCAACCGACGCACAAAGTCTTCTCATGTGAACGATGCAATTTTTCGGGCGAAAGTGCGACAAGCGCTGCGGATTGGGAACGGGCGGAGGGTTTCACGCAGCGCAGCCTGCAGCATGCGTTGGCCCTGGAACAGGTTGCCTCCAAGGGCGATCCGGACCGGGATCATGCGCAGGCTGCTTTGTCCGTCTACCCTGCAAGAGCCTTGTATGCGCTCATCACCTTGATGACCAAAATCGCGCAGGTATCCTGGGAGCCGAGGTTGTACGAAGCGGCGCAGGCGCTGCTGCTTTCCGCCTTCGATCAAGCGAACGCCTTATGGGGCTATCCGGAGGGACGTTCGCGTCCGCGCCAGTTAAGCGCTTCACCACATTACCGCGAAATTAACGTGTGGCGCGCCCTGGAAGATGCCGTCCCCGTCTGGGCGATGGAGGATTCGGGAGTCAAATCCATGAAATGGGCGGAAGGGCAGCTTCCGGAACCAGGCGTAGTCGCGGTCTTCTCCGGCCCGCTGCGCGATTTAATGGAAACCTTCCCCAAAGAACGCGAAGCGTTCGTGCTCACCGTGCTGCCGCGGCCCAATCAGGCGTTTTGGACATTGTGTGCATTGTGGGCAGCGTGGCTGTGGGGCCGCGATTCGGCCGCACCGATCCGCATGGCGCTGCGGCGCAGACGCTACGATTGGGCCTGGCATGCTGGCGCGCTGCGTACGGTCTTGTCGAAGTTGCACACGTGGTACAAACAGGACCAGGTATTACTCGCCTTCGTACCGGAGGCGGAGCCCGGATTCACTGCAGCGGCACTTGCCAGTCTGGATGGGGTGGGTTTCCAACTCGAAGGGTGTGCGATCCGCGGCGATGAAGGGCAAGCTTTCTTCCAATGGACGAAATCCAAGCGGGATCGGAAGCGGCTTCCTGCCGCACTGCCGCCTTCACTCATGATCGACGCCGCACGAGAATTCTTGAAACAGCGGGGCGAACCTGTCCCGTTCTCGTTGGTGCACGCGGCCGTGTGGTGCCGTCTTGCCGAAGAGCGCAGGCTGGCCCGGCTTTGGGAAGACGAAGACGGACATCCATTATCGATCGTCGCCGAGGCTTTAGAGAAAGCGTTGTCCGACACGCGTTACTTCCAGCACCTCGGCAAAGGCCTGGAGCTCGAAAGCGGGCAGTATTGGCTGGTCGACGCGCGCGAGGCCGCAGCGCCGCTCGCGGATCGGGTGGAAGAATTGGTGCTGGATATCCTGCGCTCCCGGGATGGAATTCCGGAACTCGAAATCGATCAACGCGTGTGTGAGGCGTTGCCCGGATTGATGACACCGGATCGGGGACTCGTTCGCGCGTGCATTCAATCCTATGCGCTCGAGCAGGACGACGTTGGGCTGTGGTGCTTGCGGACTGAAGATCGGCTCGATGAACGTCATGCAGACTGCGAGGAAATCAAGCGTTTGCTGGCCGAAATGGGAAGCAGGTTGGGCTTTTCCGTTCAGCAGGAGGATACGATCACCTGGCGCGACGCGCAGGACGAGTCCGTTTACGATTTCGTGGTCATGGCAACGGCCGCCATCGGCACAGTGCTGCACGACTATATCGAGCGTTCGTTCACTTTTGTGATGCCCGGTGGGCGTGCGTCTCTGGTGACGGAAAAAGCGCACAGGGATTTCCACCTGCGGGCGTGGCTTGAAGAGGGTCTGCGTGTGGTGAAATTCAGGCACGTTCGCAGACTGGCGGGGGAAGCGACTTTGACTCGAGCGAATCTGCCGGAGCGTCTGGGGATCGACCCGCCGGGTTACCACGATCCGCAGCTACCTCTATTGTAAATTTCTCCGCAGTGCAGGAGAGGAATCCATGGAGCATGTTTTACGCCTCCTGGTGATCGGAGTTGGCGCCTACCTTTTGGGTTCGATTCCCTTTGCGATCTTGATCACCCATTGGCGGGCCGGCATCGACGTGCGGGATGTTGGATCGGGGCACGCAACAGCGACGAACACCATGCGCGCGGCGGGTTGGATGGCAGGAATCGCCGTCATGCTGCTCGACGCGGCGAAAGGGTTTGCGGCAGTCTGGCTGGCGGGACGACTCGCCGAATTCGGCTGGGAACCCGCCCTCGCTGCGGGGTTGGTCGTCGTCGGACACTGCTGGCCGGTTTTCGCGGGCTTTCGCGGGGGCATGGGTGTGGCCAGTGGTGCCGGAACGCTGTTGGCCGCGTGGCCGCTGGGATTCGTGCTGGCGATTGGATTGGGGACAGCCTGTCAATTGCTGGTCAGGCATTCCGCGCGGGGGAATATCCTGACGGGTTTGCTGGTCGGACCAATGTGGCTGATTTTTGGCGCTTCGGGGCAAAAACTATTGCTGGCGGTCGTCGTCGGCGCGCTTCTGGCGTATCGTGCGCGATTGGACTGGAACCGCGAATATCGAGAGCTGTGGTGGGATCGGGAGTAACGCTATTGCCGCTAACGAGGCGTAATTCTTCGACTAAGGCGCTGTGAGGGTTGCCGTCTCGGTTGGAGTCGGGGTTGCTGTCGACGTCGGTGTTGATGTTGACGCTTGCGTGGATGTGGGAGAGTTCGTCGAACTTGGTGCTGGGGTTAGAGTCGCCGTGGGAGATGGTGACGAGGTAGGGGTTTCCGTCGGCGTGGGAGTCGGCGTCGCCGTGGGTTCGACGCGATCGATCGTGAGGTGTACCCGGACTTCTGCGACGCCTCCTTCGGTGCTGAAGACTCTCAGACGCAGTGTGATCGTTCCGCTGTATATATCGCCGAGATCAAGTTCCCCCAGTTTCAAGGGATCCGGGTGCTGGCTCTCGCTGCGTTCGATCCTCGTCCAGGCAACGGGATCCGAGCGCTTGCCGAAATCCAGAACCCAGCGATCGAAATCCGCCGTCGCACCTGCAGAGCCGAAAATCTCCAGCGTGTCACTGGTGATCGTATCTCCTTCATCGGGCTGCGAGATGCGCAAGATCGGCCGGGGGCTGTCCTCACTGCAGGATTCCTGAGGTACGAAATAGATCTCATCTTCGTCGAAGCCCATGTCTTCGGCCCAGTCTTTTCCCTTGGAGTCATTCTTGATCCATTCCTGCGCCCAGGGATCGGTAACGTTCAGGCCCATTTTTTCAACGGCGTATTCCGGGCACTCGGCAGACGCCAGCAAGAGAGAGTAGCTGTCGAGCCAGACCTCACGCCAGAGGTCCTGTTCTTTGGGAAGCGGGGGCTGATCCCAGGCGAATATTTCCGTGCGGTGCTTCGGGCACCTTTCCGAGGGAAGCGTTCCCGAGATCGCACAAATGACGTAATCTTCGATACCGGGTGGCATGATGAATGGAGAAGGGTGATCCTGCATGAGATCGTGAATGGCGACCTGCATGAATTCGTTCCATATGGGAGCGGAGCCGGTCAATCCCGACGTGCCTTCCATGGGGGTGTAATCGGCATTTCCGACCCACACTCCGATGGCGATATCCGGAGTGTAGCCAAGCGTCCAGTTGTCGCGGAAATCGTTCGTCGTTCCGGTTTTGGCCGCGACTTGAAAAGGAAGGTTGAGCAGCGAGTTCGGGCCAAAGGCCGGCGTGCGTGCAGCGTTATCGGAAAGGATCGAGGAGATCAGGTAGGCATGCTCCGGGCGAACGACCTGTTCTCCCTGGGGTGGCTGGTACTCATACACAACTTCGCCGCTGGAATCCTCGATGCGCAGAATTCCGGTGGGCGGCACGCGCACGCCATAGTTGGCGAAAGTGGCATATGCACTCGTGAGTTCCAACAGCGTAACGTCGCCACCGCCCAACGTCAGGGAAAGACCGTAGTCATCGCGGGTCAGTGTCGTTATCCCCAAACGGCGTGCAAATGCGATCAAACCCTCTTCATCGGGGGTTTCCGGGTCGTCGTAGATGCCGACGAAATCCAGGGTTTTCACGGCGGGGACGTTGTAGGAATTCGCCAGGGCCGTGCGTGCGGTAACCGGACCATGGAAGCGTTCGTCGTAGTTCACCGGTTCATAGGGCGGACGAGGATCGTTGGGGTCGCCGGAGGGAGGAAATTCGGAGGGCACGTCCCAGATGAGTGTCGCCGGAGTCCAACCTTTTTCGAACGCCGCAGTGTAGGTGAGTGGTTTTATCGAGGAACCGGGTTGGCGGGGCCGTACAGCCATATTGATCTGGCCGTCGTTGGCCTGGTAATCCGCCGATCCGATCATGGCCATGATTTCACCCGTGCTGGGGTCGATGGCGACCAGTGCGCCGTTCGTCACTCGGCGGTCGGCGAGCGATTCCACCTGTTCGGAGACGATCTGCTGGGCCTGTTCCTGAAGCTCTGGATCCAGCGTCGTATACACCGAGAACCCGGAACGATAGATCGTTTGCGCGTCGTAAAGGCTTTCCAATTCCGAGCGAACGAAATTCACCCAATGTGGGAAGCGGATAGTGATGTCGGGCGAATGGAATTCGTAGTTGGTGATTTCCGCAGCGGCTCTGCCGGCGTCTTCCGCGGTGACGCAAATCGGCTGCGGGGAATTGCTCACATAAATACAGCCCTGCTCCACGCTGGCTTCGACCATCAAGACCAGGACCTGCTGCTGGCGGTTGAGAGTCACTTCGCGATTGGTGAACACGTCATACACAGAAGGCGCCTGGACGAGGCCGGCTAAAAACGACGCTTGTGTCAGGGTGAGTTTATCGGCGGTGGTGTTGAAATAGGTTTCGGCTGCGGCTTCAACGCCGTATGCCAGATTGCCGAAGTAGGCTTGATTCAAATAGAGCTCGAGAATTTCTTCCTTGCTGTAGCGCCGGGTCACTTCTGCGGCGAGCAAGATTTCACGCGTCTTTCTGCGTGCGGTGATTTGCGATCGTTCTTCCGGGGTGAAGAGCAGGTTCCGCGCGATCTGCTGGGTTATCGTCGACGCACCGGAGACGACCTCTCCCGATTGATAGTTCTGGACGAGCGCACGGATGATTCCCAGGGGATCAAAACCGGGGTTGCTGTAGAATTGTGCGTCTTCTGTGGCGATGATGGCTGCCACCATGAAAGGCGATATGTCTTCGAGGGGCACGTAGGTGCGCCGTCCTGCCTGGGGATCGAGAATCTCGTAGAGTAGATTGCCCTCCCTGTCGAAAATCCTGGTGGTCTCGAATTGCGCTGCGTTGGCTTGCAGATCCTCGACGGAGGGCAGTGTGGCTGCGAGTGCATAGTATTGGTAAAGGCCGAAAGAAACGACGCCGATCAGGACCGCAATCAAGGCGAAGGCAGCAAATATGGTCATACGCAGCAGGCAGCCGCCGCAGCCCGCGAAAAAGCCAGAAGACTCCGCCTCGCCGCCTGCCTGCACGGGTTGGGATGAATCGGGTGGCGCGATGAATGCAGCATTGCTTACGCTCGTCGCTTCGAGATCGCGTTCTGGCACGCGCTGGGGAAGCTGTGACTCGTCTCCCGCCGCAGGCGGCGTCGGTGTTAGTGAACGCATATATTCCGGCGGGTCTTCCGCGTTTGCCTGGAATTCCAATTCGGGCTGATCTGCCGCGTCAGGCGCGGCGTCGAGTTCGAGTTGGAGATCGATTTCCTCTTCCGTTTCCGGGCGACGTTGCCTTGAAACACCGTTTTGCAGGATTTCCGCTTCCCCCTCCTCTTGCTCACCCTGCAGCAACCTGTGCAGACGTCGATAGTGTTCAGCCTGTGGCTCGTCCGCGCTCGATGGTGGCAAACCGCCTTCATTGGCGGGTGCCCCATCTCCTGCGCTTGTTCGATACTCCGAGTTCTCGCCGTCGCGAGGCTCGGGTTCTCCATCCCGGTTTTGTTCCATCAGAGTCGATTATAGCATGGGGGTTTTCGACATGTAATTTCGAATTCGATGCCAGTATTCGGCGAAAATCATTCCGTTGGGCGTGATTGAATCAGGGCGATCCAACGTCCTTTCATCACCGTCTTGTCGTCCTGGTTTTTCACGTCGACGCTCAGTTTGATCGATCCGCCGCCGAGCCGGGGCAGCTTCTTGGTCTCTTCCACCTCGAGTACGACGTATACCGTATCCCCGATAAAGACGGGCAGACTAAACTTCCAGGATTCGATTTCGCGGAATGCCAGTACGGTGCCTTCCATCACGCCGGTGCGAACCGCCAGCCCCGAAATGACCGCCATGATGAGCAATCCGTGTGCAACACGCTGCCCGAAGGGGGTCGTCTTGGCGTATTCCGCGTCCGTGTGAATCAGATTCCAATCACCCGAGATACCGGCGAAGTTCACGATGTCCGCTTCGGTAATCGTGCGTGCCGGACTGACGACGCGTTGACCGATCTCAAAGTCCTCGAAGTACAGACCTCTGCGCATGCTCTCCGATGCCTCCATGGTCTCCTCCTCACCTCAGCGCACGATTGTAGCATGAATCGAAGGGTATGAGGAACAAACCCGGGACAGGCCTGATTGTCAGATCGGCGAAAGGGTCTTGCGATGTCCAACGGGCAGAATCACGTATCCGGTGATGTACGTCACCAGCCCCGGAATTTCCGGGATTACGGGGAAACCGCTTCGAATCTGAGAATCGAATACGCTTTACCTTTGCCCACTCTCTTCTTACAATTCGTTTCATGCGTGAATGGTCGATTCCCCGAGAGGGACCTCTATCGTTGTGTATCGCTGCAGATGCGCGTCTGACGACGCCGGATTACCTGGACGATCAGATCTGGGAACTGGCGTTGGTTGGAGGTGATCCGCCAGCGCTGTCGATTCAGACCACTTACGGATTGCGCGCCCGCAGTATGCGGATTTTCCCCGGTTTTCATTGGGGAGAATCCGCCGTCGTCCACCCCGATCATTTTTTCGCGCCCATGGTCGTACGCGCCTTCCTGCCGAATTACATACGAGTCGCCTGTTCGCCTTTCGAAGATTTGGAAGTGGAAGCCGAATACTGGGTTCCCGATTCGAAGTGCCTGGCTGGCCGCTTCACGTATTTCAATCGGGGAGTCGATGTTCGCAGAGCGGAGCTTCGCCTGCATGCCTTGATGCAACCGGGCGAGAATCCGCAGGTGATGGATGAGCAGCTGATCCAGGGTGTCACTGTGTTGTCGGGACGGACGGCTTCGATCGAACCCGTTGTATTCCTTTCGGGCGGGGCGGTCCGCAAACAGACGACGTTTCCCTCCCTGGCCGTCTCCACACGGCTTGATCCTGGCGAGCAGAAAAGCTGGCTTTGGGTTCATGCTGCGTACGAAAGCCACGCTCAATCCTTTGAAGTCGCACGTGAAATCGCAGCGAAATCCTGGGATGCAGAAATCGCCAGGCTGGAAATGGACGCCGCATCGATCGTCGATATCGAAACGGGTGACGAGGATTGGGACGCTGCAATGGCGTTTGCACAAAAAGATGCCCTGATGGGCTACGTCGGGCCGACCCGGCATCTGCCGAATGCCTCACTGGTTCAGACACGCCGGCCGGACCGCGGCTATTCGCCGCGCGGCGACGGATCGGACGTTCATGTGCATTGGGCCGGGTCGTCTGTGGCACAGACGTATACGAGTTTGCTGCAGGTGCTGCCCATTGCCCCGGAATTGGCAACAGGGATGATCAAGAATTTCATCGCTGCCGGGCGCGTGGACGGGGGCATCGATTGGAGTCCGGGATTGGCGGGACAGCGGAACGGAATGCTGGCGCTTCCGCTCTTGGCGACGTTGGCCTGGAAGATATTCCTGCACACAGAAAGCCGGGCCTTCCTGGAAGAAGCCTTCGTTCCCTTGCTGGCTTTCGTGGATGTGTGGTTCGACTCGGACCACGACGGCGACGGCGACGGCCATCCGGAATGGACCAACACGACGCAGTCGGCGTTCGACGATATCCCTTCGTTCGTCCGTTGGCGGCCATGGGGTCAGGGTGTGGACATCTCCCTGGCGGAGACCCCCGATCTGGCTTCCTACTTGTTCCGTGAATGTCAGGCGCTGCGGGATATGGCCGAGTTGTTGGATCGGACAGAACTCGTTCCCGAGATCGAGATGCGCATGTCGCACCTCCGAGACTCGCTCGATATCGCCTGGTCGGAGAATGAATCCGTCTATCACCACATGGATCGTGATCTGCACGTTTCGCCTCGGGGCTTGCGTCTCGGAAGAAGGAAAGGACCGTTCAATCTGCAAGTCGATCGGACTTTCGAGCCTGCGGTGCACGTCCTCGTGCGGTCGATTGGAGAAGAAGGACTGTCGCACGCCGTCAAGATATTCATCCATGGACGCGGTCGCAGTGGGCGGAAACGGATCGAGAAGCTGACCGAACGAGACTTCCAATGGTTCTGGGAGTTTGGAACGGCGACCAGCCAGAAACAGTATACGGAGATCGAGCGTATCGAAGTCGCGGGTCTGAGCAAGGAATTCGAGACAGAATTACGCGTGGCGGATTTCACCCGTCAGGATCAAACGCTGCTCCTGCCGCTTTGGGCCGGCATTCCTACATCCGACCGGGCGGATCAATTGGTGCGAAAAGCGTTGCTGGACGAAGAAAGATTTTGGCGGCCGTATGGCATTCCATCCTGTTCTGCCAAGGATGCGGCGTATGCGCAAGGCCCGGCCGAGGGAGCTGGCGGTGTCTGGTTGTTTTGGAATACCCTGTTGGGCGAGGGACTGGTCGAGTATGGCTATCGACGGGAAGCGGCGGTTTTAGTCGAGCGGTTGATGGCCAATGTCGTCCAAAGCCTGAAAGTGGATAAAGCATTCCGCGAATCGTATCACGCGGAGCAGGCGGAAGGTTTTGGGGACCTGCACCATCAATGGGGAGTGTTTCCCGTCAGTCTTTTCCTGGATACGCTGGGTGTACGCTTGATTTCACCATACAAAGTATGGCTGCGCCCGTCCAATCCGTTTCCCTGGCCGGTCGTCGTCCGCTGGCGCGGGTTGAAATTGGAATGTTTCGCAACGCACACGCTGGTCACCTTTCCGAACGGCCAAAGCATCAAAATCGAAGGGGATGAATCCCAATTCGTCGAGCAATGCTAGCCTTCCCCTGCACGCTTGCAATCTGCGGATATAATTGGACTGCCTGTAAAGTTCGCTCTAGGTTAGAGTGCTGCATCGATGGATACCAATCTCGAACTCGAACTGCTCATCTTGATGATTTTCCTGGTGGCGTCTGTCGTGGCCATCATAGGACGCCGTTTCCGTATCCCGTACACGGTGGGGTTGGTCATCGCCGGCCTGGTCATTGGTTTGCGCTCGGATCTCTCGATGGAAATATCCCCACGAGTATTCCTTTCCCTCTTTTTACCGCCATTGTTGTTCGAAGCGTCATTTCATGTGAATTTCGAGCGTTTGCGTCAAAACCTCGGCACAATCGTATTATTGGCTGTTCCTGGTGTGATTCTCAATATGTTATTTGTCGGGTTTGTCATCCATTGGGGCGGCGGATTGGACCTGCCCATTGCCATCGTTTTTGGATCTCTGATTGCGGCGACCGATCCAGTAGCTGTGGTCGGCATTTTTCGCAAACTCGGTGCACCGAAACGATTGGAGATCCTGTTGGAGGGCGAAAGCCTACTAAACGACGGGACTGCGATCGTGATGTTCAACCTGGCCCTGGCGTCAGTCGCGGCTGGGAGTTTCAACATCGGAGGGGGAGTGACTTCATTTTTCCGGGTGGCAGGTGGTGGGTTGATCATCGGCTTGCTTTTTGGTTGGCTGTTTACCCGCGTCACTACCTTCATCGACGACCACCTCGTCGAGACCACCCTCACAACCCTGGTTGCTTTTGGTTCGTATTTTGTTGCCGAAGATCTGCTTCACTTCAGCGGCGTGTTGGCCGTCGTGGCGGCCGGCATTGTGAGCGGCAACGTCGGCCCCCAGGGGATGTCGCCCACGACGAAAATCGTGGTTTTCAACTTCTGGGAATATGCAGCATTCGCAGCCAACTCCGCCGTGTTTCTCTTGATCGGCCTGCAAACCGATCTTTCGCTGCTACTTGAAAACT
>DAOUEE010000193.1:0-19674 GCA_034430695.1 Anaerolineales bacterium | reverse complement strand
CCCGTCCGGACGTACCCAAATTGTATCTTCGATGCGCACGCCGTAGTTCCGCTCCGGATAGTATAGGCCCGGTTCGATGGTGAACACGGAGCCGGGGCGAAGCCGGTCTTGATTGCTTTCCAGGTGGACGGAGTTGGGCGCTTCATGAACGTCCAATCCCAATCCATGGCCCAGCGAGTGAACGTAGCCTTCTGTTGTATTGTTGTCCGACATGATCGTCGCATGCCCCCGTTCGGCGAACATCTCGCAGGCCATGATCTGATAATCACGGAAGGGCGTATCTGTTTTCATGGCCTTCAGGACGGAGTTATACACATCGTGGACGTCCTGATGCGCGGCCTGCACGTCATCGGGCGCATATCCCAAACACCACGTGCGGGTGAAGTCGAAATAGTATCCGCCGCCAACCTCCGTGGGATAGATGTCGAAGATGATCGATTTACCCACGGCCACCGGATCGTCGTCGCTGCCGCTGCTGTGGGGCACACCAGCGTCACGCCCGATGGCGAAAATGCAACCGTGGGGATTGTCGGCCCCGCGCATGGATAGCCACGTGTTGATGCGCCGCTTTACTGCGCCAACGGTGAGCACATCGCCCTCTCGATCGACGAGCAGGCCGTCTTTTACGTTGTGGGATGTCAGGAACCCGGCGACGTCGGACACCACGCTGGTCGTGATCTGTCCCACATGGCGGATGCGGGAAATTTCGTCTTCGTCTTTCGTCGTACGTGCGCGGCCGAGCACGGATCTGGAAGTATCCTCGCCAACGATCTCCACATCGGTTTGGATTTCCTCCAGCAGTTTGAGTGCAGCGAACAGCGAGCCGATTTCGGTTTCTCCGTACAACGCCACGCGTCCCGAGACGTCGAAATCCTGCAGCATACGCTGCAACTGCAGCGCCAACATGCGCATGCGGTCGCCATCCGTTTCTTCCAACAGCTTGTAAATGTCGTAGTCGAAGATGTTCTTGGTTTGCAGCCCGGTGCTGGCAGCTTCGTCGCGTTCCATGGGATGATAGAACAAAACCGGCGCCTGGCCGAGCTTTTTAATCAGGAACGTACTGCTGATTGGCTTGATGCCCGTGAAGTACACCATCGCGGGATTGTGCGAAGTTGGTCCAGCGATGAGTAAGGCGTGAATATCGGCTGCGGCCATGAGGTCATCGATTTCATTCTTCATGCGTGTTGATCCTGTAAGTAACGGGCGAAACAAAGGATGTGTTGGAAAGACTACTTCTGCCCACTTCTACGTGGCAGGGATTGCTTCAGAACTCGAATGACGGCTTCGTCTTGCTCTTCGAGCACCGTGCGTGGATCCAATACTACTCGATCCTCTTCGATGCGCGCAATCAGCGCCGGTTCGGCGCTGCGCAAGTGTTTGGTGAACGCGTTTGGATGGCGCGTCTCGATCGCCATAACCCGCGTCGGTAGTGTTTCCTCGGGCAGGCTGCCGCCGCCTACCGTCGAACGACTGGCGATTACCTCTCCCTGCCCGACTTGTGCTGTCCATCGATGGGCACGTTTTTGCAGCGTTTTTTCATCTACGGAGATCATCCGCCAAACGGGGATCGCGGTAACCGCTTCTTCACGCAGATAATGCTGCAGCGTAGCGCAGAGCGCCGCCAGGCATAATTTGTCGGGCCGCAGGGCTCTGGCGAGAGGGTGCTTGCGGAGCCGTTCCACCAGCGCCCTTTCGCCGACGATGATTCCCGCTTGCGGCCCTCCGAGCAGCTTATCTCCCGAGAAGGCAATGAGTGGGGCGCCGGCCTGCAGGGATTCCTGTACCGTCGGTTCGTGTCCCAATCCGAATCGGGCCGTGTCCAGCAGCGCGCCGGAGCCGAGATCGTCGAGCACGGGTACGGCGTGTTCTTCTCCCAAGCGCACCAGTTCTTCCAGCGGCGGTTCGGTGGTGAAACCGACGATTTTGAAATTGGAATGGTGGGCGCGCAGGATCAAGGCCGTGCGTTCGTTGATGGCTGATTCGAAATCCGATAAATGCGTGCGGTTGGTGGTGCCCACTTCGATCAGCTTGGCGCCCGATTGGCGCATGACGTCAGGGATGCGAAATCCGCCGCCGATTTCGATCAACTGCGAGCGCGATACGAGTACTTCCTTCCGCCGGGCCAGCGCAGTCAGGGCGAGCAATACCGCAGCAGCGTTGTTGTTGACGACCAACGCCGCTTCGGCGCCGGTGATTTTTTGCAGCAGCCCTTCGGCGTGGACTTCACGTTTCCCGCGTGCGCCGCGGGCGAGATTGTATTCGAGCGTGCTGTATCCACGGGAAATCTCGCGTATGGCGATCTGGGCACTCTCGCACAGCGGGGCGCGACCGAGGTTGGTGTGCAGAATCACGCCCGTGGCGTTGATTACGGGTACCAGACTCGTCGACAACCACTGTTCGAGTGTGGCGCGTACATGTGAGAGGATTCCTTCACTCGATGGTGTGGAATCACCGGCCTGGATGGATTCCCGGGCAATTTGCAGCTGCTCCTGGATGGCTTGAAGCGTGAGCGAGCGTCCGAATTCGCCGGCCGTCTTTCGCCCTGTTTCACTCTGCAGCAGACTTTCTACAGAAGGGAGATCGCGCAAGCTCATGGCCGGGGTCTCCAACTGCTTCGTTCCAGGAGGCGCAGCAGCCATTCCAATAATCCCACACCGGCCGCCAGTAGGATCGCAAGGGGAAGCGAGAGGCTGCGGTTGATTTGCAGCCAGACACAAAGTGCGGCGTACAATCCGACCCACAAACCCTGCCGCAGGAGGGTCGACGGAGCCGCCGGCCTGTTGGCTGAGAATCGACGCTGAAGCAGCCAAATGAAGGGCAGCACTGTGCCCGTCACGGCCAGCACCCAGAGGAAGAAGAAAAACCAACGCGGTCCGACGGTTGGCAGGGTAACGTTCATCAACACGAGCAATCCCAGCCAGCCGATTGCGGCAAGGATGATCGCGGCGATCATCAGACTGCGGTAGTTAGCTGAAGACGGACTTTCCACGAATAGACTTTCCCTCTCTGCTTACGTCCGAAATTATAGCGCACCGGCCTGCAGCATGGAAACGCGTAGCTGAGAAGCGCCCAAAAAGCCTGGGGTATAATCCCTCCGATGTCGCTGTTATCTGCTTCCGACGTTGCGAAATCGTACGGCGCCCAGGACGTGTTTTCGGGGGTATCCCTCGTGATTCCTCGCCGCGCCCGCATTGCTCTCGTTGGCCGCAATGGAATCGGCAAAACGACTTTGTTACGCGTTCTCATCGGGCTCGAGAAACCGGACCAGGGCACCGTGCAACGTGCACGCTCGCTGCAAATCGGATATCTGCCTCAGGAAGCCAGCTACTCGAAAAGCCGCCGGAGTGAACTCTCCGACACATTGTGGGATTCCATGCTGCAGGCTTTTTCAGCCTTACGCGCCCAGGAAAAGACTATGGCGAGTCTGGAACAGAAAATGGCCGACCCAGACGAAGCGGAAGACGCCATGGAACGCTACGGTCCACTCCAGGAAGCGTTTGAATTTGCGGGTGGGTACACCTATCCCAATCAAATCCGCCGTGTGCTCAACGGTCTGGGTTTCGAAGAGGATGAATACAAATATCCCATTCGACAACTCTCGGGTGGGGAACGCACGCGCGCATTTCTGGCAAGACTGCTGCTCGAAAATCCCGATCTGTTGATCCTCGACGAGCCGACCAATCACTTGGATCTGGAAGCCGTCGAATGGCTGGAGAGCTGGCTGCGGGAATGGAATGGCGCAGCCCTGATGGTTTCTCACGATCGTTATTTTCTCGACCACACCGTGGACAGGATTCTGGAGATGTCGCCGACGGGCCTCGAAGCCTATCGGGGAAATTATTCCGCCTACGCGGACCAGCGCATCGAAAGACGACAACGGCGAGAAACAGAGTATCGAGCGCAGCAGGAGCACATCCAAAAGGAGCAGGAATACATCCGCCGCAACATCGCCGGGCAGAACACCCGTCAGGCGCAAGGCAGACGAAAGCGATTGGAACGACTGCTGCAGGAAAGCGCCGTTTCTCCCGTGAAAGAGGCGCAGTGTGTGAGCGTCGATTTTGGCGAGGTTAAGCGCTCGGGTGACGTCGTTCTCGAGACGCACGATCTGGAGATCGGTTACTCAGATTCAGACACTCCCCTTTTCCTCGTGCCGGATTTGATCCTCCACAGAGGGGAATGTGTCGCCATCATCGGTCCGAACGGGGCGGGAAAGACGACTTTTCTCAAGACGCTGCTGCGCGAGGTCGGACCATTTGGCGGCGACATCCACTTTGGGGCAAGTCTTCACGTCGGCTATTTCGCCCAGGCACACGAAGGTCTGAATCCCAAAAACACGGTTTTAGACGCCATCCTCGCTGTTGCCCCGGATCTGAAGATATCTGAGGCGCGGAGCCTGCTTGCCCGTTTCCTGTTCACGGGGGACACGGTAGAGAAGCGGATCGAAATTCTCTCCGGAGGGGAACGAGCGCGTGTTGCCCTGGCCGTTCTGGCGCTCGAGGGCGCGAATTTCCTCATGTTGGATGAGCCCAGCAATCATCTCGATATTCGCTCTCAGGAAATATTCGAACAGGCGTTGGGTGATTTTCCCGGGACGATCCTGCTCGTTTCTCACGACCGTTACCTGATCGACGTGTTGGCCACACAGGTATGGGCCGTCGAGCCATTCGAGCGCGTCCTCGAAGTGGTGAAAGGGGGATACGCCGCTTACCTGGAAGCACGGCGTGAGAAAGTCGAGAAGCGAAAGAATAAACCGAAACGGAATACCTCACCGTTTGAAAAGCGAAAGACACGCTCTCGAATTGGAATCGAGGAACTCGAGACGCAGATCCATGAAATCGAGACCGCGCTGGCTGAGACGGCAAGAGAAATCCAGGCGGAATCGGACGATCACGTGAAAGTGCAGCAACTGGGGCGGACCTACGCTGAACTCGAGAAGCAGTTGAATGCGTACCTGGAGCGCTGGGAGAGTATGGCGGAAGAATGATGGGAAGACAAAGCCGAAAACGGCATGCTTTTACAGATGAAACAGGTCCCTGCCGTTGGCGAATTGCGCAGCGAGAAGACAATTTGGTTGCGTGATATAATCCGACAGAATTTCAAATTGGGAAGCGATTTGCAGCGATTTCATCAAGCGCCCTTCGATGTGAGGTTCGATATTTACAAAACATCGTCATCTTGTCTGAAGTCTGGGAGCATGGATACGGCAGTATGAAACCGAGTCGAAAACCACAAGCGAAGAAGCGCCGCAGGCCCTCGAGCCGGATCATCCGCATCCTGGCTGGAGCGTTTCTCGTTGCAGCGCTATTCTCCATCATTCTCATCTTCAGCGCGGTACGTGACCTGGCCGCCGCCTGGTCGGGGATGGGTTTACCTTCCTTCGAAATTTCTTCGAACAGCACGGCAGCGCCCGGAACGACGCCCACGGCGCCGCTGCTCGAGGAGCTGCCGGATCCCTGGAACGGAACCGAGCGAGTGACCATTCTGCTGATGGGCCTCGATTTCCGGGATTGGCTTTCGGGAGAGGGCCCGCCGCGTACCGATTCGATGATGTTGGCAACACTAGACCCGGTCAGCATGACGGCGGGGATGCTCTCGATTCCGCGCGACTTGTGGGTTGAAATTCCGAATTACGGACACGGTCGTATCAATACCGCGTACTTCATCGGGGAACGAGATCGCCTTCCCGGAGGTGGGCCGGCGCTTGCCGTTGCGACGGTGGAGAAATTCATCGGAGTTCCTATTCAATATTACATGCAGATCGACTTCAGCGCCTTCGAGAGAATGGTCGACGAAATTGGCGGCATTCAAGTCGATGTCCCTGAGTACATCAAAATCGATCCCATCGGCCCGGATAACACCATTCGCCTGGAGGCGGGCACCTACACCTTCGACGGCGAAACGGCGTTGGCTTACGCTCGTTCACGAAAATCGGAGGGTGGAGATTTCGACCGCGCTCGCCGTCAGCAGCAGGTGGCCATCGCCATCCGGAATAAAATCCTCGACCTGGGCAGCCTGCCTTCGCTGCTTTCGAAAGCGCCCGCACTCTATCAGGAGTTGGCCTCCGGCATACGTACGAATCTGTCGCTGGACGAGATGATTTCGTTGGGCCTAACGGCACTCAAAGTGAAACAGGAAGATATACGCCGCGGCGTGATCGCGCCGCCGACGAACGTCACCCTCGAGACGGTTCTCTACGGCGGTGAGGAAGCCGAAGTACTCAAACCCGTCCCGGATCAAATCCGGCTCTTGCGCGACGAGATCTTCACCTCATCGGGAGCCATCGGCCCTTCCATCAACGCAGACCAACCCGGCGAAGCAGCACAGCAGGAAGGAGCTCGCGTCGCCGTCCTGAACGGCGCCGGCGAGGAAGGTTTAGCGGGGCAAGCGGCAGATTTACTGCGCAAGTTCGGATTCAACGTCGTGGAGGTGTCGAACGCAGATCGGATGGATTACCCGCAGACCCACGTGATCGACTACACGGGGAATCCTTACACGACGCAGTACCTGATGGAGTTGGTCAACCTGACTCAGAGTCAGATTCTATACCAGCGCAACCCAGACTCTGAGATCGACGTGGCCGTCATCCTGGGCTACGATTGGGCGCAGGTGTTGTCTGTACTCAATGCGGCACTTCCGTAAATATCGGCTCCCGCTGCCGCGAGCTTCATCAAGACCGGATGTCAATCATCCAATGTAAAACCTTTGGATTGCGCCGACTCTCGCGTTACGTGCGGCCGATCTCTCCAGTGAACGTGCTCGAGCCAAACCTGATAGAGTGAACGTAGCAATTCGCGAATCGCTTGGGGGAAGGGAACAAGGCATCCGGAGGCCGCATGATCCAAACCGAATCCCTGGTCAGAAAATACAACGGGGTCGTCGCCGTGGATCAACTCACGTTTCGTGTGGAAGCGGGAGAGGTGTTTGGTTTCCTGGGTCCTAACGGTGCGGGAAAGACAACGACCATCATGATGCTGACCGGTCAGCTTCGACCGACGAGCGGAAAAGCGAGCATCGCCGAATATGACATCGTCAAACAGCGGGCGAAGATCAAGCCGCTGATCGGCGTGGTTTTCGAGTATCAAAACCTCTATGAACGTATGAGTGCGCGCGATAATTTAACCTTCTTCGCCCAACTCCATGGTGTAGGAAAGAATCGTGTGGAAGCGTTGCTGGAACAGGTGGGACTGCAAGACCGCGCCAAGGAAAAGATAAAGGTGTTTTCCAACGGTATGAAGCAGCGCTTACTGATTGCGCGCGCTTTGTTGAACGAGCCCAAAGTGCTCTTCCTGGATGAACCCACGCGCGGACTCGATCCTGCTGCAGCGCGGGCTATTCGTGAGACGATCGAGAGCCTGGGAGAGACCGGGACGACGGTGTTTCTTACCACGCACTACATGGAAGAGGCCGATCAACTATGCCGCAGGGTGGCATTTCTGAGTGAGGGGAAAATAATTGCCATGGATACCCCTCGCAACCTGAAACTCAAGTACGGGGAGCGCAAAGCCAGGGTCATTCTGGACGATGGAAGCGAGCATCTCTTATCCTTCGACGAGGCCGCCGATGCTGCTCGGATGGAACAATGGATGCGTGATGGGAAGGTGCTCACCGTTCATTCCATGGAAGCATCTCTCGAGGATGTATTTATCCAGCTGACGGGGAGGATGCTCCTGTGAATTTGCGCGTGAGCTTGAGTGTGGCACGTAAAGATTTCATCGATGCGCTGCGCAACGCCAGATTATTGGTGGTCATTCTCATGCCCATCGGTTTTTCGCTGCTCTATGGGTATCTGTTTCGTGAGTCGATCAACGAAACTGAAGTCGCGTTCTATACCCCGGATGAGACGGAACTGCTCGCTGCGATCCAGGCCATGGATAACGTTTCATTGACGAGCGTGACGGATCCCCGAGAAGTGGAAGCGAAGGTGGACAACGGAAGTGCGGCCATCGGCGTGATTCTTCCGGCTGAATTCGACGCGAAGCTTCGCCGCGATGAGCAGCCGGATCTCGATTTGATTTTCAAAGACGATCCGGAAATTGCGTCCGGCTTTCAACGTGCATTGATGCAGGCTATTGAGGGGCTATCCGGCCGTCCGCCGATCGTCAACGTCGTCTCCCGTACGCTTCATCCGGCGCAGGGCAGCGGGGAAGGCACAAGCGAGCCGATCTTTGGGTTTTTCGAAGATATACATCTTCAGGGGTACTTCATCGTATTGTGGGTCATGATGGCCGTGACGATGAACGGATGTTTCATCGTGCCCACGTTGCTCGTAGAAGAAAAAGATCACAAAACGCTTGCCGCCATCCTGGTCACGCCAGCAGGTTATTTCGATGTGATTATGGGCAAACTGCTGGTTGGTTTGATTTATTCGCTGCTGTCCTCCGGTCTGATCATGTTCCTCAACGATGGCTTCACCGGCGATCCATTGATATCGATCCTCATCATCGTGCTCATCAGTTTGGCGATGACGCTCATCGGCTTGTTGATCGGGGGGTTGATCGATAACATGTCAACCTTGAATACGTGGAGTGGTTTTATCCTCCTGCCATTAATGCTGCCCGGGATCCTGGCCGGTGTACCCATGGAGGGCGTGAGTCCCCTTCTGACGACTCCGCTGCAAGCCATGCCGACGTTCCAACTCGTGCGCGGCCTGGCGTTAGGGTTGTCCGGGCAGGGAGGCCAGGCCTGGTCGAGCGCAGTGATTTTACTCGTTGAATCCGCATTGTTGTTTGCCGCCGTGCTGTGGTCCCTGCGCAGGCGTGAGGCATAATAACTTCTGCGGACGGCTTTTCGTCAGCCGTATTGTCAATATCGTAGCGTTCGGGCCAACAGCGTAGGGTTATCCTTTGGGAGGGGACAGAAGCCCTCGGGATTGCAGCCAGGCAGTGTCGGGCTGCCAGACGTATCGCTGGATATCGAGCCGTCCTTTCTCATCGAATACGATGCCTTCATCCTCGAGCAGTTGCCGTTGTAAGTCGGGACCGAACCCCGGTCTCTTGCTGACGCCTCCCTGTGCGTTGACCACACGATGCCACGGTAATCCTTCCGGACAGCTCGACATGGCATATCCCACCCAACGGGCGCGGACCGCGCAGTAGCTGTCGTAAGGCATCCCTGGCGGTGGAGGTATGAAGGCCGCGATTCTGCCGTAGCTCAAAACCTGACCGGAGGGGATTCCCGCTACGATTTGGTAAACACGCTGGTTAAACCGGGTGCGTTCCGTCATTTGTACTCCCGGAAAATCATTGAAAAGGCAAGCGCCGAGTGTGGTGGCTGTGTTTTTGCCTCGCCCGGCAGCGCCATCAACGTCAACACTTCATGGAGATCAGCGATGCCCGTCTCAGCGGTTACGCTCTTGCCTTCAACTCCGGCTGTCGGGCATCGTCTTGGAATCCGCCTATCGGAATTGATACCATAGTATTGCCGTTTGTGCGATTAATTCTCCAGGGATTTCCTCCCACCGAACAAGGAAATACATTCGTGGCGTGATCTCTCGAGTTGAGTTAAATGTCCAAACGCTTCACGGCGAATGTAGATTGTGCTTCGGAATCTCGAATGTATGCCTGCATTAGCAGCGCTCGATAGATTAAGATATGATTACCAATGGATAATATTCTGTAGTTTTTACACGGGCGATCTGCGGAACAACTCCAATTATTTGCCGGTCACTTGTGCTCCATCGGATAGGTTAATGCCATGACTCAACTTCGTATTGCACTGGCTCAACTCAATATGACCGTAGGCGACATTGGTGGGAATTGTCAGAAAATCGCCTCTGCGATTGCCAAAGTGCGGGAGTCGAACGTCGACGTCGTCGTTTTTCCCGAGATGGCGGTTACTGGCTACCCTCCTGAAGACCTTCTGCTTAAGCCGGATTTCATCGAAGCGGCTCGCAAGGGTCTCGACGAGCTCGTGCCACTGGCCTCAGGCATTACCGCAATTGTCGGAGTCCCGTTTGCCTCCCCAGACCTCTATAACGCGGCTGCAGTGCTGCATAACGAAGAACTGGTAGAAGTCTATTCCAAGCGATTCCTTCCGAACTATGGCGTCTTCGATGAAAATCGTTATTTCCAATCCGGAAAACACTCGCCGATCTTCAACTTGGGTGAGGTCCGCTTCGGGGTGAGCATATGCGAAGACATTTGGTACCCGACTGGCCCTCCCGAAGAACAGGCTTCCCGAGGCGGTGCGCATCTCTTGATCAATATCTCCGCTTCCCCATACTACATGGGGAAGGGCGCGATTCGCGAACGCATGCTTTCCACTCGTGCGGTAGATAACGCCGCTTTCGTTGCCTATTGTAATCTCGTCGGGGGACAGGACGAACTGATTTTTGAAGGGCAAAGCGTGATTTGTGGGCCGCAAGGTCATGTGTTGGCTCGTGCGCCGCAATTCGAGGAGCACATCCTCATCGCTGATATTGACGTTGGGCTAGTGATCAACCAGCGGCTCCTCGATCCTCGCAGAAGGAAACTCGCCGATGTCGACAGTGTGGAGGGAATGCGACAGGTGGTGCTTCGGCTTAACCCTCAATATCAGGCGGCTCGTGATCCCATCGAATCCCGCTTGAGCACACCGTTAGAACCATTGGCCGAGGTGCTTGAAGCTATCGTTCTCGGGACGCACGACTACGTACGGAAAAATGGTTTTAAAAAGGTCGTCGTGGGACTATCGGGGGGAATCGACTCTTCCCTTACTGCAGTGATCGCGGCTCGAGCGCTTGGAAATGAAAATGTCATCGGCGTCTCGATGCCCTCACGCTATTCATCCCAACACAGCCGCGACGATGCCCGTCTCCTCGCAGATAACATCGGCATCGAGTACCTGGTGATTCCCATCGATGGAACGTTTCAGGCATTCTTGGACATGCTCGAACCTCAATTCAAGGGAACAGAACCCAACGTCGCCGAGGAGAATATCCAGGCGCGTATTCGCGGCGCCTTGCTCATGGCTTTGTCGAACAAGTTCGGCTGGATGGTGCTCACGACTGGGAACAAAAGTGAGGTGGGGGTAGGATACTCCACCCTCTATGGCGATACGGCAGGTGGTTTTGCCATCTTGAAGGATATTCCCAAGACCATGATCTATCAAATATGTGAGCACATCAATCAAAATTCACAGAAGCCGGTCATCCCGGAAAGCGTGATGACAAAACCCCCTTCGGCAGAACTTAAGGCCGATCAGAAAGACAGCGACTCGCTTCCCGAATACGATGTTCTCGACACGATCCTGCACAAGTATGTTGAAGAGAACAGAAGTATTGAAGACATGCTCGCACTTGGCTTGGATCGCGACGAAGTCGTTAAAGTAGTCAAGCTTATCGATAAGAGTGAATATAAGCGCCGCCAGAGTCCGCCTGGTATCAAGGTCATGACGCGGGCTTTTGGCAAGGATTGGCGTCTGCCGATTACCAATTTCTACCGCCCCTATCGCTGAGAACGCCTCGCGGGACGCCTCTATAAATTTCAGACGTCGGCAAATTGTGTGTCGTTGGTTTTGGATGGCCGTCGGCGTTCGCAGTTCTCGAAACGTTCAAATACGAAACCGATGGGCAGGAATTCCGGCCATCCCAATGGGGGTCGTTGGGATGCGATGTTGTTATCGTACGTCAGGTGCTTTCATCCTTTTTCAATATGCAGTAGACGAACCCCAATAAGGCTACGAGCAGCACAAAAGCAGAGCCGAGCGTATCCAGGCGGATGCTGCGGATGAGCAGCGCTGGGTCCGCGCGCGTGAAACTGAGCGCAAACGCCACGGCGGCGATCGTTGAGAGACTGAGCGTTCCCAATACGCCGCGTTTAGGCCGCATATTGAAAAGTGCAAACAACAAAAGCAGAATCACTACGCTGGAAACGATCCCCACCAACTGCGTCGGCCAGCGGGAGGTGAAGCCGCCGAACATGTCCCCGATCGGCGGTGTCCAGGAACGCTGCGGCATATGCATGCCGTAGGCGCAGCCATCGAGGTAGCAGCCCGACCAGGCGGAGAGTGCGACAAATCCTGACGGCAGTGCCAAGGAGTCGGTCAAGGACCAAAAAGAGTGACCGCCGACGGCAGCATAGAGTCCAATCCCCAGGATCGCCGTCAAAGCACCGCCGACCCAGGATAATCCACCTTGCCAGAACCAGAGCATTTCGACCGGATAGCTCGAGAAGTGTTCCCAATGAAGAAAGACGAAGCCTGCCCGCGCGCCGAGTAAACCGAGAAGCAGGGCAACGAGGCCGGCATCGATTTCCGCTAGGCGCGGACCGTCTCGCTTGCGACCTTTCGCCGGGCGCTCCGGGGGAGGTCCAATCCATCCCAGCCAGAGGAAGCCGGCAAGGATGCCGATGGTGAAAATCGCTGAATATGCGCTGCGCATGCACTCCCCTTGCAACCAACATGATACCATCGGCCGCCGCTGCGTTTCAAAGCATTGTGCATCGTTTCTCCAGGGCGCATTCGATGTCGAATGCCAGTCGTCGGACCCGGATTTTCGCATCCCGGTGTCCTAAACGGCGTTGTATAATCAAATCGTCAATTCTCTGGAGGCGAGTCATGTCAGATCTGCAGATCACCAAGGTTTCCAACGAAAAAGAACGAAAGGAATTCATTTTCTTCCCCTGGAAGGTGTACAAGGACGACCCTTACTGGGTTCCTCCGCTCGTCTCTGAGCGGATAGAGTTTCACGATCCCGAGAAGAATCCTTTCTTCGAGCACGCGCGTGTCGAGTACTTTCTCGCTCGGCGCAACGGCGAGGTCGTGGGGACGATCGCGGCTTTCACCAACGACGCCTACAATGAGTTCCATGATTCTAACGTGGGTTTTTACGGCTTCTTTGAAGTGCTCGACGACCCGGAGGCCGCTGCACTCTTGCTGCGCACGGCGGAGGACTGGGCTCGAAATGCCGGCCATATTTCCATCATCGGACCGGCGATGTTTACCACCAACGACGAAGTGGGATTGCTGGTGGACGGTTTCGATGATTGCCCGCGCGTGTTGATGACCTACAACCCGCCGCGCTACGCGGATTACATGGAGACCGCCGGCTTCGTAAAGGCCATGGATCTACTGGCGTATGCCAACAACATTGACGATTTCATCGAAAACATGCCGGAGAAATTGGTCCGCGTGGTCGAAAAGGTCAAGAAAACCAAGAATTTAACGGTTCGATCCTTTCGAATGAGAGAATTCGATAAGGAAGTCGACCGCTTCAAGCGCGTCTACAACAGCTCGTGGGAGCGGAATTGGGGTTTCGTGCCCCCGAACGAAGCCGAAATCGAACACATCGCCGCCGGACTGAAGCAGATCTTGGATCCCGACTTGGCGTTGATGGTGGAGCATGAAGGTGAGGTGGTCGGCGTCGGGCTAACCTTACCGGATATGTGTGCGCCGCTGCACTATGCCTATCCCCGCCCAAGTGAACCCGAGTTGTTGACCATGCTCAAACTCGTCTGGCATTGGAAGATTCGCCCCAAGATGAAATGGATTCGAGTTTTCGCTTTGGGCGTGATGCCCGAACACCGGGCGCGCGGCGTGGATGCGATGATGTACCTGGAAACGGCAAAACGGGCGAAGGCGAAGGGATACAAAATGGCGGAGAGTAGTTGGATCCTCGAGAACAACGATATGATGAATCGTTCGTTGAAGATGTTGGGCGGGAAAGTATACAAAACCTATCGAATGTACGAAAAGCGATTGTAAAACGGCAGCGAATTCGAGACAGGTAAAAAGGCGTTTGTCGTTTCTCGCCAGCGTGAAACGAAGATAAACTCCCTTCTCGAAATCGGCATTTTACCAGTGAGAAATGTCGGCTGGATGTCGGTTATGCGGTATGTTTGAATCAGCGCGCTCGATATGCTGGGTGTGCTGAAGCAAGCTGTTTCATGAAGGAGGTTTGACATGGATTTTCTTGGTTCTCCGTTATTCACAAACTTGCTGTATCTCGTACTTGTCATTGGCCTATGGCTGACGGCCTTGGCAATCGTCAGCCCGGGGACGGGCGTTTTGGAGATCCTGGCATTTTCTACTCTCGGTATAGCAGTCATCGGGATGAGCCAAGTCGCACTCAATTGGTGGGCGATTCTTGTGCTGGCCCTTGGGGTGGTCCTTTTATTGCTCGCGCTGCGTTTGAAACACGAAGAAGTATGGCTCTTGCTCTCAGGTGCCGCGTTCTGTGTGGGCTCGGTTTTTCTTTTCCGACTCGAAGAAGGGGGAGTGGGGGTATATCCGGTAGTGGCAGTAATCACGTCGGTTGTAACCATGGCCTACTTCTGGATTGCGCTGCGAAATTCCATCATTGCGTATAAATCGAGGCCCGTGATCGATTTATCCAAGCTTCTGGGTGCGATCGGCGAAGTGCGAACGCCGCTTGATCCGACCGGGTCGGTATATATATCCGGTGAGTTGTGGACGGCGCGTGCTGAATCGCCCCTGGATGTGGGAACCAAAGTGCGGGTTCGCGATCGAGAAGGCTTAATATTGGTCGTGGAGCCTGCCGAATGATCCAACCGTATTTCGAATTCGATAAAGGAGGATAACATGGGAAATAATTGGGTTATTTATTGTGGCGTTGGCGTCGTTGCGTTGTTCGGTATATCCGTTTTCGCAAGTGCCGTTCGCATCGTTCAGGAATATGAACGCCTGGTGGTTTTCCGCCTGGGCCGCTGTGTGGGTGAACGTGGTCCGGGTTTGGTCTTGCTCATTCCGTTTATCGACAAGGGTGTCAAGGTGGATTTACGCGAGCAGGTGCGTGAAATTCCCCACCAGACGTCGATCACGTTGGACAACGCGCCCATCGCCATCGACTTCATCTGGTATTACAAAGTCGTCGAAGCCCAGCAAAGCGTGCTCCAGGTCGGTAATTTCGAGACCGCTGCGCAAGGTATGGCGACCACCACGCTGCGTTCGGTGATCGGTGCCATCCCGCTCGATGACGTACTCTCGCAGCGAGATCACATCAATCAAACACTGCGCGTGAAGCTGGATGAAGTCACGGAACGCTGGGGCGTCAAAGTCACCAACGTCGAAATCCGGGAGATCATCCCGCCGCGTGAAGTGCAGGACGCGATGAATCGCCAGATGACGGCGGAACGTGTGCGGCGTGCGGTAGTCACGGAATCTCTGGGCCAGCGGGAAGCGGCGGTCAACGTGGCGGACGGCGAAAAACAAGCTGCGATTCTGAAAGCGGACGGTGATAAACAGGCAAACATCCTGCGTGCGGAAGGCGATCGGCAATCCCAACTGCTGCGGGCTGAAGGTTTTGCGGCGGCGTTGGACAAGATTTACAGCATCGCAAACACCATCGACCAGAAGACGATGACCTTGCAGTACTTCGAAACCCTGAAGACCATGGGTACCAGCCCGGCGACCAAGTTCATCTTCCCGATGGAATTCACCAGCATGCTGGAGAACTTCCGTTTGGGCAAGGAGAAATAAACGACGCTGGGTGAGGAAACGACAACTCGATCCGGGGTGCTCATCGAGCAGGCGACCTGGCGCGATCTCTCCGCCTTCATCTCTTTGGAGAAAGCCTGTTTTGGCCGTGATGCCTGGCCCTGGATCGATTGTCTGGCGGCGCTTACGTTTCCGGAGATCGTTCGCCTCAAGGCGGTGTCCGAAGATCGTCCGATCGGTTTCGTGATCGGAGACAGGCGGCGGAGAGAAAGTCTGGGTTGGATCGCCTCGATCGGGGTCCATCCCGACTTCCGGCGCAAGGGCATCGGGCGCAGTTTGTTAATCGCCTGCGAGCAGCAACTCGGCATGCCGCGCATGCGTTTGACTCTGCGCAACTCCAACGAGGCGGCGAAGAGCCTCTATCGGCACTGCGGTTACATCGAAGTCGATGTCTGGTCGCGCTATTATGCCGATGGTGAGGATGGTATCGTGATGGAAAAGAACGTTGGCGTACGTGGAACCCTGGAGAGAATATAGATCAACGGAGCTGCCGAAACGGCCTGATTTACACTTTGACCGGAGCAGCAGGCTCTGGTAGAATTCGTTGGCCAGGGCGTTGTACCCTTCGCCCTCGAGCGCCCGTTGAGGCACTCAAATTTTCTGGAAAGGGCTTGGATATCCATGAAAGTACTTCTCCTGAAAGATGTATACAAATTAGGTCGTGCCGGGGACATCAAGAAAGTGGCCGACGGTTATGGGCGTAACTACCTGCTCCCGCAGGGCCTGGCTGCGTTAGCCACACCGGGAATGTTGAAGCAGGCCGAGCGCATTCGCGAGAAAGCGACCGAGGAAAGAGCACGGCTCAACCAGGAACTGAGTTCGGTTGCCGAAGTGCTGGAAGGCCTGGAACTGATCTTCCCGGTAAAAGCCGGAGAAATGGGCAGGCTCTATGGTTCGGTTACGACGGCGATGATCGCTGAGGCGATAGAAGAAGCCTCCAAGGTGACGATCGATCGTCGACAGATCGACAGCCAACCCATAAAAACCCTCGGCGTTCACGATGTGGACATTCGTCTAACGGTGGATCTGGTTCCGCAGATCAAGATCGTCGTGCATCGTGAAGATGAACCGCCCGAATCGGCGTACGAATTGACCGAGGAAGGTATTCCTGCGGAGCCGGTTGAAGAATTTGCAGAATTGAAGGCAGAACTCGAGACTGAAGAACAGACAATGGAAGCCGAAGCAGAACTCGCCGAAGCGCAGACTGAAGAGGGTCTGAATGCGGAAGACGAGCCCGCCGAGGCGGCCAGCGACGAGAAATCCTAATCGGTTCGTTCGAATACCACCAACGCGGGCGGCCATCCGCTCCAAGGTTGGTGGTATTGTTTAATCCCAGGCGGATATGAAGGAGATTGGTCAGAGGCTGCGAGACACTCGTGAGCGCCTCGGCATCACGCTAGAAGAGGTCGAACAAGCAACTCGCATTCGCACCTATCATTTGGCGGCTCTCGAGCGGGGAGACATCGATTCGTTGCCGTCGCCCGTGCAGGTGCGCGGGTTCCTCGGGAATTACGCGGATTTTCTCGGGCTGGATTCAGACGAGATCTTGCTAGAGTACGCGGAGAAACTCCAATCCCGTCGTCCGAAATTGAAAAACCCGCTGGCGCAAAGTGAAAGGCGCAGCGGGCCGTCTGTGCAAATCCACTCCAGCCGGCCGCGCTGGCTGTCGTTCGACTTGTTTATCACGGCCACGATCATCCTGGCCGTCATCGCGGTCTTGATCTGGGGCAGCAGCCGCCTGATGCAATCCCTCCGCCAAGGCGCGCAAGCTACAGATGAAGCCATGACGTTTTTCATTCCCAGCGAAACGCCCACGATAACGCACACGGCGACGGCACAATCCACGTTGATACCCGCCGGTCCGGGCGAAACGACGCCCGAAACTGAGGTCGAGGCGCCCACACAGCCTCTCGTCCTGGGGCTCAACAGCGAAGTAAATCTGAGAATTTTGGCAAAGCAGCGCGCCTGGGTGCGTGTGTTGGTGGACGGCGAGGAAGCTTTCAGTGGACGTATGCTGCCTGGGGAAGAACAAACCTTCAACGGTCTGGAATCTGTCGAAGTCACGACAGGCAACGGTGCTGGTGTGCGCATCTATTACAACGGGCAGGATCAAGGAACGATGGGGGACGTGGGTCAAATTGTGATCCGGATTTGGACCCTGGATGGGGTTCTTACCCCGACGCCCACACAGACTCAGACTCCCACGGCATCGCCTCCTGCCACGGCTACCGCGGCGGCGTCACCGACCTCGCGACAAAGTCCCGAGGCGGAAAAGTGAAGCTGCGTTTCCATCTCGTATCGCTGGGATGTGCGAAAAACAGCGTCGATTCTGAATCCATGACCGCCTTGCTCGCCCGCGAGGGTTGTCAGGTTACTGACGGCGTGGCGGATGCGGACGTGATCATCGTCAATACGTGCGGTTTCATCGAAGCGGCCCGGGAAGAATCGCTCGCCGAACTCCAGCGTTTCGTAAATCTCAAACAGCCCGGGCAAATACTGATCGCTGCAGGTTGTCTCACCCAGCGATTTGGCGCAGCGGTCGCGCGACAGGTTCCGGGCATCGACGGATTGCTTGGAACCAGGCGCTGGATGGACATCGCGCAGCTCGTCGAAATACTGCGGAAACGAAAGACACCCCAAACCCTCTATCACCTGCCTGAGGAACCCGAAGGCATTGACGAGGACGTAGATGTGCCGCGCACGGCGATTCAGGGCGTGAGTGCGTACCTGAAAATCGCCGATGGGTGCCGGCGGCCCTGTGCGTTCTGTGCCATTCCCTTGATCAAGGGAACGGCCGTGAGCCGGCCGCCCGAACGGATTCTCGCCGATGCGAAACTTTTACAGGATCGCGGCGTACGGGAAATCAACCTCGTTGCGCAGGACACGACGGATTACGGACATGATTTGGGCATCCAGGACGGGTTGGCAGCGTTGATCGAGGACCTGCTGAAGGCAGTTCCGCGGGTCGATTGGCTGCGCATTCTCTACGCTTATCCGGGCTGCGTGACGGATCGCCTGATCGAAGTGATCGCCGGTAATCCCCAGGTCGTCCCCTACATCGACATGCCGCTGCAGCACGCGCATCCTGAGGTGCTGCGGAGCATGCGGCGTCCGGCGAACCTCGAGTGGGTTCATAGCACGCTGGCCAAATTGCGCAGCGCTGTACCGGACGTGGCTTTGCGCTCCACGTTTATCGTGGGCTATCCCAACGAAACAGAGCAGGCGTTCGAGACGCTGTTGGATTTCATCTCAGAAGTTCGCTTCGATAGAGTGGGCGTTTTCACATTTTCTCCAGAGGTAGGGACGGAGAGCGAAGCGCTGGGAGATCCGATTTCGGCGGAGGTGAAAGACGAGAGACGCCATCGTTTGATGCGTTTACAGCAACAGATCTCGTTGGAGAAGAATCAAACCTTCGTCGGACGCGTCCTTCCGGTTCTGACGGAGGGTGCCGGAGATAGTATCACACTGGGCCGATCGTTCCGGGATGCGCCCGAGATCGATGGTTTGGTGATCATCGATGGCGAACATCCGCTGGGGGAAATGCTGCCTGTGAGAATCGACAGCGCCATGCCGTACGATCTCGTCGGAACAACAGCCGACCAATAACGTGAAATCTTCCACGCCCGGATATCGAAGAACGGAATGCTGAAAGACGATGACTTCAATATTGGTTGAGGGTTTGTTGGCCGGATACGGTATCGCCATTCCGGTCGGCGCCATCTCCATTTTGATTGTGGACACAACACTGCGCAAGGGGTTTACTGCGGGTTTTGTCGCCGGAAGCGGCGCTGCGACGGTCGATTTTCTCTTCGCCGCGCTGGCCGCTGCGGCGGGGAGTATGTTGGCGATTTATCTTGAACCGCACGCGGATACGGTCCGTCTCGCGAGCTCGATCCTGCTCGTAGGGCTGGGGATTTTCGGCATGCGGCGTTCTCTGCGGACCGCAGCCCCAATCGAGAACGCGGATCCCAAGACCGGATACTGGAAACTTTACGTGCAATTTTTGCTGCTTACGGCGGTCAATCCATTGACCGTGGTTTATTTCAGTGCACTGATCCTCGGCGGCACGCTGGGGGATTCCAACACGTTCCTGGAGCGAATGGTGTTTGTACTTGGCGCCGGATTTGCGTCCTTCTCCTGGCAAAGCCTGTTGGCAATTATCGGGGCGATATTACGAAAGGGAATTTCCGCTCGCGTTCGTCTCGCGTTGAGTCTGGCGGGCAACCTGGTTGTCGTAGGTCT
>DAOUEE010000192.1:0-2648 GCA_034430695.1 Anaerolineales bacterium | reverse complement strand
TGATTTATTGCTGGATTTCTCGCATGCGCGCCTGGAGAACATGGATTTGCACGACTACCCGGCGCGGTTGACGGCCTCGGGATCTATTCAGGAGGTTGGCGTCGATTTCGAAGCTCCACAGCTATCGGGTAAGAAGTATCCTGCTAAGGACAATCTCGCATTCGAAGGCCCACCGCCGCTTCCGAGGTCGTACAAACCCATCGTCGAACGCAATAAGATCGTCCCCAAAAAAGTACCCGACATGATGGATATGCTGCGTCCCACGTTGGAACTCAGCGTGTTTCTCACGGAAGTCACCCCGCCGGTTCTACCTTTTCCCCTGCGTGACGATCAGATGGAAGCCGTCCTGACGCTGATCAACCGGGATGCGCTTTTATTGGCGGACGACGCGGGTATGGGGAAAACGGTCACGGCGATCGCCGCGCTTTCCGCTTTGTTTCAACAAGGGGAAATCAAGCGTGCGTTGATCGTGTGTCCGAAGACGGGGCTGCGTCATTGGTCCGGGCATCTATTAACGTGGGCGCCGTTCCTGACGTTTACGACCATCCAGGGCAATCCCGATCAGCGGGATATGGATTGGCGCACGCCGGCACACGTCTACCTGGTGGATTACTCGACTCTGGCCATCGACATCGCCGGAGGTTTGCTGGCTGGCGACAGCTTGAATTTCGACATCGTCATTTTCGACAGCTTGCACATGATCCGCTTCCGTGAGCGAGAGATGTTCAATGCGTTGAAACGGCTCTCGGCCCAACGGCGCTGGGGATTGGCCGGAGCTTTGCCTCCCGATGAAGAAAGCTGGCTTTCCGTGTTCACTTTTCTCACGCCGGAAGAATTGGATGGGGCGACGAAGAGCACCCTGCCGGAACTGCATAAGCAGTTCGAGAGCCATGTTATGCGGCGAACGAAGCGCGAAATGGCGAAAGCCATGCCGCCGCAGATCCGGCAAGAGTTCTGGCTCGATCTTCAAGACCGGCAGATGAAGGTTTACGAGAAGGCGCTCGAGGAGGAGCGCAACCGCCTGGTCAAGCTTGGAGGCGCGATCACCCGCACGCACGTCATGTCGGCTGTGGAGCGATTGAAACGTGTATCTAATTTCGCTCCGGAATTATTGGACGGCGTTAAAGTGAGAGCTTTGGTCGATCTGGTCGACGAAGTCTCTTCAGCCGGATCGAAAATCGTCGTCATTACCCAATTCAAAGAAGACGGACTTGAAAAATTGCTTCCCGTGCTCGAAGCGTACGGCGCATTGAGCATCGATCGAACCACCTCGCAAGAACAGCGGGACGAAATCCTGAGCGCATTCCGCCAGCAAGTTCATTGGAACGTACTGCTCATCGAAGCCGGTTCGCAGTTGGACGGAAAGGCGTTGAAGGAAGCGACGTACGTCGTTCATTTCGATCACAACTGGAATCCCGCGGTTCGCCGCCGCTTGGAGCGCCGTTTGAATCCATCGATCGGGCCCAAGGTGCCGGTCAACGTGTATGAATTTTGGGTGGCGGACACGATCGAGGAGCGCCTGTACGAAATACTGGCCAAACGCGGCATGCTTCCCCACCAGGTTCCCATGGATACGCAGCCCGTCGAATTGGAAGAACGCATCACGCTCGATGATTGGCTGCAGGATATCTTCGAAGTTCCCATTCATCCGACTCCGGCGTTCAAACTCAAAAAGCAGCTGGAAAAAGCCAAGAAGGAGTTGGAAGAGAAAGGCGAAGAGCAGGAGCCGCTCCCGGACACGGCGATGCTCAAATCGCACGTCGAATCGTTGGAGCCGGCGGGCATCATTTCAGAGATCGGCCAGTTGATGGGCGCGCTGGGATATCCGGAGACCGTCGTTCTCGAAGGATCCGACGAAGATTGTACGGAACTGTTGGCCTGGCGTACGGAGAAGAAAAAAGTCGAGCGCGTCTTCGTGCGCTACATACGCGCAGAGAAAAATGTAGGCGTGGGCGAAGGCCGCAGCGTGCTCGAGACGATGGAATCCCAGGGAAATTGCGATTCGGCCTATCTCATCGTAACGACCGATTTCACGCGTGCGTGCAAGGAACTGGCGGAAGAATCGGGCGATCACTTGCTGTTGATTTCGGGCGGAGAGTTGCGGCGTCACTTGAGAATTATGGGGCGCTTGTAGCATCGGCCAATCCTGTTTGGAGAAAAGATATCGATTCGCGTGGGGAGCTGAATGCCTTCGATCCTCTTCGTTTGCTCCGCCAATCAGTGCCGTTCACCGATGGCGGAAGCCCTTTTTAAGTCGATTCTGCATGAAGCGGAATGGGGCGATGACTGGCGCGTCGAATCGGCCGGAGTCTGGGCGTCTCCGGGCGAGCGGGCGACTCCCTCCGCGCGGCGTGTCATGCGGGAACGCGGCCTGGACATCGAGGACCACCGTTCCCGGCCCGTTACCGAAGGGCTCTTGTCGCAGTTCGATCTGGTGCTGGTCATGGAAGGCCGCCATGCCGAGGTGCTGCAGAATCAATACCCGGCATACGCCGATCGAGTGAAGCTGTTCTCTGCACTCGTCGGCCGCACGGATGACATCGACGATCCGGTGACGGGGACGCTGGATACCTATCGGGCTGCTGCGGATGAACTGGAGGTCATGCTCCGGCGCGGCTTCGATCGCATCCTCGAATGGACTGCCGCAC
>DAOUEE010000191.1:0-8786 GCA_034430695.1 Anaerolineales bacterium | reverse complement strand
CCAGATCGGAGTGACTGAGCGGCGCCTTCCACCATCCGCCGGTCTGCGGGCCCAGGGCGTACTGTACGGTAGGATCCGCTTCCAATTTCATGTCCAGAGACAAGCGCCGCAAGAAGACCGAGGCGATCAGCGGTCGTTCGTCCGGGATTACGGCTTCACGCTCTACGATCGAGGCCAACGTAACGGCTTCATATACGCTCAAGCCCTGTCGTTCGAATCCTTCGAGTATTTCTGCATCGAGTTTGGATTCGAAGTTGTCCAGCATGGCGAGGATCACGTCACGTGCAGATGCCTCGGGATCGAAGAAGTACGTGTCCGGGAACAGAAATCCCTCTAATGAAGAGTCATCGGTCAAGTCGACCGGAAGATCGTTGCTGCGGGCAATTTCATCACAAGCTGCCAGAAATTCTTCGAAGCTGATGTCCAAATTGCTGACGGCAATGCGTTCGGCGATTTCTTCCAGGCGTAAGCCCTCGACCACGGTGAAGGCGGTCGCCGCAGGGATCGCGGTCTGCAGTGCGTCTGCGATCTGGCGGATGGTCATCTCTCCGGTAAGTTGGTAATGGCCAACCTCGACGCTGTAGTCGAAACCGCGGTAGCGCAGGTAATTGCGCAGCAGGAATCCGTTGCGGACCACGCCGCTTTCCGTCAGGCGGTCGACGACGTCGCTGGCGAGATCGCCCTCAAACACTTCGAAATCAATCGATACTTCCGCTGCGCCCGCAGGTTCGTCGAGCGCGGCTTCATTGGCCAGCAGATACACGGACAACAGCGTGCGCATGGACGGATTCAAGTCGGGGTTGGGTCGGCCGAGGCGTTCGTTCGCCTGCGGCACGCCGAGCGCGACGAAACCAACCGCCCAAATTACCCCGCAGATGATCAGCATGCCGGCTGCTGCACCGAGCAAACAGGCAGGTCGTTTAAGGCTTTTCAGCATGGAGATATTCCTGTAAAAAGACGGCAGCCGCGCGGGCATCCGTCATGTCATCTTTTTTCCCGCCGAGTAGAAGTGCGGTGCTCGTGGAATCCGTTTCGTCCCAGGTGTCGACCTGCAATTCCGTCACGGCGCGCAGCGCCTCGACCAAACGCAGCGCTTTTCGGGCTTGATGACCGATTTGGCCTGCAGCGTCCAGGGCGAGCCCAACGAGGATTCTATCCACTTCGTAATCCTCCGCCCACTGCGTGATCGTTCGGGCGTCTGCGTTTCTCGAAACGTGTTTGACGACCGTCAGAGGCCTGGCGATGGTGCCGCTTGGATCGCTGACCGCCAGGCCGATGCGTTTGTCCCCCGGGTCGACGGCAAGTATGCGGGTCATGAATTCACCTGCCACGCATAGCGAATGGAAATTCGCGTCGGGAGGAACGGGATGCGGGGCAGCCATCCGGGATAGAGGCGCAGCGTCGGAGGTTCCGTGACGCTGATGTTCTGCGAAACGAGCGAGATTGCTCGCGCCGGTCGTTCCCAGCGAAGGATTTCGCGCAGCATGTCCTTATCGACAGGCATGTAGATATCCTGCCAGGCATGCGCTGTGAGGTCGACGGAGTCAGGTCGGCTTTGTAAATCGTCTTCGAGAACTTCGAAACCGAAACTGTATGGAATCGGGGCATATCCGGCAGGCATCTGGCCGGCAAGCATCTGCTCCGCTGCAGCTTGTGCATCCGTGTTCCGGTACGCAAAAACGCTGTATTCGACGTTCATCGTCAAGGCAAGCGTGTCCGCCGGATCGCCGAGTTCACGATCGAAGGTCCGTTCGCCCACCTGCGTGAGTCGAAGCGATTGAGGAAGCATGATCTGTCCCTCTTGCAGAAGGGCACTGAGTTGTTGCAGCGCCTGGGCTTCTAAATTCTCCAGAAGCGTATCTTCCAGGCGTTTGAAATCCGCTTCGGCGACCGCACCATGAATTTCGTCTTCCCCGCCGGAGAGGTAGACGATGTTGTTGACTTCGACCTGCAGTCCCAGCGTGCCCTCAACGGCGTCGATCGCACCGGAGGGCAAATTGCCGGCCGGACCCAACGTGGCGGCTTCGATAGCCGCCTCTGCCTGGGCGCCGATTTCGCCCGGCAGGGAAACGCTTTCCGACGTGACGAAGCGCTGATCCTCGTACCCCGTGGCTCGTAATCCTGTGCCTGCCGGAATTACGATGGAATTCGAGGTCAGGTTCGTGAAGGTGACGAAGCCCCTTGCGGGAGCAGCCGGAATGGCAATTTCGCCGCTGGTTGGCAGCCGCAGTTCATCCGAAACCTGCACGGTGAGGATTTGGCCCGGAATTGCGCTGTCTGCACCCGGCGCCTTCAATGCAGGATCGACGTGCAAGAGCAAGTCGATGGTCTGCGCTTCGATTGGCGGCGAGACGATCAACTCCGCACGGGAAACAATGAGGATCGCCAAACCGCCAAGCGTGACGAACACAACGGCCAGCAGGAGCGCACGGAAAATCTTTTTCGGCGTAGATGGGATTCTGTTCGCGAGATCGTTGGTCGGCTCGAGCCTCGAACTCGCGGCTTTTCTCGTCTTGGGACGCGGGACAGTTGCTTTCGGACGGCGGCGAGCGCTGCGGCGCCAGCCGGCATCCGTGACGGCATCGACGCTGTCGAAAGCCGGGATTGCTAATGCTTCGGCATGATCGAGGACGTCCGGATCGCGCGTCACGAGTCCGATTTGAAGGCTGTGCTGCGCTGCGAACCGCTGCAGCAATACCAGGTCCAGCCTGCGATGGAGAATACGCCCGTACACCGGCCAGACGATGAGCACGCGCGGAGATTTTGCCCAGCCCAACTTGTCTCGGGCGGATACGTAGTCGTCATGCGAATCGAGATGAACGATATGGACTTTCACCGGAATCGATCACGTGCAATCGGCTTCATTGGAGTTCGGATTCCACCCAATTGGGCAAGACGTCCAGCGCTTCATTCAATTTCGAGGCATCTTTACCGCCTGCTTGCGCCAGCGTCGCTTTGCCTCCCCCGCCTCCGCCGATGGCTTTGGCGGCGAGTTTCACCAATTTAGACGCGTTCAGGTTCCGCGTGACGAGGTCCGCACTCACGGCGGCTACGAGAATCGGTCTTCCATCTACGATCGATCCGAGCAAGACCACGCCCGAATCGTATTTGTCGCGAAAACGATCCGTCAACTGGCGTAGAATCTCGGCATCGGCGTCAGGAATCATCGCGCTGAGAACGCGCACGCCGGCATACTCCTGAGGTTCGAGCGAATCGAAAGCGTCGATCGCTTGCTGGGACAGATACGTAGACCGTTCCCGCTCGAGTCGATCGCGCTCTGCGAGTAGATTGCGGATCCGGGTGTCGATTTCTTCTATCGGCGAGTCCAGCACAGCTGCCACATCCTGCAGGATGCGCAGTCGTTCGTCGATGATGGACTGCGCTCTACGTCCGGTGACGGCTTCGATGCGCCGAATTCCGGCCGCGACGCTTCCTTCGCTCAAGACTAAAAAGGGGCCGATGATACCGGTCTCGTCGACATGCGTGCCGCCGCACAATTCGTAGGAATGGCGCTCGTCTTCACCGATGCTGACCGTACGCACGACCTCGCCGTATGTCTCTCCGAACAGCGCCATTGCGCCTTCGTCTATCGCTTCCTGGCGCGATTTGTGAACCACTGTCAGTTTATAGTTCGCTAAAATGGCTTCGGAGACCTTTTCCTGCACCAATTGAATCTCATCGGGCGTCATGGCTTCGGGGTGCGTGAAATCGAAACGCAGGTGGTCGGGTGCCACCAACGAACCGGCCTGGCGGGCATGCTCTCCGAGAACTTCTCGCAGTGCGGCGTGGAGCAGGTGTGTGGCAGTGTGATTGCGCATGATGTCAAGGCGGCGATCTGCGTCGATCGACGCCCGCGCAAGATCGCCGACCTGGGGATTCCCGCGAACGACTTTTCCCTCGTGCAGGATCAAGCCCTTGACGGGTTCACGGGCACGCTCGATTTCGATTTCCCAGGAAGCGCCGTCGACGGCGGATATTTCCCCCGTGTCGGTCACCTGTCCGCCGGACTCGACGTAAAAAGAAGTCTCTGGCAGGACGACTTCGACGCGTTCACCCTCGCGCACGGATTGAACCCGCTCATCCCCCCGGATGAGCGCCAGGACGTCTCCCTGAGATTGAATTGAGGCGTACGGATCGTAATCTACGCCCGCCGGACCCAATGCCTTTGAAGACTGCAGGTCTTCCAGAATCTGGCGGTAGAGATCGATGTTTTCATCCGTTTGGGCTTTGCCGCTGCCGTCTCCGGATGCGAGCCGGTGCTGCTCCATCGCTGTGTAAAATCCCGCTTCGTCGGTCGTAAAGCCGTGTTCCACGGCGAGATCGCGCGTGATTTCGAAGGGCAGGCCGTACGTGGCGTATAGATCGAAAGCGGATTGGCCGGATATGGTCTTCGAATCGGAGGATTGAGCTTGTTCCATCAGCGTCATGAAGTGGGCGACGCCGACGTCGATCGTGCGGTGAAAACGCCGTTCTTCTTCATTGAGGGTTTGCAGAATGGCGGCCTTGTTTCGCTCGAGTTCCGGGTAGAAATCACCGTAGCAGGCGATCACCGTCTGGGCAATTTCATGCAGGAAGGGTTCATCCAGGCCGATCATACCGCCGAAACGGCTCGCGCGGCGGATGATCATGCGGCAGACGTAGTTGCGCCCGACATTTCCAGGGACGACGCCGTCTGCAATCAGGAAAGACGCCGCACGTCCGTGATCGGCGATGACGCGATAGGGGGTCAGATTTTGACGGCGGGTTTTCTCGTCATCGCCGGTCAGTCGTTGAACCGTGTCCAACAACGGCGTGAACAGATCCGTCTTGTAATTGGAATCGACATCTTGCAAGACCGATACGATGCGTTCGAAGCCCATGCCGGTATCGACGTGCTTTGCGGGAAGCGGTTCGAGTTCGTGTGGGCTGATGCGGTTGTACTGGATAAATACCAGGTTCCACAGTTCCAGATAGCGCTGGCAGTCACCGTTTACCGCGCATTCGTGGTCCTTCAAGCCCTGCATGTTGCAGTATTCGGGGCCGCGATCGAAGTGGATTTCGCTGTCCGGGCCGCAAGGTCCCGTATCCGCCATCTCCCAGAAGTTATCCTGCCTGCCGAAAAAAAGCACGTGATCGGGATGGAAACCGGGTTGTTCAAGCCATATGCCGGCTGCTTCGTCGTCGCGAGGAATCTCTCCCATTTCGTCTTCGAAGCATGTTGCGTACAATCGATCTTTCGGCAGTCCCCACACTTCCGTGAGCAATTCCCAGGCCCAGGTTATGGCTTCCTTCTTGTAGTAATCCCCAAAGGACCAGTTACCGAGCATTTCGAAGAAGGTATGGTGGGTATCGTCTCGTCCGACATCCTCCAGGTCGTTGTGTTTGCCCGCAACGCGCATGCATTTTTGGCAATCCACGGCGCGAACGTAAGGACGAGTGCCGGAGCCGAGGAAAACGTCTTTGAACTGCACCATACCGGCGTTGGTGAAGAGCAGGGTTTGATCCCCACCGGGAACGAGAGACGCGGAAGGGACGATCGTGTGACCGCGCTGCGCGAAAAATTCCAGGAAGGATTGACGTGTATCTGCGCCCGTCCACTTCAAGGGCGATTTCTTTTCTCGTTTTTTCGACATCATAACTCCACTTGGTTAGCGATTATACGTCATGAGCGAGGGTGCATCAACAAGGGTTGCTGAGCGAATTGCAGCGGCAGAGGTTATACTTATGGTATTGATCTCAGGATGTCACAAACGGCTTTTTGGTTGCGTTCCATAAATGGAACCGCGGTTACATCGTTCGCATCACATGGAGGAAAACATGAAGACATCTCGCCGGAATTCACTCACACTGGTTATCACGTTCCTGATTCTGGGGATCCTCGCTTGTGGACCGCTGGCGCAGACGCAAGAGGCCGATCTGAATCTTGCGGGCACGCAAACCATGGATGCGCTGGATCTCATTGTTGCAGCCACACTTCAAGCAGCTTCTGGAGGCGTGGGCGAATCGGGTGAATCTCCGCCGGAACCCGTCGAAGAAGAACCTGCAGCCGAGGCCACACCAACGGCGACCGTCGAACACACGGTCCGTCCGGAGAATCCGGGGAGTCTGACCAGCTACATGACAGATCGATCCACGAAGGCATTGGCGGCGGAGCGTAGAGCGATCGCCGATAACTTCGACAAGAACCTCATCGAACGCCCGTTTACCTCCGAAGTGATGGATTACGTAGAACATCTCGATATCACGCGTGCCGAATTGAGTTTGAGCGGTTCCTGGGTGTATGTAACCATATTCCTGGAAGGCGAACCTCCTGCCGACTCGCAGGCCGTGTATGCCGTCGAGATCGATGGCGATCTCGATGGCCGTGGAGATTGGTATATCTCGGGCGTCGTTCCTGCGTCAAGCGATTGGACCACGGATGGCGTGTATGCCTGGCGGGACAGCAACAACGACGTCGGCGGTGTAGTTCCGTTGGAGGCCGACCCCCCGCAGGCAGTCTGGAATGGGTATGACGATCAGCTTTTCGCCCAGGGCATCGGGCCCGATCCCGACGCAGCCTGGATTCGGCGATCGCCCACGCAGCCGGACCGAGTGCAGTTGGCTTTCAAGCACTCGTTGATTGATTCGGACGGCGAATTCATGTGGGGGGTCTGGTCGGAAGAAATGGTCATCCAGCCCGGTTGGATGGATTACAACGATCATTTTACGCCGGATGACGCCGGGTCGCCGGAGATCGGCAGTTCACTTTACCCCATCAAGCAAGTCGCCATGATGGACAACACCTGCCGTTGGACCGTAGGATTTACGCCGGACGGCACCGAGCCTGGAGTCTGCTACGTGGCTCCGCCGACAGCGACACCGACAATTACTCCCACGGTTACATTGACGCCGACGGCAACTTTGGAGGAGCTTTATTAGCTAAGAGACATCGGCGGGATGAAGTTTCTTGACGCCTATTCTTGGACTGTGGTACACTGCTCAGCGTCCGGGGGTGTAGTGTAGCGGCTTAACACGCTGCCCTGTCAAGGCAGAGATCGCGGGTTCGAATCCCGTCATCCCCGCACAAGGGGCTGTCTAAAAAGATCGTTCAGACAGCCCCTTCGGATTTCCATGCGTAACGCCTGATCCATTCAGGCGTTTTTTCTTGCGCTTGAGAGAAGCGCGCTTCATGAGTGTCTGAAGATTTTCAGCAATCGGTTGCCAACTTGACATGCGCGAAATCGCTGTGTTATGCTCTGACGGCTTTTGGAGGCTGAAATGGGGGAGAAAAAACAATATTGGGTCGGTTTCAACCTTGTTTCTGGTATCGGGCCCCATCGTCTGCGATCATTACTGGATGCATGTGGAGACGTGGAGCTTGCCTGGAACGCAGATCGCAAGACATTGAAATCCGCAGGCTTGGGACCGAAGACTATCGAGGCGTTTTTTGAAGTACGCCGGCGTATTGATTTAGAGAGCGTTTGGACTGACATCCAGTCCAGAGGATTGAAAGTTATAACTTGGGACTGCGAGCAATATCCGCAGCGATTGCGCGAAATCGATGCGCCTCCGCCGATGTTGTACACTTTGGGCGATTTCGATCCCCGGGATCGGTGGGCTGCGGCGGTGGTCGGCACGCGCAGGATGTCCTCGTACGGCGAGACGGTCGCGCGCGATTTAGGCCGGACGCTTGCCGGAAGCGGTGTGACTGTGGTGTCGGGTTTGGCACGCGGCATAGATGGCGTCGCTCACGAGGCTGCGTTGGAGGCGGGTGGACGGACGATCGCGGTATTGGGATCCGGATTGGATCAAATCTATCCACCCGAACATCGGAAACTGGCCCGAAGGATAATCGAAAATGGGGCCGTTATCAGCGATTATCCCATCGGGACGCGTCCCGAAGCGAAGAACTTTCCGCCCCGCAACCGTATTATCAGCGGTCTCTCGATGGTCGTTATCGTCGTCGAGGCGGGTGAAGGGAGCGGTGCGTTGATCACGGCGGACTTCGCAGCAGAACAGGGACGGGACGTTTTTGCGGTTCCGGGAGACATTAACCGGAATACGAGCAAAGGTGTAAATCAGTTGATACAATCTGGCGCACAACCGATGCTCTCCCCGCAGGACGTGCTCGAGGTCCTGAATATGGAAGTCGTCGTCCGGCAGGAAGTCGTGTCACAGGCTTTGCCGGAGGACAAAACGGAACGGTTGATCCTGGAGACGTTGGGAAGCGAACCCGTCCACGTGGATGAATTGAAGGAGTCGTGCGCATTGCCGATTGCGCGCATCACGGCCGCGTTGGCGATGCTGGAGCTAAAAGGACGCGTGCGGAAGCTCAGCGGGATGCAATACGTGAAAATTCGAGAAGCACAAGCTGCATACTCGCGGGATTGACGGAAAATGACAGACGACTTTTTTGCAGTGATCATGGCGGGCGGGGGTGGAACGCGGCTTTGGCCGTTGTCACGGCGAGCTCGGCCAAAGCAAATGCTGCAGATATTTGGAAATCAGACGCTGTTTAACGTGTCGGTCAAACGCTTGCAGCCTTTGATGGAGTTCGATCGAATTTTCGTCGTTACGGTCAAGGATCAGGCGGTAATATTGTCCAATCAGGTTCCTTCCCTGCCAGCGAACAACTTCATACTCGAGCCCTGCCCGCGAGGCACCGCCTCGGTAGTGGGACTGGCTGCGATCAAGCTGAGAAAGATTGATCCGGATTGCGTGATCGCCATCCTCACCGCAGATCACTACATCGCAGACGAAGGTAAATTCCAGGAGCTGCTTCAAGCCGCAAGAGAGCTGGCACTGGCGGGCGATCTGGTCACCTTGGG
>DAOUEE010000190.1:0-23208 GCA_034430695.1 Anaerolineales bacterium | reverse complement strand
CGTCCTTTACTGCGCTGGATGGCCGCCGAGACGTCCGCAAAGCCGAAGAGGAATCCGACGACGAGTTCCCCGTGCACGATGATCTTGATCAGGCGCGGATCGGCGACGGTCAGGATCTCGTTCAACACGTAGTCGATCTCGTTGTCACTCAGCGGATAGTACTCCCAATTGTTGACAAACGTGTCGTTGTACGTTTTTCCGATCCGCGGCGCCCACTGGCGCAGTTCGCGCTTGCTGCGAAAGCGCTTGACGGCCAACCCGCTGCGCTTGGCGGCCCGTTCGGCGATGCGGTGCACGCGCGCCGGCAAACCAAATTTGCCGGCTCCCAGGTAACAGGATACAAAATCGACTTCCTTGCGGAAGCCCAATTCGTCCATGAATTTCGGGTAATAGGGCGGGTTGTAGTTCATCATGGTCATCGCCGGACGGTGTTCGAATCCTTCGACCAGCATGCCGTAGCCGTCGAGCGGGCCGAATCCCTTCGGTCCCACGAGTTGATCGAGGCCGCGTTGGCGCGCCCAAGTGGCGGCGCGTTCGAACAGTGCCCGGGCAATCTCCAGGTCGCCCTGGGATTCGAAGTAATAGAACTGCGCTTGTTTTTTATCGTGGTAGCGGTTGTAGGGTTTGTTTTCCAGCAGCGTGATCCGCCCCACGATCTCGCTTCCCGTCCTGGCGACGAAAAACTCGGCGTCCGAGTGTTCGTAAAACGGATGTTTGCTGCTGTTCATGCGCGTGGCGACGTCGATGCGGATCGGCGGCACCCACAGTGGATGCCCGGCATACAGCCGGAAAGGAAAGTCGATGAAATCCCGCACCTGCCGCTTGTCGCGGGTATCCACTTGCTCGATGCCAATCATGGCGACCTCCCGGATCAGATCTCCCCAAGTGATTGTAGCATCGCCGAAAAGCAACTACAATCAGACAGTGTCCAAAATTCCGAGGCCTCACCTTCAATTTCCGTTTACCCGCTGGGTTTTCAATGCCCTCTTTCGACTGCTCACGCGGCGCACGTTCGACGGAATCGAAAATCTGCCCGGCTCCCCGCCGTACATCGTCGTGGCCAATCATCTCAGCTACTTCGACGCCCCCTTGCTCTTCACGGCCCTCAAAGTGCCGCGAATTACCGGCTGGGCCGCGGAGAAATACGAGCATCACCCGCTCTTCGGACCCTTCGTGAGCCTGCACGGCGGCGTTTTCATCCAACGCGGCAAGGTGGATCGTCAGGCACTCTCCGCCGCCGTGGACCGGCTGCGGAATGGCTACGTGTTCGGAATCGCCCCGGAAGGGACGCGCAGCAAAACGGGCGCTTTGGCGCGCGGCAAGACCGGCACTGCTTACCTGGCGCACGAAGCGAACGTCCCCATCGTCCCCACGGCCGTCGTGGGCACCGACAAAGCCCTGCGCACCTTGCTGCGCCTGCGTCGTCCCCGTGTCGGTGTGCGCATCGGCAAACCTTTCCGTTTGCCCCCGCTGAACGAAGCGACTCGCGCCGCCGACCTGCGTCGCAACACCGATGAGATCATGTGCCGCATCGCCGCCCTGCTGCCCCCTTCCTATCGCGGCGTGTATGCCGATCATCCTCGTCTCAAAGAACTGCTCGACGACGCTGCTTCACAAGCGCAGGTAACCAGATAGGCGCGACGCACGCAATCGCCCTGAAATCCGTCCCTCCCCCCTGCGGGTGATTCAATATCCCCCGCCCGGTTCCACCCCCTGCGGGATAGGTTTTTCCTGATCCTCGGATATGATATAGAACAAACGTTCTATTGCACAGGCAATGCACTTCATTTCTGAAGCCGAGAGGACAGGTATGTATTACCAAAGCGATCCGTTCACATCCGTGCAACTGCCACTACCGGCCGGTGACCCGGCGCTGCTCGAGGCGCTGATGCAGCCGCGCGTCGCCCTGTTCTGGGGCGCGCACACACCCACGCGGGCGCTCCTGGCCATGCTCACCGCCCTGGCCGTCCGGGGCCAGGCCCTGCGCGTTTTCGACGGGGGCAACCGCTTCGACGGTTACTTCGTCGCCCGGCTGGCGCGGCGCATGTGCAAACACCCCTACGCCGCGCTGGAGCGCATCCGTCTCTCGCGCGCCTTCACCTGCTTTCAACTGGCCGAGCGCATCGAAAAAACGCCGACCGGACCGGAGCCGATCTTCGTCCTCGATCTGCTCACCACCTTCTACGACGAGAACGTGCCGCTGCGGGACAGCGAACGCCTGCTGGAGATCACCATTTCCCATCTGAAGCGGCTGGCGACGGTCAGCCCGGTGATCGTTGGGGCGCGCGAGCCGCGCGAGCTGGTGAAAGAACGTTGGGCTTTTTTGGATCAGTTGCAAACCGCCGCCGACATCGCCTGGCTGCTGCGCGCGCCGGAAGCGGCGCTCGAACGGCAGCCGAGGTTACTCTGATGGGACTCGGGCTGCGTCTGCTTTGCCCGGTCCCACGTTCCCGTTTCATTGTGAGGTAGATCATGGGCCGAACTCTTCCATCCATTACACAGGCGTTCCTCCACGAACAGCAATCGCTGTCCCGTTTTCGCCGCGCGCTGCGCATCGAGGATCAGCACGCGCTCGACGACCTGCTTGCCGCTTCGCGCCATCACCTGGCCGCCGCGGCTTACGCTTCCCACCTGCTGCCCTTCGAGGTGATGCTTCTGGCCATGCTGGTCGAGGAGCACAAACAGGTGCTGCAGCTCGAAGGGCGCCTCGAGCACCTCGAGAATCTCGTCGAGGCGCTGCAGGCCGGTGCGGGGCGGCGGCTGGGCGCGCCCGACCAGGAGGGTTGATGGTACCCGCTTTCGGCTGGATCTTCGACATCTATCCCGCCGCGGAGGGCATGGCCGTGTGGCTGCTCGACGAGGACGGCCGCGCCCACTTGCTGCGCGACACGTTCACGCCCTGCTTCTACGTGCGCGGGCCGCGGCAGGAACTGCACGCCGTCTGCCGCATGCTGCGCGGGCAGCGCGCGCCGGTGACCCTGCGGCGCACGGAGCGCCTGGACCTGTTCCTCGATCGAGCCGTGGAGGTGCTCGAGGTCGGCGTGCGCATCCCCAGGTTATTGCGGCGCCTGTTTCTTCAAACGGCCGAGTTCCGTCCCGACCTGACCTATTACGACGCCGACATCTCGCTGCCGCAGCGTTACGCTTTGGCGCGCGACGTTTTTCCGCTGGCGTACTGCGCCGTCGAACAAGATGGGGAACGAATCCGGCACATCGAGGCGTTGGACAGCCCCTGGGAGATCGATTATCGTCTGCCGCCGCTGCGGGTGATGACGCTGCAGCTCGCCGACCAGCGCCGCGACCCGGGGCGCGGCCACCGCGGCGATTTGCTGGTGGAGACCGCCGGGGAGACGTTCCGCTTCCCGCGCAGCAAGGGCCGCGAGCTGCTGCTGGGCGTGCGCCATCTGCTCGAGCGCTTCGATCCCGACGCACTGGTCAGCACCTACGGCGACAACTACATCCTGCCGCGCTTGCTCGATCTCTCCCGGCATTACGGCATTCCCCTGCCGCTCAACCGCGACCGCACGAAAACGGTGCAGCGCAAATCGGCCTCTTCCTATTTCTCGTACGGCCGGGTGGTCTTCCGCAACGAGCAGCACACGCTTTTCGGCCGTTGGCACCTCGATCGCCAGAATGCTTTCCTCTCCAATGACTACGGCATGGACGGTATCCTCGAAATCTCGCGCCTGACCAACCTGCCCGTGCAAACCACGGCGCGCGTCTCCACCGGCACCGGCATCAGCGCCATGCAGGTCAACACCGCCCTGCGGCGCGGCGCGATGGTGCCCTGGCAGAAACGCCAGCCCGAAACGTTCAAGAGCGGCAACGACCTGCGCCTGGCGGACAAGGGCGGCCTGGTCTACACGCCCATCCTCGGGTTGCACGAACACGTCGCCGAACTCGATTTCACCGCCATGTATCCCAGCATCATGGTGCACTTCAACATCTCGCCCGAGACCGTCGGGGCAACGTGCTGCCCCGGAGAAGCGATCCCCGAGCTGGGAACCCGCGTGTGCCGCCACCGCCAGGGACTGGTGCCGGAGACGCTGGCGCCGCTGCTCGAAAAGCGCAAACGCTACAAGGCACTCATCCGCCAGTTGCCCGGAGACGACCCGCGGGTCGAGGCCTACCGCCGGCGCTACTCGGCGCACAAATGGCTCCTGGTGACGTGTTTCGGTTATCTGGGCTACAAGAACGCTCGCTTCGGGCGCATCGAGGCGCACGAGGCGGTCAACGCCTACGGCCGCGAGGTGCTGCTGCGCACCAAGGAGCTGGTCGAGGCACGCGGCTTTCGCGTGCTGCACCTGTACGTCGACGGTCTCTGGATCCACAAACCCGGCGCGCAGCAGCGCCCGGATTACGAAGCGCTGCTCGAAGAGATACACGCCGAGACCGGTCTGCAGATCGGCCTGGAGGGCGTCTACCGCTGGTTGGCGTTTCTGCCCTCGCGCACCGAACCGCGCGTGACGGTGGCCAACCGCTACTTTGGCGCCTACGAGGACGGCTCGCTGAAAATTCGCGGCATCGAGGCCCGCCGCCGCGACACGCCGCCCTACATCAAGCAGACCCAGCTCGAGATGCTCGACATCCTGGCGCAGGGGGAAGACGCCAGCGGTTTCCGCGCCGCCATGCCCGCCGCGGTGGCCTGCGCCGCCCGGCGCCTGCGCCGGCTGCGCGCCGGCGGCGTTCCGGTGAACGAGTTGGTCGTCACCCACCGTCTCTCGCGCCGGCCGGAGGAATACGTCGTGCGCACGGTTGCCGCCCGCGTCGCCGTAGAGTTGGCCAACCGGGGCGTGGAACTCAGCCCCGGCGAGCGGCTGCGCTTCTTGCTCGTCCCCGGGCCGGAAAAAGCGCGCGCCTGGGAACACATCGAGGGTGAGATTGCCTACGATCGGGAAGCCTACAGCGAGCTCATGCTGCGCGCCGTTGAGAGTGTCTTCGCCGCCGTCGGTGTCGACCGGGCCACGTTGGAAACCTGGCTGTTGGCCAACGCGGGCTACTGGGGCCCACCGGGGGTATTGCCGCCGCCCGGCGCGGACATCCGCATGCCGCTGTTGGCGCAAAGCAATTTCATCTGGGTTGGGAAACGAAGTGCAAGGGTTCAGGAGCAGGACACGGAGGTCCTATCCCGTCTTCCGATTTTAAGTGCAAGCCGTGAGCGGTTGCTGCTGCGGCCAGTGGGGACATCGCCATGAAACGTTCGAACGTGTTCGTCGTCATCAGTGGTTTGATCAGCCTGACGGTCAACGTGTTGGCCATCGTCAGCTATTTCGGCGAGGGAGGCGCATTTGCCGATTGGCATATCGATCCCGGCCTGTGGGTGGCGATCACCTTCGTGCTCATGGCCTACAGCCTGACGGCCTGGTCGGTGCTGATCTGGCGCTGGACGCACAAACGTGCACGGAGCAGCGGGCGAAAAGTGCATCGGTCGGCGACCTTCTTGCTCACCGCGCTGGCGGCATTTCCGCTGCTGACCGTGTGGCTGTCCGTGTTGTTTTCGCTGGTCATCTTTGCGGAGGCCACAGCGCCGCAGCGCTGGCTGCTGGCCATGGGCTGCGCCTGGGCCGCGACGCCGTTCGTCACATTGGGTTTGATCAGCGTGGGAGAAGTATTAGGGCCATTGATCAGCCACCAGAGTTAGTGACCGAGCCGCAGGATCAACAATAATTCATTGTCAACAAAGGGTCGCACTTTCTTCATAGGTCGAACGTTGATTCATAACGATCAGATGATCGTATTTTGCGATGGAAAAAATTCCAATTTGAACGACTTGCATACGAAGGAAAATTCGATAATATAAGTCAAATTTGCAAAACAGCATCGTCGTTCGGCAACATTTGGACCAGCAAAATTGAATCACGAACCACCGATCACCGATAGGAGAAAAGGATAATGTGGAAGCATACAATCATCCTGATTCTGCTCTTGGCTTTGCTGCTCGGAGCGTGCAGCGGAAACGAGACGCCGGAAGCGACGGCCACGACTGCGCCTGAGTCAACGGTGGAAGTGCCGCCTACCCCGACGGAAGACCCCGTCTTCCAGGCTCTTCAGGCATATCTGGGCAGCTGGAGCGGTGAGTGGCATAACATTACCTTCGGTTCTTCCGGAGCCGTCAGCGCAACGGTAAACGCCGATGAAGACGGCACGTTGACCATCAGCGTAGACCTGGACGGCTTTGTCTTTGGCGCTTCCGATCCCGATCCGATTACCTACAGCGGTAATTTCGACGCCGAAGGCGCCGTTTTCACCATCCCCGGCGATCCGCTGTTCGGCGATTTGACCATCACCATCACGGAAGACGGTGAGGTCGCCATTGTTGGCGAATCGGTGCCCGATGAGAGAATCGACAAAGTCTCCGCGGTCGGAACGGTAACCCCGCAGGAGATCTCCCTCGAGTACATCGTCGGTTTTACGACGGGAGACTCTGCTGTGGGCGATATGACCTTAACCAAGGATTCCTAGCAAATCATCGATCGGGTCTACTTCGCTTTCTTGCTGGAAAAATACGTCACTAATTTTCTGAGAGTTTCCGGTTTTCATTTAGCTCTCGATGAGGGGTGGATTGTACTTCGACGATGTTGTGGAATATGCGCGTCACAAATCCAGCGCCGGAGTCGTTCCAGGATTGGAAACGAATTTGAGATCCGACGATTGTTTCGTTTTCTGACGCAACCTGCAGGAAAGGGACATTTAATGCATACTCGCAACCGACGATCGTGGTTCATCGTCATTGCCGTCGTGTCGCTGATTTTAGCGGCTTGTGATTTTCCCGGTTTTAAGACGATTCAGGAGGAAAGCGGAGAGGCGCCGACGGCGACTCCGACGCGGGACAGACAGGACGGGTCGAACCTGCGCCCAACACCGACCGAAGAAAAGCAAATACGTTTGTCGACTTCCACCGCAACGCTCGAACCGACCGACGAACCGCCGAGGTTGACGGCCAAGGTCAATGCGAATTGCCGTACCGGCCCGAACGTTATGTTCGACGAGTATGGATATTTACTCGAGGGGGAATCGGCGCCGGCAGTCGGCAGGGCGAGCGACAACAGCTGGTATGTGGTGCAACTGCCGGATCGTCCCCGGCCTTGCTGGATATCCGCTTCGATCGTTTCGATCAATTTCGATCCGGCCATGATACAGATCATTGCCTCACCTCCAACGCCCACCCCCGTGTTGGGTTCGATCGGCGGAGTCCTCTGGCATGATATATGTCAGTTCACCGGTGGGGAAGCAGGTGAACCCGTCGTGCTGGGACAGGGTTGTGTTTCCTGGGGTGACCCAGACATTGGTGAGTTTGGTCCCAATCAGGTTTACGATGCCTTTGAGACCGGATGGTCCGGCGTCACTTTACACATCGGCAGTGGTGCCTGCCCATCGACGGGACTTGGCACCGCAGTTACGAATGCAAACGGGGTTTACGTCTTCAGCGGTTTGCCGACCGGCACATACTGTGTGTCCTACAGTGCCCTGACGGATGGCAATGACGTTATTCTCATCCCCGGTGGGCCGACCTACCCGCAGCGTGGAGCGGATGGATTTTATCAAACCGTCACCATCGCCGAAGGCGAGAATAAGGCCAACGTCAACTTCGGATTTGCATGGCAGTTCTTCAATTAACCCCACGATTTTTCGATTTGAAACATACGAAGGAAGCGCCGCACAATAGGCGCTTCCTTCCGTTTCGTGTAATTTATGAGCCAACTCTCAATTCGAGAGATGCTGAATGAATGCAGAAAAACCAATTCGGATTTGACGATTTCCCCTTTCTCGTGGTATCATCCGAAAATCATGTGGGCCGCTCGCGCGCAGGGCGTCTCTAGCGTAGGAATCGGAGGAACACAACATCAGCGCATCAGAATTTCGAATTAACGAACACATTCGCGCGCGTGAAGTACGTCTCATCGGTCCCGATGGCAAGAACGTTGGCGTCGTTTCCATCCGTGAAGCGCTCGACATTGCCAAGGAAGCCGATCTCGACTTGGTCGAAGTTGCGCCAAACGCCGATCCGCCCGTTTGTCGTGTTCTTAATTACGGGAAATTCCTTTACGAAAAATCGAAGAAGGATCGTGAAGCGCGCAAGGCACAAACCAAAGTAGAAATCAAGGAAATTCGTCTGCGCCCAAAGACATCCCCGCATCATCGTGGCTTTAAAGTGCGCAACGCAAGGCGCTGGTTAATCGAAGGCAAGAAGGTCAGAGTTCGCATTCGGTTTCGAGGCCGGGAAATCACCTACCCCGAAATCGCGATCGAAGACTTGAAGCAGATTGCCGAAGAGCTTTCCGATGTCAGCACGATCGAAATGATGCCCGACATGGAAGGCCGCACGATGCTGATGATGTTGGCGCCGCTGAAAAACAAGTAAGCGCAGTAGAATTCTCGACAACCGATGGAAATTCTACCCCGCGGACTGAACGTCGTCCGCGGGGCTGTCTCGAAGGAGAAGTACAGTGGGACGGAAGGGTAAATTCAAACTTAAGACGCACAAGGCGACCGCCAAGCGGTTCCGCCAGACCAGCAATGGGGAAATCGTTCGTACGGTCAGCGGCAAAGGCCATCTGCGCCGAAATACGCCAAAACGAACCAAGCGCATGTTTTCCAAAATGGTGCCGGTCAAGAGCAAGAAGCTCTCGAAACGGGTCCGTCGTTTGGCCCCGTATCTGAGCAAATACAAGGCCAACCCGAACGCTCGAACGGGACAATCATCGTAGCCGCAGGTAACTGAGCAGCGGCCGTTGGGTGTACCAAACGGGTGCAGTTCACCGCATCGGCGCCCAGGGGTTCGCAGGAGCGAGGATCATGACCAGAGTAAAAGGCGGTATCGTCACACGCCGTCGTCACAAGAAAGTACTCAATCTCACCAAGGGAATGTACGGCACGCGCAACAACCTTTTTCGACGCGCGAACGAGGCAATGCTCAAGAGCCTGTGGTATGCCTACCGAGACCGTCGAACACGGAAGCGCGACTTACGCCGTCTTTGGATCGCACGCATCAACGCCGCCGCACGATTGAACGGCACGACCTACAGCAGATTGATCCATGACATGAAGCAGCGCGAAATTCGCCTCAATCGAAAAATGCTCGCGGATTTGGCCGTGCGCGATCCGAAAGTGTTTACATCGGTCGTTGAAGCCGCATCCAAATAAACCTCGAGATGCCGATACAGAAGAGCAGGATAGTCCGCGTCCTGCTCTTTTTTCATTGAAAGAACAAATGCCGGGTGGAAAGACCGTCATCGGCATTCTCCACCGACTTCTGCTCTCCAGAAGTGCCGACCTATAAGAATCTGATGCTACAATCAATGAGAATTCACCTCGAGGAAGAAGCCTATGTCTCCTTTGGTCGCCGAGCACGAACTTCCCACAGGTCAAACCCTGCGTCTTGTTTACGGTGACCTGACTGATGAGAAGGTAGATGCCATTGTCAACGCTGCGAACGCTCATCTTCTCCACGCGGGCGGTTTGGCAGCCGCCATCGTTCGCAGAGGGGGAAAGTGTATCCAGGAGGAAAGTGATGCCTGGGTGCAAGAACATGGTCCGATTTCCCCTGCTCGGCCGGCGCTGACGGGAGCCGGGACGCTGCCTTGTCGATATGTAGTCCATGCCGTCGGCCCCAGATGGGGGGAAGGCGACGAAGACGCCAAGCTGCGCACCGCTGTCAGGGCTGCGTTATCCCTGGCAGATCAACGGGGATTCAAGAATGTAGCATTGCCAGCCATCTCAACCGGCATATTCGGATTCCCGAAGGAACGCGGCGCGGAATTGATCTTGGACGCCGTTACCGACTTCTGTGTCGAACATCCGGACACGTCTTTGAAAGACATACGCATTACCCTGATCGATGCACCCACTGTGCGAGTGTTTGCTGCGGCCTTTGCCTCGCGTTGGCCGAACAGCGTCGTGGAACCATGATTACTTCAACCGACAACCCGCGCGTGAAATTGCTGCGTCGGCTTCAAAATCGCCGTGGGACTCGTGAAAAGGAAGGGGTTTTTATCATCGAAGGAACGCGTCTGATAAGCGAGGCAATTTCAGCGCAAGCGCCCATCCGGATGGCATTTCACACGGGTCATCTCGATGAGAGCGGGCGCGGCTTGATCCACAATATGCAGCGCCTTGGTGCGGAGGTTTTCACCGTCTCGGATGAAATCATGTCGGTCTGCTCGGATACCGTTGCACCGCAGGGAATTCTGGCCGTCCTGCCGATTCCGGAACGTCCGATTCTCAGAGACATCGACCTGGCGTTGGTACTCGATCGCATCACGGATCCAGGCAATCTGGGCACGATCTTACGCACGGCACTTGCGACCGGTGTGGATGCCGTACTGCTGACTGAAGGTACAGTCGATGCCTACAATCCAAAAGTGGTGCGAAGCGCCATGGGCGCTCATTTTCGCCTTCCCATCGTGCGCTCTTCCATCGAAGAATTACCGCAGTATCTTGCAGACCTGCAGCTTTATCTGGCAGATGCCCGTGCGCAGCGTTCGTACCTCGAAGTCGATTGGCGGGAACCGGCGGGATTGATCGTTGGATCGGAAGCGAGCGGGGTGCAGCCGGCCATCGAGAAGATCACCGCGCATCGAGTCCGCGTTCCCATGCCGGGCAAGATGGAATCGCTAAACGCAGCCGTTGCGACGGCCGTCATTCTCTACGAAATCATACGTCAGCGAGGAGTAAGATGAAAATACGCGCCTTGACAGGCTTCTTGGATCCCGGCTATCCGGTCGAATCCAAACGGATTGAAACCATCGCAGCTTGCCTGCAGACCTGCAGGGAAATGCTGCAAGATTCTGGCTATGAAGTACAGACGCTGCGCATCGCCGCACCTCCGCCGGCCGAGATGGAACAGCCTGTTCCCCCGGGAGAGCGCGCCAACTTCGCCCGCCAACTGGAAGCCGAGAGTTTTATCAACGCCATCGACTATGCGTCTATCGGACCGGCGCTGCCGGATGAACTCGACGGTTACGCTTTCATCCCCAACGTGCTCGCTGCGACGGAAATCGTCTTCGCATCGGGTTTGTTCGCCGATCCTGAAAATGGCGTTTCCCTCCCTGCCGCGCGAGCGTGCGCCCGCGCCATACAGGAGACATCGCTTTTGACAGACGACGGTTTCTCGAATTTGCGCTTCGCCGCTCTGGCCAACGTTGCGCCGGGAACTCCATTCTTCCCGGCCGCGTACCATCGGGGCGGAAACATGACCGTCGCCATCGCCACCGAGGCGGCCGATCTGGCAGTGGAATCCTTAATTGAAGCACGTTCTTTATCCCTTGCCCGGCGGCGTCTTGTCGGCGCGGTCGAAACGCACGCCGCCTCGATACAAAGTATCGCCCAAAGAGCCGCCGTAAAACACGCAACGCAATTCCTGGGAATCGATTTTTCCATGGCGCCGTATCCCGAGGAAGCCCGCTCGATCGGAAGCGCACTCGAAGCTCTGGGAATCCCCACGGTTGGCCTGAGTGGAACGGCCGCGGGGGTGGCTTTTCTGGCGGACTGTCTGGACCGGGCGCAATTCGTTCGTACAGGCTTCTGCGGCATGTTCCTCCCGGTATTGGAGGATTACGTCCTGGCTGCGTCTGCGGCGAAAAAAGCGCTCAGCGTCAATGCATTGCTGCTTTATGCCACGTTGTGCGGCACCGGATTGGACACGATACCTCTTCCGGGCGACGTCACGGCGGAGGCCATGACGGCCGTTTTACTCGACATCGGTGCGGTTTCGTTGAGACACAACAAGCCACTCACGGCCCGCCTCATGCCCATCCCCGAAAGCCAGCCGGGCGACGAAATCCACTTCGACTTTCCCTACTTCGCCGACAGCCGAGTGATGAATCTGGCGGCCAAGCCTTTGGAAGGCCTGCTCGCCGGTCCGGAGGTGCTTTATTTGGGCCCTCACCTTTCGTAGGTTTTGGTCTTGTCGAACATCCGAGGGTTCGTTAGAATGAGGTATCATTTGTCACGAGTGTTAATTTGGATTCGAAGCCAGGGAGACACAGATCGTGATCCCTGGTTTCTTCAATCCCCCATTTCGTCGTTATCCTGACCTGCTGAATGATGAAACTCCTGGAAACACTAAACTCGCAACAGCGTCTAGCGGTCACCGCAGACCAGGGACCGGTTCTCGTCCTCGCGGGGCCGGGCTCGGGGAAGACGCGTGTGTTGACGCATCGTATCGCCTACCTCGTAAGCCACGTCGGTATCTCGCCGGGCCACATCATGGCGGTGACTTTCACTAACAAGGCGGCGCGTGAGATGGCGAAGCGCGTGGCGCAACTGCTCGATGAATCCAGCGGCAAGCGCAGCGCCGTGCAAACGGGCGTCAGTTTGGGGACCTTCCACTCCCTGTGCGCTCGCATGCTGCGCCGCGAAGCGGATCGGTTGCCCTTCACGCGGGACTATGTGATTTACGATGACGCCGACCAGCAGGCCCTGATCCGCAACGCGTTCAAGGAACTGAACATCGATCCCAAGCAGATTTCCCCGCGAAAGATCCTCGGCAGCATCTCGCGGGCGAAGAACGAACTCATCGTGCAGGAAGATTTTACGGCCGATAATTACGATGCGGAGATCACGCGGCGGGTCTATGAGCGTTATCAGGAACAACTGCGCGTCAACAATGCGCTCGATTTCGACGATTTATTGCTTTTCGCCGTGCTTCTGCTGCGCGGAAACGATGACCTGCGCCTGCATTACCAGCAGCGCTACCAACACATTCTGGTCGATGAATTCCAGGACACGAACACCGCCCAGTACGTGCTTCTGCGTTACCTGGCGGGAGAGCGGCCGGATCTCTTCGTCGTCGGCGATCCCGACCAGTCCATCTACCGCTGGCGCGGTGCGGATTACCGCAACGTGCATCGATTTCGCCAGGATTATCCGGATGCCCAAATCATCCTGCTGGAGCAAAACTACCGCTCGACGCAGACCATACTCGACGCAGCGATGGCGGTCATAGATCGCAATCCCAACCGGCAGCCCAAGCGCCTCTTCACCGACCGGGGAGAAGGGGCGAAGATCACACTGCATGAAGCGTATGATGAAAACGACGAGGCGAGCTACATCGTAGAAACCATCGCCGGTTTGACGTTGATGGAAGATATCGACCCCGGGGATTGCGCCGTGATGTATCGCACGAACGCACAATCCCGCGTGCTGGAGGAGGCGTTTCTGAAGGCGGGCCTGGCGTACCGGCTCGTCGGCGCCCAGCGGTTCTACGGCCGGCGGGAAATCAAAGACGTCGTTGCCTATCTGCGTTTGATCCACAATCCGCGCGACCAGGTCGCCCTGCTGCGAGTGATCAATGTTCCCCCCCGCGGCATCGGGGCGAAGACCATCGAAACGTTGCTCGAAACGGCCGAGACTCAGCATCTTACACCGTATGAGATCATCTCCGCGTTGGCAAAGCATGCGGTACCCGAGGTGCAGGCTGCAGTTTCAGGGCGTACGAAGCACGCCCTGTCTGAATTCGGAAGCATGCTAAATGACTGGCTGGAGCAGCGTGAACAGCTGAGCATCGATTCCTTGATCGATCGGGTGTTGCAAGATGTCGGATATAGGGACTTCATCGATGATGGCACGGAAGAAGGAGACGAGCGCTGGGCGAACGTCCTGGAGCTGCGTGCAGCAGCGCAGGAATTCGCACAAATGGGATTGACCACCTTCCTCGAACACGTTGCTCTGGTCTCGGACCAAGATACCCTGACGGAAGGGATGAACGCCCCCACGCTGCTCACACTGCATGCCGCCAAGGGTCTCGAATTCCCCATCGTGTTCATCATTGGGCTGGATAATGGGGTGCTGCCCCACCAACGATCCTTCAACGATCCGGAAGCGATGGCAGAGGAGCGCAGGCTCTTCTACGTAGGCATCACGCGTGCCCAGGATCGACTTTTTCTGCTGCGCGCCTTCCGCCGCCGGCAGGCCGGCGTTTCAACGCTCAGCGATGCGTCGCCGTTTCTCGATGATCTTCCCCCCGATCGACTCGATGGCACCCACCCCAATCGACATGCCTGGGATCAAGTTTCTTTTCAACGCCAGACTCGCTGGGAAGATGCAACTCCGCCTCGGCCTCAAGCGCACTATAAGGCAGGCATGCGCGTCGCACACGCGAAATTTGGAGAGGGAACCGTTCTGTCCACGCAAATCGAATTCGATGATGAGGAAGTGACCATCGTTTTCGACGACGGTGAAACGAAACACTTGGTCGCTTCATTGGCCAATCTGGAAATCCTGGTGGAATGAGCAATTGGAGAAATCTCCCTGCGTGTGCCCCAAAAATCTTGGGAGCAGTGCGGACACCCGCCAGCGACGGCTAAAATGCCGTTATAATATCGCCGGTTAGATATCCATCGACCAGGTTGATGAACATGAACATATTCCTCACGGGCGGCGCCGGCTACATCGGTTCGGCCGCGGCGCTGATATTGCTGGAAAATGGCCATCAGGTCACGGTGTACGACTCGCTCGTAAAGGGTTACCGTGCCGCGGTCCCCGCGGGCGCGCGTTTTATCCATGCCGACCTGGCGGATCGGGCCACACTGGATGCTGAATTGACGGCTGAAGACTTCGATGCCGTGATGCATTTCGCAGCCTTCATCGAAGCCGGGGAAAGCATGCGATCTCCGGGGAAATTTTTCTACAACAACGTTTCGCTGTCAATCGGCCTCATCGACGCCTGTTTCAAGGCCGGCGTGCAGCGTTTCGTGCTTTCCTCCTCGGCCGCCATTTACGCCTCCAGCGACGAGCCGCTTTCGGAGGATTCTGCCATAGAACCGGTCAACGCGTACGGGCAGACCAAGCTGATGATCGAGCAGACTCTGGAATGGTATCGCCGCATCCACGGCCTGCACTACAGCGCACTGCGCTACTTCAACGCCGCCGGCGCGCTGCCCGAGCGTGGGGAAGCGCACCAACCCGAATCCCATCTCATCCCGCTCGTGCTTCAAGTCGCGCTCGGGCAGCGTGAAGATGCTCAAATCTACGGCAGCGATTACCCCACACCGGATGGAACGGCGATCCGCGATTACATTCATGTCCGGGATTTGATTGGCGCCCACTTGCTGGCGCTCGATGCACTTCAAGACCACGATCGCTTGATCTATAACCTGGGCAACGGCGCGGGATATTCGGTGCGGGAGGTGATCGAGACCGCTCGCCAGGTCACGGGTCATCCGATTCCGGCCGTCGAATCGCCCCGCCGACCCGGCGATGCGCCGCGCCTGGTGGCCCGTGCCGACAAAATCGTACGTGAATTGGGATGGAAACCGCAGTTCACCGAACTGAAGCAGATCATCGCCAGCGCCTGGGAATGGCATCGAACGCATCCCCGGGGATACGCCTGAGATGGCCGCTTGTGGGAAAAATGGGAAGGTGCAAGACTTCGATTCGTGTTGAGTTGACGTACATCCAGCCTGCGTGGGATGACTTCCACACGCTCATGCCGCACGGAGCCTGTTTCGCTGAGTGATCTGCGGCCATACCGCAACCCCGTGCTATAATCCCCCGAATATCCATATCTATATTTTTCGAGGAGTAGTTTTTCCATGACCTTTGAGTTATCCAAAGTTCCCAGTGACGGAGAGAAAATCGCTATATCCAACGGTGTTCTTAACGTGCCCGAAAACCCGATTCTGCCCTTCATTGAAGGTGACGGAACCGGCCCTGATATCTGGCGCGCCTCGGTGCGTGTCCTGGACGCCGCTGTGGAAAAGGCATACGGCGGCGAGCGTTGCATCGCCTGGATGGAAGTCTTCGCCGGCGGAAAAGCCTACGATCAATTCGGCGAATGGCTTCCGCAGGAGACGGTGAAGGCCTTCGACGAATTTCTCGTGGGGATCAAAGGCCCATTGACTACACCCGTCGGCGGCGGCATTCGCTCGCTCAACGTAGCCCTGCGCAAGGCCCTCGATCTCTACGTATGCCTGCGTCCGGTGCGTTATTTCGAAGGGGTCCCCTCACCGGTCAAGAACCCTCAGTACGTAGACATGATCATCTTCCGCGAGAACACGGAGGACATCTACACCGGAATCGAATTCGAACAGGGCAGCGCAGAAAATGAGACGTTCAAAAAACTGCTCAAGGAAAACTTTCCCGAGGAGTACGCCAAGATGCGCTTTCCGGAGACCTCCGGCATCGGCCTGAAGCCCATTTCCAAGCAGGGCAGTGAGCGGCTGGTCCGCGCGGCCATCCGCTATGCGCTGGACAACGAACGACGCTCGGTAACCCTGGTGCACAAGGGTAACATTATGAAGTATACGGAAGGGGCGTTCCGCAGTTGGGGATATGCGCTGGCGGAGCGGGAATTCAGCGACAGCGTATACACCTGGTCGCAGTGGGATCGCACCAAAGCGGAAAAGGGGGAAGAGGCAGCAAATGCGGAACAGAAGGCAGCCCTGGATGCGGGACGTCTACTCGTCAAGGACGCCATCGCCGACATCGCCTTCCAGCAAACCATCACCCGAGCGCGTGAATTCGACGTGATCGCCACGATGAACCTCAACGGCGACTACCTTTCAGATGCCCTTGCGGCGCAAGTCGGTGGAATCGGCATTGCCCCGGGAGGCAACATCAACTACGAGAGCGGCCACGCGATCTTCGAGGCCACCCACGGTACCGCGCCGAAATATGCTGACCTGGACCAGGTCAATCCGGGGTCGGTGATTCTCAGCGGCGAGATGATGCTGCGCTATATGGGTTGGGACGAAGCTGCGGACCGCATCGTGCGGGGCATGCAAGGCGCCATCGCGGCCAAGACCGTGACCTATGATTTCCACCGTCTCATGTCGGGCGCAACGAAGTTGAAGTGTTCCGAATTCGGCAGCGCGGTGATCGAGCACATGGGGAATTAGACGGCCGTGGAGTCGACCAAAGCGCGTGCGTTGGAGGTCTGCCAACGTCTGCTGGATGCTTACGGCCAGCCCGAATGGCGAAATCCACTGCCCGCTTTGGATGAATTGGTATCCACGATCCTTTCCCAGAACACGAACGATATCAACCGCGACCGTGCTTTCGAATCGCTGCACGCCGCCTTTCCCACTTGGGAAGCGGTACGCGATGCCGATCCCGATTTGGTGATCGAAGCCATTCGCACCGCCGGACTGGCGAATCAGAAAGGTCCCCGCATCCAGCGCGTACTGCAGCAGATCACGCAAGAACGCGGCGAACTCGATCTCGAATTCCTGCGTGATTGGCCTGCGGAAGACGTCTTTGATTGGCTGACCCGCTTCAAGGGCGTGGGTCCGAAAACGGCGTCGATCGTGATGCTCTTTTCGTTGAACAAACCCGCCTTTCCGGTGGACACACACGTTTATCGGGTCACCGGAAGGCTGGGCATTCGGGCAGAAGAAACGAGTGTCGTAAAAGCGCACCAGACCCTGGCGGAAATTTTCCCGGAGGATCAGTACTATGCCGCGCACCTCAATCTGATCCGGCACGGCAGAGAAGTGTGCCACGCGAGAAATCCGGAATGCAAGCGCTGCGTCCTGAAGGACATCTGTGTGTACTATCTTCAACAAGTCGCGAGGTGAATGAGTTGCGGCTGCAACCCGATTGAATTAATCGTTCAGCGTACAGCAGGAGCGAGTTCAACTACGGCGGCTTGAGGATCGCCAGGGGTGATGACGAAATATCTGCGTTGGTACGACTACCTCACCATAAATGCCTACTGGATCGGACTGACCACGATCACGAGCGCACTTACCCCCTTGATCGGGCCACTGCTCGTACAGCGCTTTGTCGGTGAGACTGTCAAAGGTTCGTTTCTGGGAAGCATTCGCCTTTGGACGTTGATGGTCGCACTTCTTTCCCAGGCATTTATGGGAATGTTGTCCGACCGCAGCACCTTACGCTGGGGACGCCGCAGGCCGTTCATTCTTCTGGGAACGATGGCGGACCTCGTATTTCTGGGACTGATCGCCTTTTCCGCGGGCCTCGAGGGTATGACGGGCTACTGGGTTCTCTTCGTGAGCGCCACACTGCTGTCCATTTCATCCAACACCGCTTACAGTGCGCAGCAAGCGCTCATACCCGACCTCGTACCGCAGCATCATCGCGGACGTTTCTCAGCCGTCAAGGTCATCTTCGAATTGCCCATCCCCATCATCTTGGTTGCGTTTACGGTAGGGAGATGGATTGCAGCGGGAAGATTGGTGACGGGGATAGTCGTAACGTGCAGTATCCTCGTTCTCAGTATGCTGATGGCGATGTTCGTCCGCGAAGAGCCGTTGGAAGCCGCTCCAGGTAAAGGAGATTGGACTCCATTTCTCCGCCTGGTTTTCATGACGGGGATATTCACGGGAATAATCTTGGGCGTCGGAGAAATTGTAAAACGCATGGCGGGAGTTCTCGAAGCGATCCCTTCGACAGCGACGCTGCTTGTGTACCTGGGCGTGCTCGGGCTCGCGGCAGTGTTGATCGTCATCGGTTTGGGAGTATGGGTCAGCGTGCGCGTTGCAGTCGGCGAGGTGATCCAGGATAGGAAAGAATTCTTCTGGTGGATCGTAAATCGTCTCACTTACCTGGTGCCGGCGTCGAATCTGGCAGCCTTCGCGGTTTATTTCCTGCAAGGGCGTTTTGGCTTCACCAACGAAGAGGCAGCGGTACCGGCCAGCCAGTTGATCGTGGTCGTAGGCCTGTTCCTGCTGCTCGTCGCGCTTCCAAGCGGATGGCTTGCCGATCGCTATGGCCGCAAGCGGATATTGATTGCCAGCAGTCTGGTCTCGGCCGCAGGAACTCTGGTTACCTTGCTGTCTCCCAACCTGACCGTTCTGTTTATTGGTGCGAGTCTGATCGGCGGAGGAACCGGCTTGTTTTACAGCGCCAATTGGGCGTTGGGTACGGATCTGGTTCCGAAAGCCGAAGCCGGCAGGTACCTGGGAATCGCAAACCTGGCCGGCGCCGGAGCGGGCGCCGTGGGGGCGTACATCGGCGGACCCGTCGCCGATTCCATTACCCGTGCCGTTCCGCAATCCCCGGGGCTTGGCTACGCCTTGTTGTTCGCCGTTTTTGCATTCCTCTTCCTGCTTTCCTCCCTTGCGCTGATCAAAATACCGGAACCCCGCAAACATCCAATCGAGACCGGTATGTCGCGCAGTACGGTTTGACGAGAGATAAACTGGATGTACAATCGAACTAGTGATCGTTGATCGTCAATCGGAAACGATCGAAGACCTGAGGGAAGGTGAGTATGTCCAACGAAGAGAAGATCGGCAAGGTGACACATTATTTTGGAAAGATCGATGTAGCCGTCTTGAAGATCGACAAAGGAATCAAGCTCGGGGATAAGCTGCATTTCGTCGGAACGCATACCGACTTTTCCCAAGAAATCAAATCCTTGCAGATCGAACACGAAACCGTCTCGGAAGCCGATGCGGGGTCCGAGGTGGCGATGAAGGTCAAGGACCGCGTTCGCGACGGAGATATTGTGTATCGCCTCGCGGACGAAGATTAATTGATTGCGCTGGATTCGTTCGAATTTCGATTTGGAGCTTCGGTGCCTCGAAGTACGCAGATCGGATGGCAAGCTCTGGGCCTATGTTGTCAATGGCAGCGCCATCGTGATCGTGCATCCGTGGCCGACCCCATCGCTCTCCGCCCAGATGCGGCCATGATGCGCTTCGACGATCGCTTTGGCTATCGCCAGGCCCAATCCTAAACCTTCGTAGCGCCGCTTCATGTGATCGTCCACTTGATAGAATCCGATAAAAATCCGATCCAGCTGTTCCGCAGGGATGCCGATGCCGTCATCACTGACCTCGATCCACGCTTCACGTCCTTTTCTTTCCAACATGAGATTAATATGACCATCAGCGGGTGTGAAACGCATCGAGTTGTTCAAGACGTTGACCAAAGCCAGGGTAAGCTTTCTTTCGTCGGCGAGAGTTTCGATCGGCGTTTCGGGCATTTGAAGTGTGAACGTCTGTCCTTTGGTCTCTACCAAACCGATCACTTCATCGTGCGCGGCTTGGACGATCTTCTGTAACGACGTTTCTGCGGTCTCCATTTCTGCCGAGCCCGCCTGCAGCATGTTCATGTTCGTCATTGCTTCGATTAATGCGCGCATGCGCAGCGCGGAGGACAGAACGGCGTCGGCGTGTTCCGAGGCTTTCGTATCCGTGCCTTCCTTCAGCAGAGCGGCGTATCCCATGATCAACCCCAACGGCGTACGCAGTTCGTGCGAAGCGATGGCGATGAAATCGCTTTTCAACCGGTCGAGTTCACCCAATTCATCGTAGGCGCGCTTGAGCGCCTCGACCAGGCGTGCGTTGTTAACCGCAACGGCAGCCTGGGAAGCGATATTGGACAGGGTTTGCAGATCCATCTCATCAAAGCGCCCGTGCCGTTTGTTGAGTGCTTCCAATACCCCCGTCACTTTATCTCGAATGCGCAAAGGCACCGCGATGAGGGAACGGACTTCGAGGTCGATCGCTTCACTTACATTGCTGAAGTGCCGTGAATCACCTTCGACCTCGTTGATGATCAAGGGCTCATCGTCCCGAAACACCGTGCCGGCGATCGAGCCTTCTAGCGGCACGGGGATCTTACGCAATTCACTCGGATCCGATCCGGTCGCGGCGACGAAGCAAAGTTCGTGCGTTTTCTCATCTGCAAGAAGGATCGAAGCCTCTTCGCTCTCGAGCAAGTCGGCTGCGGATTCTATGATGAACTGCAGCAGTCGATCGAGATCCAACGTCGAATTTAGCGTGACGCTGATCTCAACCAGACGAGAGAGGCGGATCACCATGCGGCGCATATCTTCGATATCGAATGATGGAACAGCTTCGTCCATGATTCAAGTTTAAGCTAGATGGATTGCCTTGTCCATGCGGCATTGTCCCGTATGTACGTTCGTTGTATACTTCCTCACGGTTTCGATCGAATTCCAAGGATGAATTGCAGATGAAAGTTTCTTGTCTACAGGAAAATTTGGCCAGCGGGTTAAGCACCGTTGCGCGTGCGGTTGCCCAGCGCAGCACGCTGCCCGTTCTGGGAAATGTGCTCGTCGCCGCCGAAGATGGCCGCCTTCGTCTTTCTGCCACCAACCTCGAGATGGGGATAACATGCTGGATTGGGGCGAAGGTCGAAGAAGATGGTTCGACCACCATTCCAGCGCGTACATTTGTCGACCTGGTGAACACGTTTCCCACAGATAAGGTCGAAATGGAACTGAACGCCCGCACGCAAACGATCAACGTGCGTTGCGGGGTTTTCAACAATGAGATCAAGTGCATCGATGCTCAGGAATTCCCCCCATTGCCGCCATCCGATCTGGATGACGGGCTGGAACTCAACATCGTGGATTTGCGCGAGATCATTCGACAGGTCATTTTTGCTGCGTCCGCCGATGATGCAAGACCGGTACTTACGGGTGTTCTCGTCGAAATAGACGGCGACGAGTTGACGATGGCAGCTGCGGATGGCTTCCGTCTCTCTGTAAGGAAGGCGCACCTTTCATCGCCGGCGAGCGCCCCCTTGAAGGCTATCGTTCCTGCGCGTGCGCTGGCAGAACTGGCTCGCGTGATCTCGGAGGACGACGAAATCGTGACCATGCATCTTCCTCCCAATCGCGGTCAGGTGATCTTTCGCAGCACAAACGCCGAACTTGTCTCGCAGCTCATCGAAGGCACGTTCCCGGATTACCAGGGCATCATCCCCACGAGTCACACGACCCGGAGTGTGCTGCCCACGGGTGCATTCCTGAAAGCCTGCAAGGCGGCCGATATATTTGCCCGTGAAGCGGCGCATTCTGCGCGTTTGCGGATCACACCAGGGAGTGAACTCGAACCGGGTGTCGTCGAAGTGTCGGCGACTGCTGCAGAGACCGGGTCAAACGAAAGTATCGTCGATGCTACTATTGAAGGCGAGCCGATCGAAATCGCTTTTAACGTACGTTTCCTGGCTGAGGCGCTGAACGTCATTGAAGCGCCCAACGTCGCCCTTGAAACTACCGGAGCTTCTTCCCCGGGTGTGCTTCGCCCCGTCGACCAAACCGACTTCATCCATGTGATCATGCCCATGCATCTTGGTCGCTGAAGATCGGTTCGTAGGGAGAGGGGGCGTCAATCTAAGTCCGTGGTTTCCCCCTTTAATTCTCCACCCCAGAATGCGAAACGCAGTTGAGTGCATGCAGGTGATATTGAAGGATCAAATGCTACGAGCAAGCATGGACGGAAAAGGAGCCTCCAGGGGATGAGCAAACGTCAGAAAACGCTGATCGTCGTCTTGGCCGTCGTTGCATCCGTCATTGTGGTTGGGGGTGGGTACTACATCTTGCGCGACGCAGGCATCATCAGTGACACATCGATCACGTCTCGCACAGGACCGGACGGGGCGCAGCCCGGACTGACAAGCACATCCGCTGGTTCGAGCGTCGATTTGCCACCCGCCTGGACTCCAACCCCGTTCGGTTTTTCGGAGATCGACGTTGCCCAATGGGGACTCCAGCTTTCGGATTTCCCTCTCGAATTCAACAAAGAGCCGATGGATGAAACAGGGATGCCTACGGGGCTTGCAAACGAAATCGACGATGCCACGCTCGTAAAACGATTCGCATTTTCCGAAGAGGGTGACTCCCCTCAATTAATCATCGGCATGACGCTGTTCATCCCCAGCGAAAGCGGACAAGCAAAGTTCGATGATCTCACCTCAAACCCCGAGTTTATCGTCGGGGACATCCTTTCCACGTTTGATCACAACGGGATTTTGGAACAAGATGAAATCTATGGTTTGGAGGGGATCGGGGATTTTGCCTACGGGCTGACCTGTGTTTTGGACATGGAAGCCGTGGAAATGCGCGTGGACAGCCTCAGCTTCCGCAGAGACGTCGCTGGCGCACTTTTGTTTGTCCTTTACATCGACGGATATCCGCTGGAAATTTCCGTTCAAGACCTGGCCAGAACATTGGATCAACGGATCATCCCTACATTACCGAGCAACCCATAGGTCCGATCCAATACTGATGGCCGTGAACAAGTCGTATTTCGGCATCCGGAAGCAGAAACACGCACTCGGTGAATGAGCGGCATTCTCGGTGTTTGACAAGGTTAATTTTCGAGGGTAAAACGATTGATGCATAATTCCGGACAGAGTCGAGGCGCCTTCGGTATGACAAGGGGACAGATAACGTTACTGGCCATTTTGGCCGTGCTTAGTTTCGCTGTAGTTATTGGCGGGGGATATTATGTGCTTGCCGATTCCGGCGTCATCGGGGGCAAAGAAAAC
>DAOUEE010000189.1:0-10910 GCA_034430695.1 Anaerolineales bacterium | reverse complement strand
GCGGAGATCGGATAGGATATATATAGACGTTGCCGTTGAGGAAAACACAGGAGGCGAGCATGGATGTGAACAAAAGACCCCTCGGTCGGACCGGTCTACAGGTTACACCAATCGGATTGGGGGTGATGCAGTTTTCGGGCAGCGGCGGTGTGTTCGGGATGGTGTTCCCCGATCTCTCTCAGGAGACGATGAACGCCATCGTGCAGGCCGCATTGGACGGCGGGATAAACTGGTTCGACACGGCAGAACTCTATGGCCGCGGGCGTTCGGAACGTGCCTTAGCGACTGCATTGAAAGCGGCCGGCAAGGCGGATGGGGATGTGATCGTGGGGACGAAGTGGATGCCGTTTTTACGCACGGCGGGGAACATGAAACGCACGGTTCACGACCGCATTCATTTCCTCGACGGCTACAGCATCGATCTCTACATGGTGCATCAACCCTGGAGTTTTTCTTCGCGGGAAGCCGAGATGGATGCCATGGCCGATCTGGTGGAAGCCGGGTTGATTCGCTCGGTAGGGGTAAGCAACTTCAACGAGAAGCAGATGCGACGCGCCCACGCGGCTTTGGCCAAACGCGGCCTGCCGCTTGCGGTCAACCAGGTGCAGTACAGCCTGATGCATCGCAAGATCGAATCTAACGGCGTGCTGCAAGCCGCCAAGGATTTGGGGGTCACGATCGTGGCGTACTCGCCGCTGGCGCGAGGGTTGTTGAGCGGGAAATTCCACAAGGACGAGTCTCTGCTGGCGCAGCGCCCAAGAGGACGCAGGATGATGCTGCGGCGCGATCTCGAACGCAGCCGCCCGTTGGTCGAGGCGCTGGAGACGATCGCAGCCTCCCACCAGGTCACTGCGGCGCAAGCGGCTTTGAACTGGCTGATCCATTTTCAAGGCGAAACGGTGGTCGCCATCCCGGGGGCAAGCAAGGTGAGCCAGGCGGCCGACAGCGCCGGGGCGATGCACTTTCGGCTCACGCAGGAGGAATTGGCGTTGCTCGACGAACAATCACGCATGTTCCGCTAGATTAGGATTTTCGATCCAAGCCGATCGACAGACAGTTGTCAGACATATGGGCAGAACTTTAGAATTGTGGTAAGATTTATCGAGCAAGGTTGCATGCACGTTCTCTCTGGAAGTCGTAAGACGAAGACCTGAGCAGACGTAGCTCAGGTCGGTTTGGTTCATTGAACCCGACCACCAGGAGCGGCAAACGCACCTTAGAAAACATGCCTAAGGAGGCAAAGAGTACGATGTCGGAACGAGTAACTGGTACGGTCAAGTGGTTCAATGGAAGCAAGGGCTACGGCTTCATCGAGCGTGAAGAAGGTGACGATGTATTCGTCCACTATTCCGCCATTCAGGCCGATGGCTTCCGCACCTTGGAAGAGGGCCAGCAGGTGGAATTCTCCATCGAGCAAGGCCCCAAAGGCCTGCAGGCTGCTGAAGTCACAACTTTGTGAACCGATTGAGCTCACGAAAAAGGCCTTCGCGACGGCGAGGGCTTTTTGATTCCAGCACAGATGCGCTTCATTCCTTCCCGCAACCCCAGTGAATTTTCTGCGTATACATCATTGAAGGTTGATAATTCATTGCGTGAGGGATTGCCATGTGGTTGATTAACATAATCGTCGGCCTGATTCTGGGGGTGATCGGCTTGATCGTCAGCTTGATCGTCGCGGCGGTAGGACTCGTCGTGGGCCTCGCGGGGGGTATCGTGGGGTTGATCGTAGTGGGGATCGTGGTGGGGATTATCATCCTGCCGGCGGTTTTCGTGCTGGCGCTGATCTTCTAAAGCAAAGCATCGTTCGATACGTCAACGAGAAAATCCAGATCCCAGCCTCCGGTGAGGGCTTTCCCCTCGTAGGCTGGCATCTGCGATTCTGTCCATACCACATGCCTTTCGAGTTTACGGGCCAGACATCGGTCGTCGCTTCTGTGTGTCGAAAGGCGTTCAAAATCGATTCGCTTTGATCATTCGCTCGAGTTTGACCGCTTTATGGCATCGAATTCTCAACTTATGTTTGGTAGTCAACTGTAAGGTCGTTGAAGGGGGAAGGGTGTTAATCTCTAATCGCCATATTGTGATGGCGTTCACGAAGCCTGGCCTCTACTGGGGAGTTGGGATACGGAGACAGGTTTCGGTTCGTCCTGTTGGCCGAATGATTTGAACTTCGCATCGGGTGCGAGTTCATCGATGTGACAGATTAGCGAGGATTGACCGTGTTCTTTCGCTTGAGAGGCATTCTCGAGGGAATTATTCATCCGCTTTGACGCGAAAGGCAGGTGCGTTATGGACGGAATTGGAATCAACGGCAACGGAAAGAAAAACGGCAGGTTGAAACGGGTCCTTCTTGCCGAAGACGAAGAACACACCATCGATGTATTACTCGATATCTTCGAAGTATTTTTCGAACGATCTGACGTGCGCGTAGCCCGGGATGGTCACGAAGCGGTGAACATGGCTTTCGAACTTAAACCTGACGTGATCCTCATGGATCTGGGTTTACCCAAACTCGACGGCTGGAAAGCGACCCGTTCGATCAAGAGTCATGCGGATTTCTTGAACATTCCCATCTTGGCCATCACGGCGTACGCCATGGTGGGTGATCGCGAGCGGGCCATGGAGGCTGGGTGTGATGATTACTTTGCCAAACCGATTGAGGTTGACAAGTTCATTCAATTTATGCGACCATATCTTAATTCTGGGGGGTAGGAGCCCACAATTAAGGTCGTTTCATGCGGTTGATCCATGCCTTATGGCACATCGTCTCCGGCGCGGGACCCTTGCTGCGCGCCGGTCGTCAGGGCGATCAACTGTTCCGATATTCCGTCCTCAAAGTCCTTGCCGACGCGGGTCTCTTCGGATACCTGCAAGAACCCCGGACCTATGGTCAGATTCTGGCCAAATTCGGCTTCATCGACATCGAGTACACACGTTCGATGATCGAGATTCTCGTGGCGGATAAGGAAGACGTGTTGGTCAAAGAGGGAGAGTTTTACCGTTCTGTATCGGAAAATCCGGTTCCCGACCTCGAGCAGCTTGTAGGGAGTACGGATCGCCGACTGCATGGTTTCCTGCTCATGTCCGAAGGATTGAAAAAATACATCCTGAGACGTATGCGTCAGGAGCCGATCAGCTTGGCGAAGACTTTCGAACAGGATGATTACAATTTCATGCTCAAGTTCGACGAGGTCTTGTCCACACAACTGTATTCCGCCATGCGCAGGGCGTGTTTTGCCTATTTAAAGCGGAAAGACATCGATTGGCTACGCGGGAAAAGATTCCTCGAGATCGGTTGTGGAAGTGGTCTTGAAACGGCGGAGATTTGGGCCAGGTTCAACGGTGAGATTAAAATCACGGCGATCGATGTCGTACCGAGCCTGATCGAACTTGCTCGAGAATCGTTCGAGACCCATCTTCGAGAAATCGATCCCGACCATGCGCCGCTGACGGCGGAAAATCGGCCGATTTTCAAAGTTGCCAGCGCCACGCGCATGCCCTTCGAGGATAATTCGTTCGACGCTTCGTTCTGGATGCTCGTGCTGCACTGGACTCCGGATCCAAGAAAGGCCATCCACGAGACTGCCCGCGTTCTTCGTCCCGGCGGACTGCTGTTCGGGATGCAAGCCTGCAAGCCGGTTATGGATGCGTACATGGACATCGTCATTCGATCGAACGCGAACTGCTATGGATTTTTCTGGCAGGAGGAATACAAGCGCTGGATGACCGAATCGGGAATCGAAGTCGATCTCGTACCGGTTATGGGAGTTCTGCGGGCTTTGAATCGCAAGGATGGCCGAGCACGAGAAACGCTAGGCGGGTGAAGGGATACGCCAATGGACAACGACAAACCTTTCAACGATCAATCCCCTTTCAAGAAAGCGGAATTCGGACGCAGCAAGCGCCTGATGATTGGAATCTGTAACGCACTGTTGATCATCGTGCCGATCCTTTTGGCCGGTCTGACGATCATGCTCGTCAACAATCTAACGACTCAGACGGTGCTGGTGTACAGTCTGGTTGCCTGCATGTTTCCAATCAGTTTATGCGCACGCTTCCTGGCAAAAAGGGGCCGTGTTGTAGCTTCTGGGTACACGTTGATCCTGCCGATCTTGATCATCATCGCCATTAACGGCAGTATCATCGTCGGATTGTCCCCCATCATCGGCGTGAGCTATTCCCTGGCAATTATCGTCGCTGGCATGGTCATTGGACCTCGTCAGGGATACTTTATAGCCGGACTCTGCGTGCTGCTGTTCGTCCTCGCTCGATTGGTCGTCATCAGCGGTGTGATTCCCGTTTTGACCATCACGGATGTAATCGCTGAGGTTGTGGTTATCATCGTCTATGGATTGGCGCTTGCTTTCGTCGCCGTTTTGAGCAAGCTTACCACGCAGGATTTGCGCAAATCGCTCGACGAGGCCACTTACGACCTGCTGGAAGCAAACCACAAGCTGGCCCTGGCGAGCGAGATGAAATCGCAGTTCACTGCGCGCACCAGCCACGAACTGCGTACGCCACTCAGCTCGATCATCGTTTTCACCGAGTTGGCGATTCGCGGCACGTACGGTGAAATCACGCCGAAACTGAAGGGCAAGCTGGGAAACGTGCTTGGCAGCGCCCGGCATTTGCACAACATCATCAATGACTTGTTGGATTTGGCAAAGATCGAAGCGGGTGAGCTGGAGATCGAAGAGGAGCCGTTTTCCATCTATGATCTGGGCAGGTCCGTACAATCGACGATGGAGGAGACCGCCAACCAAAAGGATCTCGAATTCGACGTAGAGATGGATGAAAGCTTGCCGGCGCGGATTATCGGTGACGAAGGACGGGTGAAGCAGATCTTGTTGAATCTGACCGGCAACGCCATTAAATTCACCGATTGTGGCCGAGTCACTGTGCGTATCGACCCGCTCGATACGGATCGCTGGCGTATTGCCGTCAGTGACACCGGCCCTGGAATTCCCGAAGATCGCTTCGAAACCATTTTCGAGGAGTATCGGCAGCTGGAGACGGCCAGCAAAGACGCCGATCGAAAAGGGACGGGGCTGGGTTTGGCGATCACGCGCAATTTGGTCGAGTTGATGGGTGGAGAAATGAGTCTCGAGAGTGAATTGGGTGAAGGCACCACTTTCGAAATCATCCTGCCTTTGAAAACCCCGGAAGCTGTACCTGCCACTGGTTGATAACTCCAATCCTGAAAAGAAACCATCAAGCAGGGGGGTGTAGTTTCGCGTTTTTTCAATGTGCTTTCCGTTCGAGATACAATCCGGTTTACAATAGAAACGGTTATATCGTTGCTCGAGAATACATCCGGCTTGCGATGGTGGTGCCATGAAGACTTTCAAATCTTCATCCTATTCTGAGACTCTCCAACAAGGTCGTTTGTTGCACGGCGCCTTTGTATTTACGGTGTTGTTGGGGTATTTCGTTACTTTCGGCAGGATGGAAATTCCATTCTCCGATCCGGTAGCAATTGCGTTGGTCGTCATCGCGGTGCTCTATTGTGTCATTGGCGTCATGGGTTTCGAGTGGATCGAGCGCCGTGAAGACCGCAGATGGTTTTTACTCTATTTTGCCGTTCAAATTTCCTTGGCATCCGTGGCGATCTGGATCAGCCCAATATTTTCGGCATTGTGGCTCATGGTGCTGCCATTGGTTTCGCATGCCGCTATGGTGTATTCCACACGCTGGATACCCGTGATCGTCGCTGTGGCGATTGGGGTTTTTGTCTTCCCAAGCGGCATTCTCGTGAATGATGAAGATGCCACGGGCACGTTGTTGGGGTTGGTGTCGGGTGTGTTATTCGTAATTGTATTCACACGTGTCCTGGTCCAAGCAGATACGTCGCGCCAGGAAGTGCAGCGCCTGGCGGATCGCCTGGAAGCGTTGAATCAGCAATTACGCGAATACGCAGTTCAAGCCGAGGAATTGGCTACTTCAAAGGAACGCAATCGCCTGGCACGCGAGATCCACGACAGCCTGGGCCATTACTTAACGGTGATCAACGTTCAACTCGAGGCTGCGCGTGCCGTACTCGATTCGGATCAGCAGTCAGCGTATCAAGCCCTGGAGAAAGCACAAACGCTGGCGAAGGATGGTTTGTCGGAAGTACGGCGTTCGGTCGCCGCACTGCGCGCTTCCCCGATGGAGGGACAGCCACTCACGACGGCGATCGGGAGATTGGTCGAGGAATGCCAGGAATCCGGGGTTCGCTGTGAATGGAAGGTATCTGGCGTAGTGAGAGAACTGCCCGCACAAATCGAACATGCGCTATACCGGGCTGTCCAGGAAGGTCTGACCAATGTCCGCAAACATGCACGCGCCTCATTTGTGAAGGTATGTCTCGATTATACTGAAGAAGAACTCATCTTATCCGTCGAAGATAATGGGGTGGGATTCGACCTCGATAAAATTGAAGATGGTTTCGGCCTTTTTGGGCTACGGGAGCGGGTTGCATTGCTCGACGGTCGCGTTTCTCTGCATACCACGAAGCCGGATGGTGCTCGTCTGGAGGTCGTAATTCCCGCATGATGCCGAGCGTCCAGCCAGCGATCCGCGTCTTGCTCGTGGATGACCAGATTCTGTTTCGGGAAGGGCTGCGTACGCTGCTTTCCGTGCAGCGCGGCATCGAGGTCGTCGGCGAGGCGGGCGATGGGATCGAAGCGGTGCGTGAAGCCGTTCGTCTCAAGCCGGACGTAGTGCTCATGGATCTGCAGATGCCCCAGCTCGATGGTGTTGGTGCCACACGGCAGCTGCAAAGCGAGTGCCCGCAAAGCAACGTCGTCATCCTGACCACGTTCGACGACGATGAGTACGTGTTCGAAGGCTTGCGTGCGGGCGCGCTGGGTTATCTGCTGAAGGATGTATCCTCGGAGACCCTGGTCGAGGCCATTCAAGGCGCGGCGCGCGGCGAATCCTTCCTGCAGCCCTCCATCGCCACCAAAGTTGTGGCCGAGTTCTCCCGCCTCACACCAAAAGCAAAGACCCCCCAGGAGTTGATGGCGGAGCCGCTCTCCGAGCGTGAGATCCAGGTCCTGCAGCTGATCGCTGCCGGCGCCAGCAATCGCGAGATCGCTGAAACGCTGGTCATTGCCGAGGGGACGGTCAAGAATCACGTGACCCACATCCTGGAAAAGATAGGCGTGCGAGATCGCACCCAGGCCGCTTTGCGCGCCCGCGAGTGGGGTCTCATCTAGTTTTTTTCCCACACGAATTTCTGCCGACATTCCCCGATAAACACATCGCGCATGCCTTGCCGCCATGCTACACGCTGGCCGTTCATCTTCCACATAATTTCCACTCGAAGTTCCTCGGCTATCTCACGAATGTGACCTTCCTATTGAGAATGTGACCGTCGAGTGAGACCATGGGCACATCCAATCCGAAGCGGATTCGATTACAGTCTTGAGGGTAGTGAATACGCACGTGCAATTGATGCACGAAGGAGGAATGAAAGTGAGTAACATGATTGAAGCACAAGCGCTGACCAAGCGCTACAACGGGACCCCCGATCCGGCCGTAGACGAAGTCAGTTTCGTCGTCCGGGAGGGGGAAATCTTCAGCCTGTTGGGGCCAAACGGTGCGGGAAAGTCGACGACGCTCTCGATGCTCTCCTGCTTGCTAAAGCCCACCAGCGGTGACGCACAAATTGACGGCGCATCGATCTTACAGGCACCGCAGAAAGTCAAAGCGGTTATCGGCGTCGTGCCGCAGGAAATCGCGCTCTATCCGAAGCTGACGGCCTACGAAAATCTGATCTTCTGGGGCCGGCTCTACGGGATGGGGGGCAAGGCGCTGCGCAAGCGCGTCGACGATGTGCTCGACATGACCGGATTGCGCGAACGGGCGAAGGACCGTGTGGAGACCTATTCGGGCGGCATGCAGCGTCGTATCAACATCGGCGTCGGCCTGCTGCACGAACCGAAGGTGATTTACATGGACGAGCCCACGGTCGGGATCGACCCGCAAAGCCGCCGCAACATCCTCGATACGGTGAAATCGCTCAATGAGCAGGGCATGACCGTGCTTTATACGACCCACTACATGGAAGAAGCCCAGGAGCTCAGTGACCGCATCGGCATCATCGACCACGGCGAGATGATTGCCCTGGGTACGCAGCGTGAGTTGACGGAATTGGTCGGCGAGCAGGATGTGGTCGAAATGCACATCGCCGAGGAAACCAGTCGGCCTGAAGTGGTCGAAGCTCTGGGCCGCGTGCCGGGCGTGCACCAGGTGCAGCCGCTCAACGGCACACTGCGGCTTTTCGTGGACGACGGCAACGCAGTCCTGCCGGCACTGATCACCACCGCTAACGCGCAGGATGCGAAAATTACATCCGCCTCGATCCAGGAACCCAATCTCGAAGCCGTGTTCCTGCACCTGACCGGCCGGGCGCTGCGGAACTAGGAGGCGACGATGTTCAAGTTATTGGCGATCGGATTGAAAGATCTGAAAGTGGCTTTTCGAGACAGGGTGGGATGGATCATGCTGGCTGGGCCTTTCGTGCTGACACTGGCCATGGCCTTTGTAACCGGGGCTTTCTCGGTCTCGGCGGGCGACCCCGCCATCCAGGCCACCAGCGTAGTAGTCGTCAACGAAGATGAAGGCGAATTGGGAAGAGCAATGCTGTCGTGGCTTCGCGACGAAAGTATGGGCTCGGTCATCAAAGTCACAACTTTGTTCAGTGCTCCGCAAGCCCGCGCCGACGTCGATGAGGGAAAGTACGTGGCGGCGCTGATCCTGCCGACGGATTTCAGCCAGTCGATGCTGGAGGCCAAAGAGCTCGCGGAGAGCAGCCTTGTGGAACTGTACGTGTATCCCGGGCAGCCCATCCGGGTCAGCATCGTGCGGTCGCTGATCGAGCGTTTTCTGGCACGCGTCGATGCGGGCGTCGTCAGCAGTAAAGTGGCAGTAGGGGGTCTGATCGGAGCCGGATTGATCCAGCCGCAGGAGGCGAATGACGTCGGCCGGGAAATCGGCGAAGCGTTGGTGACAGCGGGATCCGACGCAATGGCCGGGATAACCGTCCAAAATCAGCGCGTTGAGGAAGAGGATGTTGCCATTCAGCCGCTGGCAATACTGGCGCCGAGTATGGCCATGTTGTTTCTGATGTACACCGTTTCCGGTATCGGCGGGCGCAGTATTCTTGCCGAGCGCGAAGAGGGCACATTGCCGCGCATGCTGGCCACGCCGACGGAAGGCGCCTGGATCCTTGGGGGAAAGGTGCTCGGCGTCGTGCTGGTGGGTGTGGCACAGTTGGCCATCGTCATCGGGGTCACCAGTCTGCTCTTTCAACTTCATTGGGGAGACACGCTCGGTGTGGCGCTGATGATCGTGGCCGCCGTTTTTGGGGCCGCCGGCTGGGGCATTCTGCTGGCTGCATTCGCCCGCACGGCCGAACAGGTTTCGACGATGGGAACGGCCATGATGCTCTTCTTCGGGCTGCTGGGAGGTTCGTTTTTCGGCGGCGAAAGCTTCGACGGCATACTGGGCACGATTGGGAAAATCACACCCAACGCCTGGGCGCAGGAAGGGTTTACCATCCTGGCCGGCGCCGGCAAGCTGGCGGACGTCCGCGGGTCGATCGTCGGCCTGGTTGTAATGGGAAACATATTATTCGGCGTGGCGGTTGTCGTCTTCCGCCGCCGCGGTTTGTTGCGGAGCTGATCGAAAGCGCCGCAGTGGAGTACTGAAATGAAGAAAATTTACAACATCGCCTGGAAAGACATCAAGAACCGCTTCTCGAGCCCCATGGAGATCATGTTCTTCCTCGTCCTGCCGATCATATTCACCTACTTGTTGAGTGGAACGATCGGGTCAGGCGGGAGAACGTACGAATTGATCGTCGTCGATCAAGACCAAACTTCGCTGTCCGGTCAACTGATCGAAGAACTGACGCCGGCGGGATCGATGGAGATCGTGTTGGCCTCGAGCGAAGAATCGGAAGCGCTGGCTGATGCACAAGACACGGCTGCCATCCTGACCATCCCTACGGGTTTTCAGGAGCGCTTGTACGGCGGTTGGCCGGTCGATCTTGCCCTGCAAGAGACGGGCGACGAAAATGCCTACGACGCAGCCGAGCAGCAGGTGTTTGCGGCTGTGGAGCAGATGAGCCGAGTGCTTCTGGCGGCAAACGTGAGTACGGCCGAATACGAAAAGCGCGGAGATTTTACAGACGCCGCGATGAGGGAGAGATATTACGATGCGAGCTTCACCAGCGCTGAAGCTGCGTTTGACCACTTGCCGCAGCGCGTGGAAATCCGTACACCGGATGAAGGCATCGTCTACGAAAGAGAGAATGCCACCAACGTACAGGCCAGCGCGGGACAGCTGATCACCTGGGTCTTCATACCGCTCCTGGCCACGGCGGCCGTGCTAGCCGACGAACGTACGACGGGCACGCTGCGGCGCCTGTTCACCACGCCGACCAAAAGGGCCACGTTCCTGCTGGGCACGATTCTGGGCCAGTTAGCGGCGGCCTGGGTGCAGATGACGCTGCTGGTGGTCTTCGGCATCTACGTGTTGGGGATCGACTGGGGCAATTCCATACCCGGTCTGGTCGTGCTGCTGCTCGCTTTCAGCCTGGCGGCGACCGCGCTGGGTACGCTGCTGGGCACGCTGGTGCGCTCCACGGCCCAGGCAGGCAGCCTGGCGCCGATCACCGGCATGGTCATGGCGCTCGTCGGTGGGTGTTGGTATCCCGGAGAGCTGTTCCCCGACACGGTTAAAACCGTGAACCAGTTTTTGCCCACGACCTGGGCACTGCAGGGCTTGAACGACCTGGGGCTGCGCAGGCTGGGGATGGTGGACATCTTGCCCGAAGCCGGGGTGCTGATGATCTTCGCCGCCGTGTTCTTCGCGTTGGCGATCTGGCGCTTCCGCTACGAGTGACGGTTTTATGGATTGGT
>DAOUEE010000188.1:0-6501 GCA_034430695.1 Anaerolineales bacterium | reverse complement strand
GCGAGCATCAGCGTCCCGAAGACCTGGTCGTCAACGTGTGCAAAAAGCGGCACGTCACCAACGTGCGATCGTCATTCCGCGAGATCGATGAGCGGCTCACCCCGCCGCGCGAGATGAGTCTGGATCAAGCCATTGAGTACCTGGGGGATGACGAACTGCTCGAGGTCACGCCCAAGAATCTGCGCATCCGCAAACGCATCCTCGATACCCACCAACGCAACAGAGAGGTCAAACGCGCCAAAGAGGCGCTGGGCGCCTGAATCGTTTGCTTTTTCAAGCCCTGTCTTTCTCTGAATCGAAAATGACATTGAACTGTGGGGGAAATAAACGTCTCCGAATTCGAATGTCCAGACCCTTCCCTTTCCGCAATAAATCGATTACAATCCAGCACAATATGAACGACGCAAGCTTCTCAAAGATCCATCATCATCATCATTATTACCGGCCCTGCGATCGGTCAGGAGTGCTTTAAGCGCGTCGTGGTTTTCAATCGATAACCCATGCAGCCCTCCCTGATCGGGAGGGCTCTTTTTTTGGAGGATCCAATGGACTTGCAACGCAGCGATATCCGTCTGGCGCTCCCCAGCAAGGGACGTATGGAAGCGGAGGCGATGGCTTTCCTCAGCGAGGCGGGATTGAGCGTTTCCAAGCCTAATCCGCGCCAATTCGAGGCGACCATCCCGGTCATGCCCGATCTCACGGTGCTCTTCCAACGCGCCGGCGACATCGTGGTCAGCGTGCGCGACGGCAGCGTCGATTTCGGCATAACCGGCATGGACACGGTGCTCGAGCGCGAAGGCGAGAACGGCGAGATCTTGATCATGCTGGATGCCCTGGGTTTCGGCGGCTGCACGCTGAACGTGATCGTGCCCGAAAGCTGGGAGGACATCCGCAGCATGGCCGATCTGGTGCAGAAACGCACCGGCCTCGGCCGCCCGCTGCGTGTAGCCACGAAGTATCCCAACGTGTCCGGCGAGTTTTTCTCGCGGCACGATTTGGAGGACACACGCCTGATCCGCGCCGAAGGCACGCTGGAAGTCGCGCCGGCCATCGGCTACGCCGACTTGATCGTCGATTTGGTTTCCACGGGAACGACTCTGCGCGACAACCGCTTGCGCTCGCTGGACGACGGTCTGGTGTTGAAATCGCAAGCCTGTATGATCGCCAACCGCAATCGTTTGAAGACCCAGCCCGAGGTGCTTGCCAAAGCCCAGCAACTGCTGGAGTTCGTCGTGGCGCATCTGCGCGCTGCAGGCAACGTCTCGATTTTCGCCAACATTCGCGGCGAATCACCGCAGGTCATCGCCGAGCGCATGTTCGAACAGTCTACCATCGGCGGCTTACAGGGGCCGACAATCTCGAACGTGATCACGCGTAAGGGCGGGGACTGGTATGCAGTGCACATCGTTGTGAACCGCGACGACCTGGCGCAGGTGATTCAGGAGCTGCGCGCCATCGGCGGCAGCGGGGTTGTGGTCACCCCGGTGACCTACATCTTCGAGGAGCAGCCGGATGCTTGCGTGGCGCTGCTGCAGGCACTCGAAATGGATCAATAGCGAATTATATTCACAGGAATCGTGGAGAAATCATGCTTAGAATATTACAGATCGACGAGGCAAGAGAAACCATCCTGCGCCGCGACCCGGCAGCGCAGGAAGAATACCCACAGGCGCTACTGGACAGCGTGGCGGAGATTTTCGGCGCGGGCGTCGGACCGGCGGAGGCCGTAGCTCACATTCTCAAATCCGTGCGGGAAGAAGGCAATTCCGCAATCCAGCACTGGACGGAGACATTGGACAAGGTCCGCCTGGAGGACACGCGCATTCCCGAGCATAAATTGGCTGAAGCCTACGATGGCTTGCCGCAATCCCTGGCCGAGGCGATGCGCCTCTCCGCCGCGCGCGTACGTGATTTTCACGAGCGCCAGCCGAAAGCGTCCTGGACCACCGAAGAAATGGGCGGCATTTTGGGCCAGCGAGTCGCGCCGATCGAACGCGCCGGCGTCTACGTACCGGGCGGGTCGGCGCCGCTGCCCTCCTCGCTACTCATGGCGGTCATTCCGGCGCAGGTCGCCGGTGTGGGCGGGATCGTGGTTTGCACGCCGCCGCAGCCGCACGCCATCATCCTGGCTGCAGCGCACATCTGCGGCCTGAAACAGGTATTTGCTATCGGCGGGGCGCAGGCGATCGCCGCCATGGCCTACGGCACGGAAAGCGTGCCGCGCGTGGACAAGATCGTCGGCGCCGGCAATCTGTTCGTCACCCTGGCCAAGCAGCAGGTTTTCGGGATCGTCGGTATCGAAGGACTTGCAGGACCCACGGAGACGATGGTCATCGCCGACGCGACCGCCAACCCGGAGTGGGTGGCCGCAGACCTGCTGGCGCAGGCCGAACACGATCCCCTGGCCAGCGCCATCCTGCTGACCCCCGACCGCAATATGGCGGAAGCGGTGCAGGCAGCGGTCGCCCAGCAGGTGGAGGATCTCTCCCGGGTGGAGATCATCACGGCTTCCCTGGCGCACCGTGGTGGGATCGTGCTCACGCCCGATTTGGACACGGCAGCCGCATTGGCCAACGACTACGCCGCGGAACACCTCTGTCTCTGCGTGGCGGAAGTCGACGAGCTGGCATCCAAGATCCGCAACGCGGGTGGAATTTTCATGGGCGAACGTTCCTTCGAGGTGCTGGGTGATTACGTGGCCGGACCGAGTCACGTCATGCCCACCGGCGGGACGGCGCGCTTCGCCTCACCCTTGAACGTGTGGGATTTCGTCAAGATCACCAGCTTGATTGCCCTGGATGAGGGGACCAGCGCTGCGCTCAGCGCCATGGCGGCGCAGATCGCACAGGTGGAGACGCTCACTGCTCACGCCGCTGCCGCACAGCGACGCATCGAGGGGGAGCTATGAGTGACGTCGCGGGGCTGATTCGGGCCCACATCCGGGACATGGAACCCTATCAGCCCGTTTACCCTTTCGAAGTCGTCGCCCGGCGGCTGGGAAAGGACCTGCAGGAGATCGTGAAGCTCGACGCCAACGAGAACCCCTACGGCGCGCATCCGGCAGTGCAAGAGGCGCTGCGTGATTTGCAATATGCGCACGTTTATCCCGACCCGGAGTGCCGCCTGCTGCGGGAAGCACTGGCGCAGCAGCTCGGCGTGCCGATGGTAAACCTGATGGCGGGTGCCGGTGCAGATGAGTTGATCGATATGATCATGCGTCTGTTCCTCGATCCCGGTGACGTGCTGCTGAACTGCACGCCGACGTTCGGCATGTACGCCTTCGACGCCGGCGTGAACGGCGCCCGTCTGGTGCAGGTGCCTCGCAAGGCGGATTTCAGCCTCGATCTACCGGGCATCGAACGGGCGGCAGCACAGTATGATGCGAAGCTGCTTTTCCTGGCTTCGCCCAACAACCCGGACGGCGGCGTGCTGCCGGGCGATGTGCTGGACCGGATTCTGGAACTGCCGCTCGTCGTCGTGGTCGACGAGGCTTACGTACAGTTCGCCGACCCGGATTCCAGCCGCCTGCGGGATGCATCGGATCGCCATAACCTGATCGTGCTGCAGACGTTCAGTAAATGGGCGGGACTGGCCGGATTGCGGGTGGGATACGGGGTCTTCCCGGAAGAGTTGATGCCGTATCTGTGGAAGATCAAGCAGCCCTATAACGTCTCCGTGGCGGGCACTGCGGCGGCGCTGGCTTCCCTGGCCAACATCGAAGCGCTGCACGAGAACGTTGCGAAGATCGTCGCCGAGCGCCGGCGCTTGTATGAGATTCTGGAAGAAGTCTCTTTCTTGCGGCCCTATCCCTCGCAGACGAATTTCATTTTATGTCGAGTCGTTGGCCGCCCGGCGGCGGAATTGAGGAAGGCATTGGAGCACGCGGGAATCCTGGTGCGCTACTACGACAAACCGAGATTGCGCGATCACATCCGCATCAGCGTCGGAACGCCGGCTCACAGCGATGCGTTGTCAGCTGCCCTGGCAGCGATGGAGTAGATCATGCGAAAGGTAAATATCGAAAGACAGACCGCGGAGACCGACATCCAGCTTCAATTGAATCTGGATGGTACGGGAAAAATCCAGATCGAGAGCGGCGTCGGATTTTTCGATCACATGCTGCGCCACGTCGCCGTGCATGGCATCTTCGATCTGACGCTGAAGGCAGCAGGGGATCTGGAGGTCGATGCCCATCACACGATCGAAGACTGCGCAATTGTCCTGGGCCAGGCCTTCGATCAGGCCCTGGGCGATCGTAAAGGCATCGAGCGCATGGGTTCGGCATACGTTCCCATGGACGAGGCTCTGGCCCGGGTCGTTGTCGATCTTTCCGGGCGGCCCTACAGCGTGTTCCAGGCGGATTGGCAGGGTTTCTCACTGGGCCAGATGCCGGTGAGCATGGTGCGCCATTTCTTTATCTCCCTGGCCACCAACGCGCGCGCCAATCTGCACGCCAGGCTGTTCTACAGCGATGACGATCACCACGGCGCCGAAGCGTTGTTCAAAGCGCTGGGACGCGCCCTGTGTGAAGCGGCGCGCATCGATCCGAGGCGATCGGGCGTACCGAGCACCAAGGGCGTGTTGTAATGGCGATGAATTTCACTTTTCGGACGGGAAGGCTCCGGTGGGTATGATTGCGTTGGTTGATTCCGGTATAGGCAATCTTCGTTCGGTGGAGAAGGCGTTGACCACCGTCGGCGCCGCCGTGAAGCGTACGTCGGATCCGCAAGTCGTCCTGAAGGCCGAGAAAGTCGTGCTGCCAGGCGTGGGTGCTTTTGGGGACGGCATGGCGGGGCTTGAATCACGGGGGTTGATCGATCCGATCAAGACCGTCGTGGCGAGAGGTACGCCGCTGCTGGGCATCTGCGTCGGTATGCAGGTACTCTTCGAGGAGAGCGAAGAACACGGCCGTCACGCTGGATTGGGATTTCTACCGGGCACGGTCAAACGCTTCGAAACGCAAGAGTTGACCGTGCCTCAGACAGGCTGGAACCAGGTGAGTGCCTGCCGAGAGAATCCCTTGCTCGACGGATTACCGCCCGGTGTGTACGCCTATTTCAACCACAGCTTCTTCTGCGATGCGCTGCCCGAAGACACGCTGGCGGAGACCGAATACGGCGTACGCTATTGCTCTGTTGCCGGGCGCGGTTCTCTCTACGGCGTGCAGTTCCACCCCGAGAAGAGCCAGAAGATCGGGCTGGCCATCCTGCGCAACTTCGTGGAGAAGTGTTGATGGCTGAGTTCATCGTCTATCCGGCCATCGATCTGCGCGGAGGCCAGGTCGTACGCCTGAAACAGGGTGACCCCGCCCGCAAGACGGTCTTCGGGAACGATCCTGCGGCGGTCGCGCGGCGCTGGCTGAAAGCCGGTGCGAGCTGGCTGCACGTCGTTAATCTGGACGGCGCTTTCGGCGAGCCGGACGATGCCAATCGGGCGGCGCTGCAGGCTATCCTGGGAACGGAGGTCCAGGTGCAGCTTGGCGGCGGCTTGCGTTCATTGGATGCGGTTGCTTCGGTGTTGACTCTGGGGGTACAGCGCGCCGTGATCGGCACTGCGGCGATCGAAGATCCAGAATTGGTCCGTCAAGCCGTGGTGAATTTCGGTGCGGAGCACATGGCGGTTGGAGTCGATGCGCGCGAGGGGCGCGTGCATACCCGGGGCTGGTTGGACGACACCGGCGTCGATGCTCTTACCCTGGCCAAAGAACTCCGCCAGGATGGCATAGAAACGATCATCGTCACCGACATCAGCCGGGACGGCATGGGCAGCGGGGTCAACGTCGATTTGGCGCAGCAGTTGGCGCAGGCGACGGACATACGGGTGATCGCTTCCGGCGGAGTCGACTCGCTGGAGGACATACGCCGCGTACGCCAGGCCGGTCTGCCGGGCGTGATCGTGGGACGTGCCCTGTACGACGGCAAATTCTCCCTGGAGGAAGCGCTGCGATGCTAGCCAAACGCATCATCCCTTGTTTGGACGTGAAGGACGGCCGTGTGGTCAAAGGCGTGAACTTCGTCAATCTGCGCGACGCGGGCGATCCTGTTGAGCAGGCGCGCATCTACGACGAGATGGGCGCCGACGAGTTGGTGTTCCTGGACATCTCCGCCACGCCGGAGGGCAAGGAGACCACGGTGGCGATGGTGCGCAGTGTCGCCGATCAGGTGTTTCTTCCGCTGACCGTCGGCGGCGGTATCCGCAGCCTGGATGACATCCGCAAATTGCTGCTGGCCGGCGCGGACAAGGTCAGCCTCAACTCGGCCGCAGTCAAGCGGCCGGAACTGCTGGCGGAAGGGGCGGAGCGTCTCGGCAGCCAGTGCATCGTGCTGGCGGTGGATGCCAAATGCGTTTCGACCGGATCGTGGGAGGTTTATGTGAGCGGTGGGCGCACGCCGACCGGCATCGACGCCCTGGAATGGATCCGTAAAGCAGTGGACCTCGGTGCAGGCGAAATTCTGCTTACCAGCATGGACGCCGACGGTACACTCGCTGGCTACGACATCG
>DAOUEE010000187.1:0-1772 GCA_034430695.1 Anaerolineales bacterium | reverse complement strand
AGGATACGCGAGGGGAAAGTCCGCCCGCAGGACATCGAAGGCTCGACATTCACCGTCTCCAACCTGGGCATGTTCGGCATCGACCGCTTCGTCGCCATCATCAACCCGCCGGAAGCCGCCATTCTCGCCGTGGGCAGCGTGCGGGAAACGCCCGTCGTGGAGGACGGAAAGGTCGTTCCCGGATCGCGCCTGCAGTGTACGCTTTCGGCGGATCACCGCATCACGGACGGCGCCGAAGCCGCTCGTTGGATGCAGATTTTTCGAAAGTACATGGAGCAGCCCCTGCGGCTGCTGCCCATCGAGTAATTCCTGCGTTCATAGGAACATAGGAATATAGATTCAGAAAACCCAGACCGGCAACGAAGTCACCGATACACTTTTCGGTGTATCCGATAAATGTCATCGACTTCGTTTGGCATGGGAGCAAGAACCAATATACAATCCGATAACCGTTCAAACAGGAAATGGCCATGGCAGCTCGTATCCTGGTCGTCGATGACGATCCAGACACGTTGAAGCTCGTCGAACTGACGTTGAAGACGGCAGGTCACCACGTTGAATTGGCCTCCGACGGCGACGCAGGTTATGATCTCATCCGCAAAGGTTCATTCGACCTGATCTTGTTGGACGTGATGATGCCCGACGTCTCCGGTTTCGACGTTATGCAGCGCCTCGACAACAACTCAAAACCCTATCCCCCGGTCGTGATCTTCACTGCACGTAACCGCCCGGAGGATCAGGAGACCGGTTTCCGCCTCGGTGCTCGCAACTACATCATCAAGCCCGTCACCCGGGGTCAACTGCTGGATATCATCCAGGACATCATCAAGCCGGAAGTGTGATCGCATGCATGCCGCCGAGACCAATCTCGCCTTCGTCCGGATCATGCTCGGAGAATTCGAAGCGTACCTGCTCTCGGACGAATTGTATTGGCCAGTTGATTCTTCCTCTCTAAGACTCCCTTACCCCACACGACTCACGCCGGGACGATTGGCCCTCACGCTCGATGAACTCGAGGTCCAAAGCGAAGACATGACACCCGCCCAACAAGCCGAATCCCGCAAGCTGAACCTTCAGGCAGAAAGCATCTTTCAAAAATGGTCGGCGGCCCTGGGACGTAAAGCCGCACGCGAAATGCACAGCCGCCTAAATTTATGGAAAGCTTACGTCCACGACCTGGTTGAACACGCAGATCGTGCAGATAACTACACCCATGAGGTTCAACAGCGCGTCATCTTCGAACGAATCACGGGATGGGCCGAGTCTGAGCCCGAAGCCGAACAAAGCATAGAGGCCGTTCGCCCGGTCGATGCCGCGCTGCGCTCATTTTTCAAAGCGGGGGATTTCATCTGGGATGCGCGCCTGCGCTCTTGTTACCCTCGAGAACGGTATTGGTTTCTATACGGCGTACCCGTGCTGAACGACGGGGTGTGAAATTGTTGCCGCCGATTGCGGCCATCAACATTCAGGGCGGCCGGGTGATTTATCACATCCCTGGCCGCCCTGGATCATTGCGGTTCTCAATGCTGTCGATCAAAATTGGATTTATTTTGCGTAATCGACGGCACGCGTCTCCCGAATCACGGTAACCTTGATTTGACCGGGGTACTGCATCCCCTCCTCGATCTTTTTCGCCACAGATCGGGCGAGCCGCGTCGCTTCGAGATCGTCGATATCCTCGGGGATCACGATCACGCGGATCTCGCGTCCTGCTTGCAGCGCGTAGCTCTGCTCGACGCCTTCGAAGGAACTGGCCACTTCCTCCAGTGCTC
>DAOUEE010000186.1:0-12003 GCA_034430695.1 Anaerolineales bacterium | reverse complement strand
CTCGTTGTCACGCCTACACCGGAGCCGCTGAACGTGTGGATCTCCCCGGCGGTGCCGATGGGTTTGCGAGAACGTGTGGAAAGCGCCGTCCGGATCGATGCGGCGTCGATCCGCATCAGCGACGAAGCGGACGCCCAGTTGAAGATTCAGGCGAACGCCGAATTTCGACCCGTGGAGTGGATTTATGCGCTTGCGGCGCCGTTTCCCACGCTGCAGGACGGTGTGGCCGGGACCGATCTGCAGGCGATCTGGGCGGGAAGCGATAATATCGCAGGAAAAATCTTTGTTTCCAGCACCACGCTCATGGTCTTTGAGGGACTGTTCGGCGCCGCGAACGAGGCGAAAGTCGTCGGCGTCTCGCCGGAGACCCTGGTCGACGTGGCCTGGGCCGATCAGCCCGCCTATGCCATCGTTCCCTTCGACGAACTCGAACCGCACTGGAAGGTGCTGGAAGTGGATGGGAAGTCTCCCATTCGAAACGAATTTGATGGGGAAAGCTACCTGCTCCGGGTGAGCTTTGGGTTAAGCGGGTCTTCTCAGGCGATCGAACAATTTCTCCGGCTGGTGGATTGGCCGGCGACCAATCGTGATCCTGCACGCATGACGATCTTGGCCATGACCGGCGTTACCGCATTGACGCGCGGCACGGCGGCGAAAATGGATTCCTACGGGGTGGACTATCCAGGCTTGTTGATCGGGGATTGGCTGCGCGATGCGGATCTGACGCACGTCAGCAACGAAGTGTCTTTCGCCGAATCCTGTCCGACGCCCGATCCCTTCACCGCGGACATGCGTTTCTGCAGCGCGCCGAAAAATATTGCCCTGCTCGAAGATGTCGGCGTGGACCTTGTCGAACTTACTGGAAATCACGTGAATGATTGGGGGGAGGAAGCGCTGCTCTACACCCTGGATCTGTACCAGGTGCGTAACTGGCTGACGTTCGGCGGCGGGCGAAATCTGGACGAAGCCTTGCGTGCAGTGACGCTCGATCATAACGGCAATCACCTCGCCTTTTTGGGGTGCAACTCTGCCGGTCCGGTGCACGCCTGGGCGACGGAAGATTCTCCAGGCGCGGCTCCTTGTGATACGGAAACGCTGTATGCCGAGATCGAACGTCTGAGGGCGGATGGGTACCTCGTGGTGTTCACCTTCCAATGGTTCGAAGGGGCATCGCTGCTGCCGGCACAACGGGATGCTTTTCGAGAGGCGATCGATGCCGGCGCAAACATCGTCAGCGGAAGCCAGGCGCATCAACCGCTTGGGTTTGAATTTTACAACGGCGGGTTCATACACTACGGTTTGGGGAATCTGTTTTTCGATCAGATGCAATCTTTGACACTGCGTCAGGAGTTCATCGATTTGTACGTCATCTACGATGGCCGTCACATCAGCACCGAACTGCGTACGGCTCTGCTCGAAGATTACGCCCAGCCGCGCCCGATGACGGCCGAAGAACGCCTTGCGTTTCTCGCGGATATATTTGCAAAAAGCCTCTGGTAACCTATCGCCGGCACTTCCAAGCGAAGCTAATCGTCTTCTGCGTCAGTAGACATGGCGTGGAACAACTGCGTTTCCAGAATCTGCTCGGGGGCCAAGGGATCGAGCTGCAGGTACCAGCTTGCCGCATCGGTGATTGCAGCCTGCGGAACCAAACCGACCAACTCCGCATGATGGATCGATGTGCCGTAGCGCCTGGCTTCGTTGCGGATCATCTCTTGGACGCGGGCGATCGGTGTTACGCTGAAGTCGGTCAGATTCATCGACACCTGGGCTTGTCCCCCGACAAGCAGTCCAATCGCTTTCACGTTGGGTAAACCACCGGAGGATTGGCGCACGATGCGGGCGATTTTTTTCGCAACAGCCACATCGTCGGTGGATAGATACACGTTGTAAGCGATCAGCGGTGGACGGGCGCCGATGATCGTGGCGCCTGCTGGCCCCAGTATTTTGGGCCCGAAATCCGGATCACGTTCGGGGTCCTTGCCCAGTGACTCTTTCAACGCCTCATATTCTCCCCGGCGGACATCCTCGAGTTGGACGCGCTGTGGGCGGCGCGCGGCGCGCTCGTATAAGTAAACCGGAATGCCCAGTTCCTGCCCCACTCGTTTTCCCAACGCGCGGGCCAGCTCGACGCATTCATCCATCTCGATTCCGGAGAGGGGGACGAAGGGAACCACATCGGCGGCGCCCAGGCGGGGATGCTCTCCACGGTGTTTTTCGAGATTTATCGTTTGGGCAGCCTTTTCGATCCCTCGAAACGCTGCTTCCGAAACGGCAGCCGGTGTTCCCGCGAAGGTGATCACCGTACGATTGTGATCCTCGTCGCTGTGACGGTCGAGCACGAAGATACCGGATACCTCAGCTATGACCTGCTCGATGGATCGGATTACTTGCGTGCGCCGGCCCTCGGAGAAATTCGGAACACATTCCACGATCTTTCGGGGCATGACAGCCTCCCTGTACGGCTTCCATTATAGCCTGACTGCGATTGATGGGTTACTGGCCCCGGATAACGGATTCGTGCAGATCTCGGGTTTGGATTTCGCCGAGCGTTCAGGAATCACGCGATAGAATCTAAATAGCTTGGCGTAGATGATAGGGCTTTGACGGTACCGATTGTTTCGTTTTCTAGAAGGAGGATTTATGGATTCACACAAGTCTCGCATGTTGATTGGATTGTTCCTGGTTGTCTTCCTTTTGGTATCTTGCCAGGCGGACAAGACTGCAAGCAGCGTTGCTGAAGAAAATCAGCCGCAAGGTTCCGGTCCTTCAGCGGACGAGGGGTCGCAGGTCGGAGAGTCAAATCAGGTGCAAGGATCTGATTCCTCGGTAGACGAAGGACCGATGGCTGGAGAACCGCAGCCGGAGCCGCGTACGGAATTATCGGCGACGAACCCGGGTCGAGTGAATCTGGGCTCCGGCAGGGTGATGCTGGTCGAATTTTTTGCTTTCTGGTGACCGACCTGCCAGCGATTGGCGCCCGTCGTGCACGGGCTCGAAGCAAAGTGGCAGGAAGAGGTCGACTTCGTTTATCTCGACATCGACGATCCCCGTACGGACTCTTTCAAGCGGGAACTCGGGTACCGTGTCCAGCCGCATCTGTTCCTCGTGGATGAGGATGGGACAGTGATCCATCAATGGTTGGGTTACGTCGAGGCCGAAGAGCTGGAGGCTGCATTCAACGAGGCACTCCAGTGAGAGAGCTTCGCTCCAGACCAGCCATAGCAAGAGTGTCTTGTTGCGCCCATGATCCTTTTTATCTAGAATCCTGGGAGCATCAGACCTTACCTTTCAGGAGGATTACAAATGGATGAGGACAAGGTCAAGCGATTGAAGGTAATGCGGTTCTGGCTCTTTGGTACGTTCGTCATCGTGTGGGCTTCGATAACGATGTACATTGGGCTATTTACCGGGGCAGACTGGGTCGCAGCGCTCAAAGCTGGCTTTCCGATCTGGGGTATTGTTGGAGCTGCCTGTATCGTTTGGTACGTCGGCTATTTATGGTGGCTTCGCCGTCAGTAAATCGGTCAGCGTTAGAAACTCACAGCCAAATACACCGCGGATGTCGCCGAGGCGCACTCGGCATGCTTTGCATTTAACCTGACCGACCAGCGAGGCTGGTTACTCGTTCCTCGTCCTTTGGCGAACGGGGAGGAGTATTCGTACGAGGTGTAGTCTGCTATTGAACGCCGGTGAGGCGGGCGTACCAATACCAGATTACGTCGCGTCCCGGTTTTCCGTAGATAGAAGCTGATTTATCTTGCAGCACCACGCTGGGGTTGTAGCCACGCACGAAGAAACCCTGGATCTCGTCTCGAATCGTGGCTTCCAGAAGCACTGCATTGAGCGCCTGCGCTTGTGCGAGTAAATCGACGCCCAGATCCGGGTCGACGATGGCGCCCTGTTCGAACTCTGTGTTGTCTCTACACGTTTCGTCCGGCGCTTTGGCGCACGCACTTGCCGAGCCCTCGATGGAAAGGTATTCCACACTGAGGAAGATGGGAACGTTGGAAAGCGCCGGATTGGCAAGCAGGACGGTGTCCAGCAGCGAGCTCGCCGCGGACTGCATTTCCGCGGGCGAAGCATCCTGCGTGGTGGCTAACGGCGCATGCCAATACACATACACTGCATCGCAGGCGACCATGAAATTGGGAATCGCCTGCAGTTCATCCGACAGCTCGATCTGAAATGCGAGTTCGCCGTCGAATATTTCGCCGATTTCCGTGATGAGATCCAGCCAGCGGTGTTCTGCGTCCATCGGCACTTCGGAAGGAACGCCGCCTGCGATCAATCCGCCGGGTAGGGCAGGCATCGTCTCGACTCCACCGAGAACCAGACGGGTAACGTGATTCCGTTCGGCCAGCTGTGCGTAGGTGAGGATGAATGATCTATATTCTTCATACCACACATCCCACCAGGCCGAATCGCGTGTGGCCGTAAGCCACCAATTCTGCAGGCTGCCGTCCTCAACGGACAACGTTGGTCGTAGGGTGACCTCGAGGCCTCGTTTTGTAGCTTCACGGATCGTGTTTCCAAGGTCGGCCGCAAAGGGGGCGCGTGATGGATCAAAGGCGATGTTCGGCGCGGGATCGTTCTCGTCGAGCACCCAACTGGGCGTCAACACGATGGCGTTCGATCCGAGATCTGCGACGCTGTCGAGCATCGCTGCGCTCATAGCTTGCAGATTCGGATGGTAATTGGACACCAATTCCACACCGACCTCGAAATCCTTGCGGGCTTTGATCGCCGGAGCGATGATGGTCGTCGGCGGCGAATCGGAAGACAGCCACCACCACGCTGTCACCTCATCGAGGAGCTGCTGTGAATCTCGAGAGGGGGTGAGTGGTCGACCCATGGAATTCGAACCAGCCGTTTCGATGTCGTCGGCGCTGTCACATTGGCCGTTGCGGCAATAGCGGTAGCCGATCGTTCCGCTGAAATCGAGTGGGCCGTGCAAGACGTAGAACCATTGATTTTCGTCCTGGGGCCACATCGGGATGGGTTCGAACCACGTGTACGGGTTGAGCTGCAGGCTGATCTGCTCGCCGGGAGGCGTATCCGCGGGAACGGTGACGTTGAATTGGACGCTGCCTTTCGATCCGCCGTGCCACGTTGCCACGGCGTCTTTTACGATGATGTCGTAGTCCGGGACGATCAACTGCCGCGTCAGGAAATAACCATCCGGATCGCGCTCGGCGTTCCAGAAACCATCCCCGAGCGTGTATTTGTAGCGCAGGTCTGTACCGCTGTAGAGCGTCACGACGGAGATGTAATCGGTCGGAGTCACCAGGAGGGCTTCAGGCATCTTGGCCACACTCAGGTTTACGCCGCCGGAAAGTGGGCTGAAGATGTCGCCCATTTGCTGTACGTTGCCGGCGATGCGCAGCGGTGTGCCGGGAATCGTGTCGTCCGGAACGGAGATCTCAAAAGTCACTTGAACCCGCTGCGCGGCCGAGAGCTGCAGCGCGACGGGAGTCGTGCTGTCTGCGGCGATCAACGTACCTTGCTGCACGGATAAGTACGCGCCGGTCGGGCTGATGACCACGAGCTGGTGTAAACCGGGTTGAAGACCTTCGATGCGGAAATTCCCCTCGCCGTCACTGAACGTGCGAACGCCCGCAACAGCCACGATCATCTCCGCAAGCGGTGATCCATCAGCTTGATCGGTGAGTTGTCCGATAATCCTGCCTACGGGTCCTTGATAGGCAGCGTCGCTCCAGGTGGCAATGACATCATCGATCCGGGTTGGACCATCGATTTTCGCCAGGCGATATTCGATGGGGTTTCCCATGGTGTCCGCCTCGTCCGCGGGCGACGGCGACTGGCGAGTGTAGCGGTAGTGCAGCACTGAGCCGACGGGAACGGCGAGATGGACTTCCCAGTGCCCGTCCTTTTGGCGTTTCATCTCATGCGTGACGGTGTTGTAGTCGAGACCGGTCACTTCGTCGACAACGACGAGCGCCAGATCGGATTTCGAGGTCGTATCCGCGGGCGGGGCAACACTGAAGACGACCTCCGCGGCCGGCAGTGGTGTGGCCGTGGGAATCGGTCTGGGAGTGGGCCCGCTGCTGCCCGAGAAGATATCGGCGAGCGAACAGCCCGATACGAGCGGAATCAAGAGCATCACGAGCAGCAAGTACATCGATCGGGGTTTGCTCATTGGGCTTATGGATGGACTGTGGTATAGCTTTCCGCTTTTCATTCTGTCAGGCACCCTGCTGTCTCGTTTTCTCCTCCGTGAGGAAATGTTGTATGAGCTGGAAGCAAAGATCGATGTTCGGGATCCGCTGTGCCGACAGCCGCATCCTCCGCTTCCAGCGGGCGGATCGTTTTTCGATGGTCAGAAAACCCCGGTCCAATTTGACCTTGTTGATTTCGGCCCAAGGATAACGGCGCTTACCCTGATGGAGTTCCCGTCTCGTGATCTCTATGGAACCGAATTGTACAGCATCTCCTTGCTGAAGCGCTTGACGATATTGCTCCAGCAATCCCGGATAGACGTACTTCTTCGCCGTGACCGCCAGTTGATCCAGATTCGTAAGCAACTGACTCAAAGAACGCTTTCCCTCCGGTTTGAGGTGAAAGGTAATCTTCGAACTACTGCCCCAGGAAAACCAGGGCAAGCCGTAGCGCACCGACGACGTCGAGATGGCTTGAATTTGATCCCATGGGATTCGTTCGACTTTCCCTCTCCGGCTGATCAAAATGCCTCCGGCATACACTTTGGCGAACGCACCTCTTAGGTGCAATAAATACGCCAAACCAATGAGACCCAGTAAGGCGGAAGCGAAACTGATCCCGATGGCCGGTCCGGACCAGCGTGCCACAGCGGCAGGTCCAAAATGGCGATAGGCGAAGTACCAGCGGTAGATTCCGATCGCCGCGCTGAGGAAGGCCGTGCAGAGCCCAATCACGGCCAACGAAACGCCGAATGTGCGGTACTCTCGACGCAATCCGTGTTTGCTGATCACGGAACCAAATTCCCGGGGTGCGGGTTCTACGAACGCTCTTTCCATCAGCCTTTCAAGCCTCGATGACGGCGAGTCCGCCGTTTACCCATGGCATACAGCAGCCGTACATATCGGTCGATCGTCCCCAAGATAACGTAACTTCTCCGCTTCGCTCGAGGAATCCGATGCTTGGTACGTTTCTACAGCAGGGCAAGGGTGCTGGATTCAAGGGATTCGGGAGCGCACGAATTCTACCGCACGTGAGTAAGGAGAGCAAAGATGAAGGAAAGCGTAAATGAGTGAGTTATTGCTTCAATTGAGAGGCAGCATGCCGGCGTTGTGCGATCGCAGCCGCAGCGATACTGATGAAGTACAGCAGAATCATCGGCACCATGACGATGGCCATGTTTACCGGATCGATTGTGGGTGTTACGACCGCCGCCACGACGGCGATGGCCAGAACTGCCACGCGCCAGCCCTGGGCCAGCGTTTTGGCCTGGACGACGCCCAATCTCGCCATGCTGTAGATGACGAGTGGAAATTGAAAGGCGACTCCGATCCAGAACATCACGCCGGTGACGAAACGGATGTAGTTCGAGGGGCGCGGCACGGTGTTGATGCCGACGAAGCCCAACAAGAAGGGAAGTGCAGTGGGGAGCATGATGAAGTAAGCAAAAGCCATGCCCGCCAGGAAGAGCACAGTGGCGAAGGGCGTGATGGCCAACAACGCCTTGCGCTCGCGAGGTTTTAGTCCCGGATTCACGTAGGCGAATATCTCGGCGCTGATGTAGGGAAGCGACATGGCAAACCCCGTCAGCAGCGAGACGCGCATAAAAGCGCCGATGGACTCGGTCACTTCGATCGCTTGCAGGTTGGCGACTCCGCCGATCGGTTTGGCCAGCCAGTCGAGAACCCGACTGGCAAAGGTCATACTCACGATAACCATGATCACGAGAACGATGACCGAGCGGATAATGTGACCTCGCAGCGCTTCGAGATGTTCGAGCAGAGCGGAAGGCTGCTCGACTGCCCGGGTGAGCGCATCGCCAAGCGGAGTGTCCTCCGGTTCATATTCAATGAAATCTCGGAAAGCGCGGAAGGGTTTCGAAATCAATCGGAAGGGAAAGCCGATCACGCTGCGGATGCTGTTCAGCAATTTTCGTATCATGGAAGCACTCGTTATTGATCGCCTTCTGCGTTATGAATCTCTTCCGCTGGAGTGGTCTCGTCGCCGGATTTGGGCTTCCTTTCTTGCGGCGTCCAGGCTTTCAAACCATCTTCGTTGTGGTGAGACTCCGCTGGGCGAGGGCTTTTTTTCTCGTTGGTGGGTTTTAATGATCCGATGATTTCTTTTTCTGTTTCCTCCAATTGATCCTGGACTTCATTCAATTCTCCCGCCGTGTCCTCGATCGTGCGTTTGATTTCCTCCAATTCTTCAAGCGCAGCCTCGCGTGCCAGGCGATTGGGCAGTGAACGGATATTGCGCGAGGTCTCCCGGAACAATCGCCAGGTATCTGAACGGTAGAAGCGGTTTAAGAAACGGCCTGCCGAGCGGGCATACTTCCCAATGTCCTCCGGGCCAATGAAAATCAGGGCGATGATCAAGATGAAAATGATTTCAAGCGGACCTACGCCAAATATGTTCATACGTCTTTACTCAGTTTTCCTGTTTGTCAACGATCAAGACTCTTCATCTTCCCGAATCAATGTGCCTAAAACGCCGTTGATGAATCGGGGGGCGTTATCGGAGCTGAAACGCTTTGCCAGTTCTACGGCTTCGTTGATGGCAACTTTTTCCGGGGTCTTTGCATAAATCTTGATCTCCCAAAGTGCGATTCTCAGGATGTTCCGGTCTAAAATCGCCAGCTCGTCTACCGGCCAATCCGGCGCGCAGCTGGCGATCATGGCGTCCAATTCCTTTGCGTGTTCGAACGCACCCAATACCATTTTACGGAGGAAAGTCGCTGTTTCCTCCCCGAGATCGCTACTCCTTTCCAGGCGGCTGGCCAGGACTTCATCCAGCGGATGCCCGACGCAGTCGACTTCATAGAGTACCTGCAACGCCAGGCTTCGTGCGCGCCGCCTTTCACGCTTCATAATGCGCGCATCGGCCGGGGTTAGGTGTAATCGATGTCTTCGATGTGAACATCGATGCGCGTAACCTGCATTCCAACGATGTCTTCGATCGCTCGGGCCACATTTTCCTGGACCTTGCGGCTCACGTCTCGGACGTTGGTGTCCTTTTCCAGTACGAGGTGCAGATCCACAGAAACCGCCTCGTTTTCTATTTCGATGCGGACGCCTTCGCCGGACCCGCGGCGAAAGAGCCGGTTAACGCTGCTGGGGCCTGGAGCGACTGCGGCAACGCCTTGGACACTCAGCGCGGCCAGCCTTGCGGTCGTAACAAGCACGTTCGGGGCGATCGTCGTCGCACCAGGCGCTCGTGCGGCATCCTTTTCATTCGCAGCCATGCTTTTCACTCCCTGGTTCGTCTGACGCAGATATCGACTGCTGTTTTATCGAATTCGGTTCACGATTTCCGGCAAACCAAGCAGCGGCGTCGCGTCTAAAGCCTCATCTGCTCCGGCCTCATCATCCCACACGGATGGGTCTCATGCGTGAGTTAACAGAAATGTGAACCGGATAATGCTCCGGAGGCGGTTTTCCCCGTTCCGGATAACGTGACTACTCTCTCGAGAACGGCGAAAGTACGCCTGCACTGTTGTTAAATATATTCTACTCTACATCATCGCCATGCCGCCATCCACGCCCAGAACCTGGCCGGTGATGTAGGATGCTTCGGGGGAGGCGAGGAAAGTTACGGCCGCGGCGATTTCTTCTGTGGTGCCCATGCGTCCCATTGGCGTCATGCCCAGGATGTAATCCATTAATTCTTGTGGAAGGGTTTCCGTCAGCGGGGTCGGGATGAACCCGGGCGCCACGGCGTTGACGGTGATGCCGCGCGTGGCTACCTCGCGTGCCAGGGCTTTGGTGAAGCCGATCAAACCGGCTTTCGAGGCCGAGTAATTGGTTTGCCCGGCCTGTCCGACCTGCCCGGATACGGAGGATATATTCACGATGCGCCCGTAGCGCTGCTTCATCATGCTGCGTACGACGGCCTTGGAACAATTCCAGCCGCCTTTGAGATTGACGTTGATCACGGCGTCCCAATCCTCTACCGGCATGCGGATGATGAGATCGTCGCGCGTGATCCCGGCGTTGTTGACCAGGATGTCGATCTTTCCCAGTTCCTTGATGACCGTATCGGCCATCGCTTTGGCCTGTTCGAAATCCGAGACGTCCACTTTGACGGCGATCGCCTTGACTCCCGTCGACTTGTTGATCTCGGCTGCGACTTTCTCAGCGCTCTCGAAGGCGTAATCCGCAACTGCGACCGAAACGCCGCGCGAGGCGAATGACTTCACGATGGATTGTCCGATTCCACCGGATCCGCCGGTAACGATGGCAACTTGTCCCTCGTATGAGGTTGATTTTTCAGTCATGTGAATCTCCTTAGATTGTCATGGCTCGCACAAGTATACCGCGCCAGGTACAAGGCGAGCTTACGGAAGTTGGGAAATGGATCGGTCGCGTATATCCCCCTTTGTATCGATGTCGATGTGATTTTACGATAGCAACCCGTTCGTGGGTCGTTGGTTGCGTGTGAAATCGAGAAAATCCGGTATGCCCCTTGATGCGCAGTTGAGGTTCCCCCGGTTCAATTATTCTACGGCAGTGATTTCTGGCTGATTCTGAGGAACGATGGGGTCCTTTCCCTGCAAATAGCGGAAGGCCGGTGTCCAGGTGCTTGAAAACAAGATCCTGGTCACCGTTTGAATGAGCAAGCTCAAAATGACACTGATTATGAAGAAAGGTATGTTGGTAAAGGGATTTGATTCGAACGTCTGCATAGAATCTGCGATCATCGAAAAATCAGTACCACCAACATTCAACAGCATCATCACAGAGACTATACTGCATCCGATCAAGATCGAAATTGCAATCGCGACGATGAACATCAAGATTCCGATTACGAAATAGTCCCCAAATCGATCGATTAGGAGACGACCGCCGCGTCTAATTGCATCGACGACACTATTTCCCTCTAATACAATTGCACGGTCTGCACTCACGCTGATCGCATTTGAAATCAGCGTGAAGAAGAATATCAAACCGAGGACCCCGAATACTAGAGGTAAATTTGAAATGACATCGGTACTCTGAACGTCTCCCGGTTGACCGTATCGGCTGAAAATACTGAGATATGAGCCTGTGTAGATGATTAGTATGACCCAAATCGGCAGCATCAGCAGTGTACGTAATCCCAGCAAAGGAATGAAATAGCGGATTCCGGAGTCGACTCCATCTTTGGCAGTCGTGGTTTGTCATTCGGCGATCGAGTCTACCATTTTAACGAGTGCTGCTGGCAGGAAGGCGGTGATGGCGAAACTAACAAGCAATTCCACGATCGCTAATACCAAACCTCTTCCGGAAAGTATGAGGGAGCTGATCGTGTAGATCGATAACACACCCAGCGTCACGATCCAAAGTGCACTGTTTTGCATCATGATTGAAAATGCTTGGTTAAAGAAATGACGACGTTTCATGAGATTATTCCTCCAAATGATGGGATTGCCAGCTACTCGCGGCAAAACGTGGTTCGTCTCTGATGGAACGTTAATCGAATCAGGCATACACTTCAGGTCATACTCTATAAACCCATCGATCATTACTCGATGTGGGATGCATGGAATGTCTATACATAGGAAATCGACCGTTTCTTTACTCATGAAAAGACGGATCGGCGGCATTCAGATGGCGGACAGCGTGGTAAAGGCAGAAAGTTCGAAGGTGAAATTGTGCGGGTTTGGAAGTTCGTAGAGATACTGCGTGGCTAGTGAAACGATAAACCAACGCTTTCTGCCCGATTGAGAAGGTTCTCTGGCTTGTCCGAATAAAGGATCGATTTCCTTCGGTCCTTCACGATTTCCAGTAAAGTCTGGTTGAGGACCTGGTTCGCCGGTGTAGGAACGTTGCAGCGCAATCCTTCCTG
>DAOUEE010000185.1:0-32904 GCA_034430695.1 Anaerolineales bacterium | reverse complement strand
GCCGTCCGGTCGGACGGCTCTCTCGATGGCTGCGGCATCCTTACTCATCACAGAGGAGGGATGCCGCAGCGTTAAGTTTGCCACTATTACTCATGGGCACCACCTCCTCTATACAAAGATAGCGAAGGGGATCAGCTTTTCTCAATCTTGATACGTAGTATCCCATAGGTCGCCTGGCGAGTCAATCAGAGAATCAGCATCGCGTCGCCGAATGAATAGAAGCGGTAACCGTTTTCGATGGCGATTCGATAGGCGCGTAGGATCCGTTCGCGACCTGCAAACGCGCTGACCATCATCAGCAGCGTCGATCTGGGCAGGTGGAAATTGGTCAACATGACGTCGACGACCCGAAAATCGAAACCGGGCAGGATGAAAAGATCGGTATCGCCTTCGTATGCCGAGATCACCTGTCCGTCCCCCGCGGCCCTAGCCGCGGTTTCCAGCGCACGTATGCTCGTCGTGCCTACAGCGATCAGCCTGCCGCCGACTTGCTTGCAATGGATGATCGCATCCACTGCTTCCTGCGTGATCTGGCACCACTCCGAATGTATCGGATGGGATTGGGGATCCTCCTCCGATACCGGGGCGAACGTATCCAGCCCGACGTGGAGGGTAACCTTGGCGATGCGCACGCCCTTCGCCCGGATCCGCTCCAGGAGTACCTGTGTGAAATGCAAGCCCGCCGTCGGTGCGGCTGCGGAACCGGGCGTCTGGGCGAAGACCGTCTGGTAGGAATCCGGATTTTCCAGTTTCGTATGGATGTACGGCGGCAGCGGCATCTCGCCGATTTCCTCCAGTTCCGGGGTGACTGGCTGCGAGAAGCGTACTCTGCGGCGCGGGCCTCCGAGATCTGCTTCGATCTCCGCCGTGATCCCTTCGGTCAGGGCAACGCGCCGGCCCGGTTTCAAGCCCTTCCCGCCGACCATGACTTCCCATGTTTGCGGAGCGAGACGTTTGAGCAGCAGCAATTCCACACGACCTCCACCGGGTAGTTTCTTGCCATGCAGACGGGCAGGGATAACGCGTGTTTCGTTCAACACGAGTATGTCTTTCGAAGTGAGGAACTGCGGCAGGTCCCGGAATCGACGATGCTGGATATCGTCGTTCCGGCGATCGAGGATCAAAAGCCGGGATGAATCTCGCGGATTTGCAGGATGCTGGGCGATGCGATCGGGAGGGAGTTCATAATCGAAGTCGGTAGTGTGCACGGTCGATTTACTTGAATAACCGCAGGACCAGGTTGAGGATTAGCGTCAAAATCAGGCTGAGCAGGATCGAACTCACGAGCGGGATGAAGCAGGTCGTATTCTCGCCCAATCGGAAACGAAGATCGCCGGGTAATCCTCCCAGCGATACTCCGCTGCGGCCGAGCAGCCACATGATCCCACCGATTCCCAGCAGGATCAGGCCGGCGATGATGAACCATTTTGCGAAAGTTGGAGTATCTGGCATCATGCGCTTTTAGATCTCAGGCAGCCGCGGCTGTTGTTTTGAGGGCGGTTTGAGTTTCAGATGTTCGTATGCGCGTGCAGTAGCCACACGGCCCTGAGGCGTGCGGTCGATAAAACCCAGTTGCAGCAGATAGGGTTCCACGACGTCCATCACCGTGTCGGCTTCTTCGCTGATGGAAGCGGCGATGGTCTGCAAACCGACGGGTCCACCGTCGAATTTGTCGATAATGGTTGTGAGTACCCGGCGGTCTGAATCATCCAGTCCGATGGAATCGATTTCGAGTAATTTCAATGCCTGCTTGGCATTTTCACGGGTGACGCGGCCATCGCTGCGAACTTGGGCGAAGTCTCGTACACGCCTCAGAAGCCGCAAGGCGACGCGCGGTGTGCCGCGCGCACGACAGGCGATTTCCGCAATGCCTCCGGGATCGATATCCACGTCGAGCACCTCGGCGCCGCGTGAAACGATGGCTTCCATGGCATCGGATTCATAGAAATTCAAGCGATGGATTGCACCGAATCTGGCGCGCAGCGGCGCGGTGAGCAGCGCCAGACGAGTCGTCGCACCGACGACGGAAAAACGGGGCAGTTTCAAACGGATCGAACGGGCGCTGGGTCCCTTACCGATGGTAATGTCCAGGGCATAGTCTTCCATGGCGGGGTAGAGGATTTCCTCCACTGCTCGGCCCAGCCGGTGAATCTCATCGATGAAAAGGATGTCCCCGGATTGTAAGTTGGTGAGGATGGCGGCAAGATCGCCGGCACGCTCGATCGCCGGTCCGGAGGTCACTTTGATATTCACGCCCATCTCGTTGGCTAAGATGTGTGCCAGAGTGGTTTTGCCCAATCCTGGAGGGCCGTGAAAAAGAACGTGATCCAGGGCTTCCCCGCGCCCTTTTGCTGCCTGGATAAGGATGGCGAGGTTTTCCGTGACGCGTTCTTGATTGATGAGTTCGTGCAGCATACGCGGACGAAGGGAAGGTTCGTTCGAATCTTCGACCTTGCGATTTGGTGCAACGATACGGTCTTCTCTTTCAACCACGGTTCGGATTATACCGGAAGGAAGCGGTGGAGCAAACCGGCTCGATCACCTTTCGACTCGTTTTGATCTTCCAACAGGGCAGCGACATGCCGCCTCATCATGGCTGCCTCCCCTTTCTTTCACGGTATGCGCCCCAGATAGATGACGCAGCGCTGCAACAAGGCGATCGATGATCACTTGTGCTGGAGGTACCCGATCGAGGCATCCGTTGACGCTATAGCGATCTTCAACATCCAGAATTCGTTTGCGAAGCCTGCCATTTTTCGTCTGCACAGCCGCGCAGCCACCTTCGCCCATCTTTTCCGAGCAGGGTATCCGCCGCAGCAGGCCCCCAACTCCCCGGCTCGTAGAATTCCAATTTTGGCGTGTTCTTTCCCTTGGGCAGATCGATGAAAGGATCCATCAATTCCCAAGCCCTCTCGATCTCATCGCTGCGGGTGAACAGGGAGGCGTCGCCGATCAGCGCATCCAACAGCAGACGCTCGTAGGCTTCCGGGATGGCGCATTCTCCGAAGTCGTCCGCGTAGTGGAACTCCATATCGACCGGTCTCATTTCTGCGGCGGTATCGGGAACCTTGGCGTCGAACCGCAAATGTATGCCTTCATCCGGCTGGATACACAACGCCAGGATGTTCGGAGAGATTTTGTATCCTTCAGGAAGCGGAAACATGACGTGCGGAGGTCGTTTGAAGTGGATGATGATTTCTGTGGTCTTTGCCGCCAGCCTCTTGCCGGATCGCAGGAAAAAGGGGACTCCTTGCCAGCGCCAGTTCTCGATGTCGAAACGAATGGCCGCATAGGTCGGCGTTTCCGAATTCGGAGCTACTTTCTCCTCGTCCCGATATCCACGATACTGACCACGGACCAGGTAGTCGTTGAGATCCATATCCGATGGTTGGCGGATGGCGTTGAGAACCTTTACCTTTTCGTTGCGCAAAGCGTCAGCTTGAAACGCCGCCGGCGGTTCCATGGCGACCAGCGTGAGCAACTGCATCAGGTGATTCTGGAACATGTCCTTGATCACGCCGACGCCATCGTAGTAGCCGGCCCGGTGTCCGACGCCGACTTCCTCGGCAACGGTAATTTGTATGTGCTCGATGTAATTGCGATTCCAAATCGGTTCGAAGATCGTGTTCGCGAAGCGGAAGACCAGGACGTTTTGTACCGTCTCTTTTCCGAGGTAGTGATCGATACGATAGATCTGGCTTTCATCGAGGTGGGTATGCAAAGCTTGGTTGAGCGAGCGTGCAGAGTCGAGATCGCTGCCGAAGGGTTTTTCGATCACAATTCGACGCCAGACTCCATTTTGATCCGCCATACCGCTTTGGGCCAACCCCGAGACGATATCGGTGAAGAAACGTGGTGGTACGGCGAGGTAATACAGTCGATTCCATGCGCCTTCTTCAAGCTCGGGCAGCGCGGCGTGCAGGTGCTGATAGTCTTCAGCGCCGGTAAGACCCCCATGGATGTGATGCAGGTGCGGCGAGAATCGTTTCCAGGCATCCGCCACCTCATCGAAATCCATGTGTTCCTCGATGCTCTTCTGTATGATCTGTCGAAGAACATCGTCATTCCAATCTCTGCGAGTGTAACCGACGATGTTAAAATTTTCCGGGAGTCTGTCCTTTAAGTACAAGCTGAACAGCGCCGGCAGCAGCTTGCGGGAAGTCAAATCACCGGACGCGCCGAAGATGACGATGGTACACGGTTTAGAACCCTGTGCTGGCATAGGACTCCCTCCCATTATCGGTCTACTCATATTTAATCACGCTCTCCACCGTAAAGAAAGAGAATCCAAAAAAGTCATAATCAGTGTTGGCGACAAACCTTCAAATTCGCTGGATTATGATCGTAACTGTCTGGCGTTATTCGCGAAGGTGTTCGTGGAATAAAGGTCGGTGAATTGGTTGATTCATCCGGGCCAGATCCCGATGGACCCGATCTTCAGTTTATCTCTCCGTGTTGAGTATAGTATGATTGTGATGACTTGGAAATGTTCCCGCGCTTTCGTGAAGATGACAACGGGCATACACTGGGATGTCCGAAAAAAGTGGGATTAAGTGATGAAACCAACGGCCTACCAGTGGAAACCGAAAGATAAACTGATTTATGCGCTGGCGATGGTCCCTTTTCTTACGGGTTTCGTCGGGACAACGTATTTGTTGTCTACGTACTCGCCGTCGCTTATGCTGATATGGTTGGCGCTCTACTTCGTTACCAACGTATTTCAAGCGGGGTGCTGTTTGGGATGTCCGTATCGAGGGAAATACTGTCCTGCACTGTGCGGGGTTTACCTGGGCAATTTTCTTTCGAGTGTACTTTACAAAGACAGGCAGTTCGATGAGGCTTTTTTCGAACGCAACGCAAAAGCCGGGGAGACCATGTTGCTCGTTTGTATTGTCTTCCCGCTGTATTGGATCTTCAGAACTGGTTGGTACCTGATCCCGGTCTATCTGCTGCTTCTCGGAGTTCACTTCCTCATCTTCATGCCCACGCAGTGCGATAAATGTGGCTACAACACGACCTGTCCGGGCGGCCAGACGTGGCTGAGCTGCAGGCAAAAATTGGGATTTCAAAGTAATCGAGGGGATTAATCGTTCAAACACAGTAAAGACCATCCTCGGGTAGACAAGTATGGGAAAAGAGGTCGAGAGAAATCTGGTAATGGTCAACGGCGTCGTTCTGGCCGCCGTGGCAATTCCCCACCTGATCGATGATTTCCTTTTTGGGATTCCGGAGGAATTCGGCCTTACCAATATTCAGGCACAGTGTCTCGCCGGCGTTTTCGCTGCTTTGCTTATCGTGGTGTTTTCGCTCGCCGCGAGAGGACGCCGTTGGGGCTTTCTCGGCACCGCCTTCATGGGTGGTTTTCTGGCATTGGCGGGTATCTTGAAGCACGTTCCCTTGATGCTCAGGCCCGGAGCCTACTGGAGCGGACTCTTCTCGGAAGCCCTGATCTGGGCATTGATTGTGAGCGGAATCTCGTTATTGATATTGTCTGTCCGGGCGCTGCGATCCGTCAGGTCCTGAACCGTCATCGCACGGCATTCGAATGGATGATTGGCTGCATCGACGGTCGTCCAAAATAACGCAAGTAAGATGGAATAGATATGGAACAAGGTCAAAAGCCAAAACGCGACAGGACGTACTACAAGAATCTGCTCGTCTTCACAGTTCGTGTCGTTGCCATCCTCGCCATTCTGCTCTATTTCGGTGTGCCGATCATCGACGCCAACAGCGCGCTGCACCCGCCTCGGTTCCCGATCGGCGACGTGTCTCCGGCCGATTTGGGTTTGGAATACGAAGACGTCACACTCACGACGCGCGATCATCTCAAGCTTTATGGCTGGTATATCCCCTCCACCAATGGCGCCGCGGTTGTCCTCGTGCATGCCTACAGCGGCAACCGCACGGGGACGCTGTATCATGCCGGGCTTCTCGCCAAACATGGGTACGGCGCGCTGCTCTACGATACGCGCACGCAGGGCGAAAGTGAAGGCGAGGTTTATGCGTTGGGGTGGGAGGATTATCTCGATGTCGAAGCGGCAATAGATTATCTCAAACAGAGAGCAGAAGTCGATCCCGGAAAAATTGCAGTGCTTGGCCTTTCTGCGGGCGCGAAGGCATCGCTGTACACCGCCACACAGGACGATTCGATCGCTGCGGTTGTAGTCGAGGGGACACGCTGGCGCACGTTCGAGGACCTGCTGCTGGACACGGAACCGAAGTGGTACGTTTGGCTGCCTGCAGAGTGGCTTTCCTGGCAGTTCGTCGAGTGGAAGACCGGCATACGAAACCCGACTCCGCTGCGCGAAGCTGTGCCACGGATCAACACCACACCACTGCTGTTGATCGCGGCCGATGCCGAATTGGCGACCAGCCAGGCGTATTACGAACTTACGAACGGGCCGGCCACACTCTGGGTCCGTGACGAACCCGGCCATCAGATCGATGCACTTTTAGACGAGCCTGAGGAGTACGAGCGACGAGTGATTGGGTTTCTGAACGAATCGTTAGGAATTCAAAGTGAGTAGGCTCCCCCCGCAGGATTGGTCCGGAAGCATCTCTTAAGTTCCCCATGGCTGTGGAAGCACAAGCGCCTGTGTTCCGATTGGTTTATTTCAAGAGAAATACAAGGATCACGATGAGCAGGATCACGAAAAAGACGATCAGATTGCACGTTCGTAACACGCTGCCTGCGTTGCGAATCCATTCCGATAGAGGCAGCTCCTCTCCGTTTTTTCTGCGAAGGCTAAAAATCGGCAACCCGCCTTTCCGCAGGGTCGTCAACCAACCGGGCTGGAGATTCAAATCCAGGTCCGTCTCTCCCAGCCGGAAACTCGCAGCGTTCGATAGATCGAAAGTATAACCACAGGACGAGCAGCGAATGGTTTCGTCCGGAGCGCCGACCTTGGGTCTGCCGCCGTGGAACTCTAATTCACCGTTACAGCGGGGACAGCGGCGCGACAAGATACTTTGTAAGTCGGGTTTCTCGCCGCCATCGTGCGGCTCGTTTGAATCAGGCTGGAAGGCATCCATCTTCATCTCATTTCCTATCTGTGTCGGTCGCAAGCCGGATCTGTTGAGTCCGTGCTGAAAATCAAGCAGAACTTAGACGATTGTATCTTAGGCAATATTGGGCTTCGCGCCAATACGATTTTAATCGGATGAGTCGTTTGCTTTGCGGCGTGGAGAAAGGGTTTGACGTGCTACCTTTCCTTTACTATACTGACTTGTAATGGCTTGAACGGTAAGTGCGGCACGGTCATGCGGCCATGCAGAAGCGATGCTCGTGAAGCCATTGAACCGTTCTTGGATACGCAATTTACTTTATCTGTACGGATTAATTCGCCTTCGAACCCGTTGCCGGGTCCAAGGAGGGCAGTCACAGTGTTTGGCCTCGGGCTGAAACCGTTGCAAGAGGCACTCGACCGCAAAGCGGATGAAGTGCAGCACGAATTTATCGAACTGGGAAAGCGGATCGACGATATTGGCAAACAATTGCTGGAACTGCGTGGGGAGGAAAAGAAGCAGCTGCGGGAAGAGCAAATCCAATTGCGCGTCAAGCAGCAGCAAGTCGCTGCGGACGTAAACCTTTGGCGCGAGCGCGCCCGCGGCGTAATGACGGCGGGCGGCCGCGCCGGCTTGCGTGCATATCTGGAAGCGTTGAGCGAGTTGAACGAGCCCTCCATTCAAACGGTAGTGGATCAAGTGCTGCACATGCTCGATTTGCCGCCGGACGAACTCCTGCCTGCCGAGGAAGAGTCTAAATTCGTAGAACAAACTCCAGCAGAGCGTCTGTTGGAACGAGCGCGAATCGAGTACGACATTCGCACTGGTGATTTGTCCGTCCGGATGCGGGAAGCGATTACCTTTGCCAATCGTCCAGGAATTGCCCAGGACGATTCGCAGCTGGAGGAGATCGCGGCCGCGATGGAAGATCCAGATCCACTCGTGCGCGAAGTGGCAGTATTGACGACGATACAACTTCATCGATTTCGAGCCCTGCGAGTGGCGGATTTAGAAGTCGCCCATCAATCCACCCAATATCTCGCCCGTCTCAATCACATGGCTGTGGTACCGGCCCTGATCGAGATTCTGGAAACCCCGCGTACGGGATATTTGATCGAAAATGATGAGTCGGTCGAGACGGACAACGATCGATCGAGAATGATCGCACTGCTGCGCTTGGTCGAATGGCACACAACGGAAGCTCAGGCCGCAATCAAGGCACGTCAGTTTGATCGTGATGCAAGCATCGTCAAGGCGGCTGCACGAGCTCTCGAGTTGTTCCCGGGACCTTGGTCGGGCCCGCTGAAAGGAGGTCATTCGCAACAATAACTTGCGGCGATCCGATATCCCGGTAAAATCGCGATCGAAAGGCCGGTCGCCGGAGATTCGAACGGCCAATTCTTCTTGACATTTTTCAGTTTAAATGTAGAATATAATCTTATGAAACCCAAGCGGGTGGTCGGCACTCTATAGCGCTTGAGGTCGAAGAAGCCTCGCGCGCTTGTTTTGCTTTGCCTGCGCTGTAGAACGTATGTTCGGCTAGTATAAATTCTGTCAAGGGTTCATCGGATCGGAAAAGATATATGTGAAGGGCAGTACAGCGCCACGGAGGAATTTAGTGGAAGCGAAGGGATTTCGAGCGTTACGGGTAAGTCTGGCGTCACCGGAAACAATTCTGAGTTGGTCATACGGAGAGGTATTAAAGCCGGAAACGATCAATTACCGCAGGTTGCGGCCGGAGAAGGACGGTTTGTTTTGTGAAGCGATCTTCGGGCCACAACGCGATTGGCAGTGCTATTGCGGTAAATATAAGAACATTCGCTTCAAGGGAATTACCTGCGAGAAGTGCGGCGTAGAAGTCACACGTTCCTCCGTCCGCAGAGAGCGCATGGGGCACATCACCTTGGCTGCCCCCGTCGCGCACGTGTGGTACACACGGCGCGTTCCCTCCTACCTCGGCCTGTTATTGAACGTATCCAGACGCAACCTGGATCGCGTGCTCTATTTCGCGCAGTACGTCGTTACCCAGGTGGACGAGGATGCGAAGCAACGTGCCATCAAACGCGTCGAAGACGAAATCACACAGCACGAAAAGGCGCGCACCGACGCCTATAGAAAACGCATCGCAGATATCAAGGTCGATCGTAAGGCAGACCTGGAGGTGCTTGAACAAAAGCAGCGTGAAATTCAGGAGGCCTACGAAGAAGAAGTCGCCAATCAAATCGATCCTGTGATTCGCGAAGGTCAGCGTCTGGAAAAAACCCTCAGCGAAAAACTTGACAAGACCATCCGCGCGCCGATTCGCTTCGAAGCCATCGACATGTTGATCGCAGATAAACAGGAAACGATCAACAACGATCACATCAAACTGGTCCAGGAAGCCGTCAAAGAGCATTTGAACAACGTCGAGTCTGCGTTGAAAGAGAAACGCAACGCTGAAATCGCAGGCCTCAAGATGCAGGCTGAAAAGGTGAAAGCCGAAGCGGAGCTTGCCATTGAAGCGCTTGACGAACACGTCGATGACGAAGCAGCCGACCAAATCGAAGAGTTGAAAAGCGATTTGGAGGAATTGAGCGCCATCCATTCCATGCTGTTCCTGGGCGAAAGCCGCTATCGGGAATTAAAAAACAAGTGGGGCCAGGTGTTTCGAGCGGACATGGGTGCGGAGGCATTTTACGAGATCCTGCAGCGCATGGATCTCGACAAACTCACCGAAGAGTTGTGGGTCGAGGTTCGTACTACCCGAAGCAAACAGCGCCGTAAGAAAGCGACCAAACGGCTCAAGGTCGTCGAAGCCTTCCGTCGCTCGGGGAATCGGCCGGAGTGGATGATTCTCACACAGCTGCCCGTAATTCCCCCGGATCTCCGCCCGATGGTACAACTCGACGGCGGCCGTTTTGCCACGTCCGACTTGAACGATTTGTACCGACGCGTGATCAATCGCAACAATCGTCTGAAGCGGCTGGTCGAACTCGGCGCACCGGATGTCATCGTGCGCAACGAGAAACGCATGCTGCAGGAAGCGGTGGATTCACTGATCGACAACGCCCAGCGAGGCAAGGCGCTTTCGCGCCGCGGCCGCCGGGAGTTGAAATCTCTCAGCGACATGCTCAAGGGCAAGAAAGGCCGCTTCCGACGCAACTTGCTCGGAAAGCGTGTGGACTATTCCGGCCGCTCGGTGATCGTCATCGGTCCGCACCTCAAACTCTATCAATGCGGACTGCCGAAGACGATGGCCCTCGAACTATATCGCCCATTCGTGATCTCGAAACTGGTCGCACATAACTACGCGGCAAACGTCAAGGGTGCCAAGAGGATTATCGAGCGCGAACGGCCGGAAGTCTGGGAAGTCCTCGAAAAGGTGATTAAGGATCGACCGGTGCTGCTCAACCGGGCTCCGACATTGCATCGCCTCGGCATTCAAGCCTTCGAGCCGGTGTTGGTGGAAGGCAAAGCGATTCAGCTCCATCCGCTGGTGTGCGCCGCTTTCAACGCCGACTTCGACGGAGATCAAATGTCGGTGCACCTGCCGTTGTCGCAAGAATCCGTTCGCGAAGCGCGTGAGCTGATGCTCTCCTCGCGCAACCTGCTCAAACCCGCCGACGGCGAACCGATCGTCAGCCCGACCAAGGACATGGTTCTCGGCGTGTACTACCTGACGATGTCCGAAGAAGGGAAAGAACATCTGGGGGAAGGACGTGCCTTTGCGGATATGGATGAGGTCGAGCTGGCCTATTCTCTCGGCCAGGTGGAAATCCATAGCGTTATCAAGATCTATACCCAAACCTGGTACGACGATGAAGGCGTGCGCCTTTCTGAGCCGCAGGAACGCCTGGTCGAGACGACCGTCGGGCGGGTGATCTTCAACATGGTGCTCCCCGATGAGCTGCGCTTCGTCAATCGCGTCCTGGATAAAGGATCGATCCAGGAATTGGTGAGTGACATATACCATTTACTCCGGGAAGAAGGTACGCCGGCCGTCGTCGACGCCATCAAGGACGTGGGCTTCAAGTACGCCACACGTTCGGGTACGACGATCGCGGTTTCGGACATCACCGTTCCGAGTTCGAGAAAGGACATCATCTCGCGCACCCTGGAAGATGCCGAAGCGGTACGTGTCGATTACCAGCGGGGTTTGCTGACCGAGCAGGAACAGAAGGAACGCATCATCGAACTCTGGCAGGATACCACGACGGAAGTCGCTGATGCCGTACGGGAGACGATGGATCCCACAGGCAACCTTTCCACCATGGCGCTCTCCGGGGCGACCAAGGGCGGTTTCCAACCGATTTCCCAGCTCGCGGGGATGCGAGGTTTGATGGCCGATCCTGCTGGCCGTATCATCCCCCTGCCGATCCGCTCGAATTTCCGTGACGGGCTGACCACGCTCGAGTACTTCATCTCCACCCACGGCGCCCGCAAAGGTTTGACGGACACGGCGCTGCGGACTGCGGATGCGGGTTATCTCACCCGTCGGCTGGTGGACGTGGCGCAGGACGTGATCATCAATGACGTCGACTGTAAGACGGAGAACGGGATCTGGATTCGCCGTTCAGACGATGTGGCGGGGCAGGAATTCCACGCCCGCCTCGTCGGACGGGTTCTCGCTCGAAAAGTTGCCGATCCGGAATCGGGCGAGGTCTTGTTCAAGCGCGGCGATCTGATCACGCTGCGTGAGGCTCGGATGATCTCCGAAGCGGGCGTCGAAAAAGTCTACGTTCGCTCTCCGCTGACCTGTGAGCTGCAGTTCGGCCTCTGCCGCAACTGCTATGGAATGGATCTGGGGCGAGGCGAGCTGGTTTCGTTTGGCGCCGCGGTCGGGATCGTGGCCGCGCAATCCATCGGCGAGCCAGGCACGCAACTGACCCTGCGTACCTTCCACACCGGTGGTGTGGCTGCTGGCGGCGACATCACGACGGGTCTACCGCGTGTGGAAGAGCTGTTCGAAGCGCGGAAGAAACCCAAGGGTGAGGCGATCATCTCGGAAATCGCCGGAACGGTGGAAATCATCGAACCGGACGTTCCGGATGGACCACGCAAGGTCCGCGTCCACCTCAGCGAATTGCTCTCCGATGAATATTCCGTTCCGGGGAACTGGGCGATTAAAGTGGAAGATGGCCAGGAAATCGATGCCGGCGAATTGATCGCAAAGCGCGGCGAATCGACGATCGTCGCCAGCCATGCGGGTCGTTTACGCCTGGAGGATGGCAAAGTGATCGTATCGTACGATCGCGTCGATGAAGTCGAGTATGACATCCCGGCCAGCGCGCGACTGCTGGTTAAAAATGGACAGAAAATCGAAGCCGGCCAGCAGATTACAGAAGGTTCACTGAACCCGCATCGGATATTGCGCATCCTTGGGCCAGATGCGTGTGAAGCCTACCTGTTGACCGAAGTACAAAAGGTGTATCGCTCGCAAGGGCAGAACATCAACGATAAGCACTTTGAAGTGATCATCCGCAAGATGCTCTCCAAGGTGCAAGTCATGCAGGCAGGCGATACCTCGTTACTGCCGGGCGACCTGGTCGATCGACGCTACTTGATCCGTTTGAACGAAGCCATCATCGCAGAGGGCGGCAAACCCGCTCGAGCGATGCAGGTGCTTCTCGGCGTGACGAAGGCTTCTTTGAGTACAGAGTCGTTCCTCTCGGCGTCGTCGTTCCAACACACGATCAAGGTGTTGGCCAATGCAGCGATCGAAGGCAAGGTGGATTACCTGCGCGGCTTGAAGGAAAACGTGATTATCGGGAAACTGATCCCGGCCGGAACGGGTTTCCCGGGTTCCGAGGTTGCATTGCACGACGAACGCCTGGATGGCGAACTCGAGCCTGCGGAAGAAGACGTCGAAATCGAGGTGGAAGCTTCGGTCGAGGAACCTGAGCCCGTAGCGGGAGATTAACCCGATTCTTTTCCACACATCCAGCGGTGCCGGGCGAATTGCGAATGCGGAATTCTGTCTGTCCCAGTTAATCGAAGTGGACTCGTGTGATCTGGGATGCGAATCATTGACAGGCACAGGGCTGGTGGTATAATCTCGTCGCCCCACCGATGAGGTTGGGGCATGTGTGTGAATCCCCAACTTCCCCGTCACCCGGCGGTTGAACTTCGATCTTCGCAGGGATGATGGTGAAGCGAAGCTGGAGAACGTGTAAAAATGAAATATGCAATTGTGGAATCGGGCGGCAAGCAGTACGTTGCCCGTGAAGGCGAAACGATCGAAATCGATCGTCTGCCCGTCGAAGTCGGCAAATCGATCACGTTCAAAGAGGTTCTGCTTGTCGTCGACGACGGCACGGCGGAAGTCGGTAATCCTTACGTCAAGGGAGTTTCGATCAAGGGTACCGTTCTCGCCGAGGTAAAAGCGCCGAAGGTCATCGTCTTCAAGTACATTCCAAAGGAGAGATACCGGCGCACAAAGGGGCACCGTCAACGCTATACGCGCGTGTTGATCGATGCGATCGGCGCACAGTCGACGGCTAAGAAGACCGAGACGAAGGAAGCGGAAAAGGAAAGCAAACCTGCGCCGCAGAAGAAGACGGCTGAAAAACCCAAGCCGGCGGCGAAGAAGACCTCGACGTCAGCGGCGAAAAAGCCCTCGACAAAATCCACTGCGAAAAAGCCGACGACCAAGACTGCTTCGACGGAGAAAGCTGCATCACCGTCGAAATCGAAGGCCAAAACCGCCAAGACGAAGACCTCGACGACAAAATCGAAGTCGAGTTCAACGAAATCCACGTCGTCGGAAAAGAAATCAAGCACCAAGAAGTCGACGACTCAAAAGTCGAGTACAAAATCGAGCGGCAAGTCGAGCTCGAGTAAAGCAAAAAGTGAGAAGTAGAAGGTAAGAGGGTATCATGGCGCATAAAAAAGGTGGCGGTTCAAGCCGCAACGGCCGTGACAGTCATTCGAAGCGACTCGGCGTCAAGAAATTCGGCGGCGAGCGCGTGATCGTCGGCAACATCCTCGTCCGTCAACGCGGCACGCGCATCCATCCGGGTGAGAACGTACGCAGGGGTAAGGACGACACGCTCTTTGCCATCTCGGACGGCGTAGTGCATTTCGATTACATGAGCCGAGGCCGGAAACGCGTACACGTAATTCCCGACTAACTTCGAATAACGCGCACGATTGTCGCCCAACATGCTGAATCCTTCCCCGGGGATCAGCCTGCCTGGGGCAGTTCGTGCCAAACCGGGGAGGTTGGATAAACGATGAAAGAAGACATACATCCAAAATACTACACGAATGCCAAGGTCACTTGCGCTTGTGGCAATACCTGGGAAACCGGTTCGACCGTCGAGTCGATCACGACCGACGTCTGCTCGAAGTGTCATCCGTTCTACACCGGCGAACAACGCATCGTAGACACCGAAGGGCAGGTGGATCGGTTCTATAAACGCCTGCAGGCCCGGGAGGATTACATCGCCGAGCAAGAAGAGCGCGAGGCTGCGCGCACGTCTCCTGACACGTCGATTACGGAACTTGACCTGGGAACTCGAACGGAGGGGAAGTATCTCAAGGCCGGAATCGAAGTCGTTGGGGACGCGCTTGCTTTGCTGGCTCAGGGAGACGAAAAAGTCCTGGCGATCGATGGCATCGGCCGCAAGACTCTGGCGGATTTGAAACGCGCGCTGAGTCGTGCCGGCTTCAAACTGCCTTAGGCTGAAGAAGAGGCCTGAGGCAATATTGCTTTCGCAAGCGAGCTTGATTCTCAAGCGCGCATGAGGTAACGTAAGGCAGGTGAATCGCACCTGCCTTTTTCATTGTCAGCGTCATAATTGAGGGTTTACATGAAACATCAAAATGGCAGTGTCGAACTCATCGTTGGATCGATGTTCAGCGGAAAAACCGATGAGCTCATTCGCAGATTACGCCGGGCAAAGATCGCCCGTCAGAAATTGCAGGTTTTCAAACCGAGCATCGACACGCGCTTCGGCGAAGAGAAACTCGCTTCCCACGCGGGAGCCGAATTCGAAGCGACACCGATTGATCATTCGAGTGTGATCCTGGAACTGCTTGACGCTGATACCACGGTAGTCGCCGTGGATGAAGCGCAGTTCTTCGATGAAGACATCGTTCACGTCGTTCAGGATCTGGCAGACCGCGGCATCCGCGTTTTGGTGGCCGGCCTCGATACCGACTTCCGCGGCGAACCCTTCGGGCCGATGCCCTCACTCATGGCGCAGGCGGAACACGTCGATAAGCTGCATGCCATTTGCATGGTTTGCGGTGATGACGCCTGCCGCACGCAGCGATTGATCAACGGCAAGCCGGCTCGTTACGACGATCCGGTGGTCGTCGTCGGCGCGAGTGAAATGTACGAAGCCCGCTGCCGCGCGCACCACACCGTACCGAGGGAGTGACGTGCAGGACTATCAAGAAGTTCTCGAGGAAATTCTCATCCCAGAGGATGCGCTTCAAAAACGTATTAAAGAACTCGGACAGGAAATCAGTCGCGATTACGAGGGCAAAGATCTGCTCCTGGTCTGTATCTTGAAAGGGGGCGTGATGTTCCTCACGGATCTGATGCGCGCCATCGATGTCCCCCATACCATCGACTTCATGGCCATCTCCTCTTACGGCGCGGGGGTGAGACGCTCGACGGGCAGCGTGCAAATCAAACTGGATCTGGCCACGCCGATCGAAGGCCGCAACGTCTTGATCGTCGAAGATATCATCGACAGCGGGCATACGCTAACTTCGGTGATAAATTTCTTGAACACGCGCCGCCCGAAAAGCCTGAAAATCTGTACGCTGCTGGATAAAGCCGAGAGGCGGGAAGTGAGGGTCCCCATCGACTATCGAGGGTTCACGATCCCCAATAAATTCGTCTTCGGCTACGGCTTGGACTTCGACGAATATTATCGAAATCTTCCCTTCATCGGCGTCGTTCGAGCGGAACAAATTCAGGGCAAGAGATAAGCGCCGCACGAGCATGTCATCAATTCCTTCTCCTCCGCCTGCGATCCGAGAATATCTCCCCTACCTTCCTGAAGAACCCGCGATCTGGCTGGTCGGCGGCGTGCCGCGTGATCATCTCCTCGGCCGCGTAAGCCGGGATTTCGATTTTGTAGTAGCTGGCGAGGCGCGAGCGCTCGCCCGGCGTTTTGCAGACCAGCTGGGGGGAGCCTACTACGCTCTCGATCGCGAACGCGACATCGGTCGGGTCATCATGACCGGAGGGGAAGAGAATCGCATCACTTTCGACTTCGCCAGACTTTGGGGGACAACGATCGAGGACGATCTTCGCGGCCGGGACTTCACGATCAACGCCATAGCCGTTCGGCTCAGCGCACCCTACACATGGATCGATCCCCTCGGTGGAGCGCGCGACCTCAAAGAGAAAATCGTAAAAACGTGCAGCTCCCATTCGCTGGCCGACGATCCCGTTCGCGCTCTGCGGGCCGTCCGCTTCGCGTTGAGTTTCGGATTCCAGATCGCGAACGAGACCAAGGAAGGAATCGCGCGAGTTAAAGGGGCATTCGATTCCGTCTCGTCCGAGCGCATACGCGACGAGATCATGCAGATTTGCAGCATGCCCCAAACCGGAAAGGCGTTTCGTTTATTGGATTACATGGGCATCATGGAATCGATATTCCCAGAACTAGGGGGGATGCGGGAGATCGAATTTCCCCCGCCCGATGAAATCAACGCTTTGGAACATACTCTTGCGGTGTTGGAGCGTTTGGGCGATCTGCTGACCGTGCTCGATCCGATTCACGATCCGCAGGCTGCTGGGAATCTGTTGTGGGCGGATGTTGCGCTGCGATTGGGACGTTTCCGCAATCTCCTGGCCGATTATCTCGCTCGTTATTTGAGTCATGCGAATCAGGCGCGCCAGATACTATTCTTCGCCGCGCTCTGCCACGCGGCCGGTTTGTCTGGCGGCGTGGATCACGAGACGCCGTATCTTCTGGGAAAAACCGAGGCGGAAAACGGCGCGCGCATCGCCGGAGCACTTGGGCGTAGACTGCGTTTGAGCAACACCGAAGTCGTTCTTGTGGAGCGCGTCGTCCGCCATCAGGGAGCATTCGAAGACCTCGGTTTCGAGCAGCCACCCTCATCCAGGGCGATTTACCGGTTTTTCCGTTCGACGCGCGAAGCCGGTGTGGAGGTCGTCCTGCTGGCGCTGGCGAGTTTCGTCGGCGCCCGTGCGGCACGCCTGTCTCAAGATCGATGGGCGCAGCGGGTCGGATTGGCGCGCACACTTCTTGGCGCTTTCTTCGAAAACCGTCAGCGAGTCGTAGATCCCCCGCAGCTCATCGATGGCGATGATGTCATGCGCGTTTTACACCTCGAACCAGGACCCGTCATCGGCGAATTACTCGAAGTCGTTCGTGAAGCCCAGGCGGCCGCTGAAGTCTCGACTCGCAGCGAAGCGTTTACCCTGGTGCATGAGACGTATGAAGCCTGGGAAGGATCTGCGTAGGGGGTTGATAGAACGATCGCAATAATTCGGCCGGGTGGTGTCGAAATGTCCGGGAAAACCAAGCGAACGATCTTACACGTCGATCTCGATGCATTTTTTTGTTCCGTCGAGGAGCTGCTTCGGCCCGAATTGAAGGATCGTCCATTCGTCGTCGGGGGTTCGCCGCAGGGAAGGGGCGTCGTGGCTTCCGCATCCTATGCGGCGCGCGCCTACGGGATTCACTCAGCGATGCCTACGGCGCATGCGCTGCGGTTGTGCCCGGAACTGATCGTGCTGCACGGCCGGCACGCGGAATACCACAATTACTCGAAAAGAATTATGGCCTTTCTGCGTGATTCGGCGCCGTTGGTGGAGCAGCTTTCCATCGACGAAGCATTTTTAGATGTCAGCGATGATCCGCTCGGAGGGGCAGCGGTGGCGGTGAAACTGCAGGCGGAAATCGATCTGCGCTTCAAACTGCCGACTTCCTGGGGGGTTGCCGGCAACAAATTGGTGGCGAAAATCGCCACGGAGGTCGGCAAACCGAAAGGCTTGATCGTCGTGAAACCGGGCGAGGAGCGGAGTTTCCTTGCGCCGCTGCCGGTTGAGATGCTCTGGGGGGTTGGCCCGAAAACGGCTGGGCGCCTGAAATCCGAAAACGTTCACAAAATCGGAGAACTGGCAGACATGCCGCCCGGTCGGCTGCGGGCGATTTTCGGTGATTACGGAACGGAACTTGCATCCAGAGCACGTGGAGAGGACGACAGGCCGGTCCAGGAAACGTACGAACCTCAATCGATGTCTGCGGAAAGGACGTTTTCGAAGGACATTGCGGATGTCGAGGAATTGAAACGTGTGCTGTTCGAACTCGGCGAAAGGGTGGGTTCACGTTTGCGCAAGGCAGAACTGGCCGGGAAGACCGTGCGGCTCAAATTGCGCTGGGCAGACTTCACGACCATCACGCGGCAGCAGCAATTGCCGCAGGCGACGGATCAGGATGGTGAAATCTATCAAGCCGCCTGCCGGTTGTTCGACCGGGTCTGGACGCCCAGACGCCGGGTCCGCCTGTTGGGCGTGGGAGTGACCGAGCTGGGACCTCCGCTTCGCCAGATGTCGCTCTTCGATCGTTCCTGGGAACAGGACGGTCGTTTGCTGCAGGCGATCGATGCGATACGAAGCCGTTACGGCTCGAAAGCCCTGCGTCGGGCAAGGCAGCTCGGATCCGAGGATCAACACGAAGAGGATGTGTCGTAAGCTGCTGGTTTGTATTAATGGTGAAGGCAGGGCAATCTACAGTGGAATTTCATCGCTGGAGTCTTCAGAAACCGGGCGACATATACATCGGCAAGAGCAGGTAGTCTTGTTGGAGGATCGTCGATGACATTGAAGGGAAAGGGCTATTTTATCTGGCGGATTCCGAACTGTGATTCCGGAAATCCGTCGAGCATCGCCGCCAGCGCCGCGCAGGCGAAACTCTCGCACGTACTGATCAAAATCGCGGATGGTCCTTCCTGGCGCTACAACTATGATGAAACCCCTCAGGGTGTCGATCTTGTGCCTCCCGTCGTGGCCGAACTGCGAAAGGTGGGTATCGAAGTATGGGGTTGGCACTACATCATGGGCTACGATCCCATCGGGGAGGCTCGTCTGGCTGTATCACGCACACGAGCTCTGGGACTCGACGGCTACGTTCTCGACGCCGAAGCGGAATACAAGAAGAGTGGCCGTGCGCAAGCCGCGACTCGCTTCATGGAAGTGTTGAGGACCGGATTGCCCGATTTGCCTGTTGCATTGAGTACCTACCGCTACCCCAAAACACACGCCGAGCTGCCGTTCAATGAATTTCTCGAGTATTGCGACTACGCCATGCCGCAGGTGTACTTCGAGGGCGCCCACAACCCGGAAGAACAGCTTGACCGGAGCGTCGAACAATACATGTCGCTTGCAAACGCCAGGCCCGTGATCCCCACAGCCCCGACCTATGGACGAGGCAGTTGGCGCCCGACGAAAGATGAAGTCCAGCGCTTCCTGGCGCGTACGAAGGAACTCGGCTTGAGCGCGGCAAACGCCTGGAGTTGGGACAATGCCAGACGGAGCGGTTACATGGAATTGTGGGATGCTGTCGCTGAATACAATTGGGATCCGCCGCCCCCGCCTCCGGATATTTCCGAGCAGTTGATCGACTGCATGAACAAGCACGATGCATCCCAATTGGCTGAACTCTACGCTGCCCGCGCGGCTCACGTCACGGGGGAACGAACAGTTGTGGGCAACGGCTCGATTCGTGATTGGTATCAAACATTGTTCAGCCAGTTGATGCCGCGAGGCCAGTTTCGACTCACGGGTAGAAGCGGAAGCGGTAATTCGCGTCACTTCACCTGGAATGCGCAGGCTGAAACGGGCATCGTCCGGAACGGGAACGATATACTGGGATTGAAAGATGGCAAGATCCACTATCACTACACGTACTTCACCCTGGAACCGGGCTGGTGATTCGCGCCTGAGGATCGAAACAGAGTTTTAGTTCACGCTGCTGTCGGACATGCTTTCTGCTCGCTGCGAGGGGGTACCTCGCTATCGAATCCGTTCCCGACGAACATATAGACAACCTGGAATCCAACGCTTTTCAACCCGCCACCGCCGACCAGCACCAACGACGCTGGGTGTTCGATTTTTTTCGTGAGTGGTATGAAGCGCGGGAGGCGATTTTTTTGCGTTCAGGCTTATGTATGGAATGACTTCCCCTGGATTCCCTGGACTTCGAAGGGACTCTGAATTTCGGGCGATGGCAGCGTAGGTGACCGCCGCATCCGTCCTGTCGTTTCAAGAATAAGTCCGCCATAAAGATGATGTCTGTGCGACATGCGCGATTGTCCTAGATGATGTACATTTAAGGAACGTAATATTTTGAAAGGTGCTCGTAAGGTAAGGGGAGCGGTGAGGCAATATATCATGAGAGGTATATCTCATGATGAGCCTATGTGAGAAATCTCTCTTAGCGCGCATCATTCTACCCAGCATTCAAAAATGCATCTCATAGGGGCTGGGGGGAGATAAAAGCGAGAGATGAGGAGTGCCATCGGGAGTATCCCGCAAAGCACATCTCGATGTCATTCATGGCCAACGCCGTTCAAAGGTGAAGAAGTGATGCGGCTGCACATGAAACCCGAATCATCTGAATCTCGTCACAACTTCCGTAGTGCGGCACGCACTTCGGCTTCCCTGACGCTCCGAAAGGCGGGTACCAGCCCTCGCGAGTTGAGTGAAGGGAAGGAGGATTTCACTGTAGCCCTCCAAACGCGTCCTTCCTTGTATCAAAAAACGACATTGGAAAATGGCATCCGCGTAGTGAGCGAGACCATTCCAGGTTCACGATCCGTTGCCATCGGCATTCTCATCGATGCGAGCCCTCGAGACGAAATTCCGGAAAAGGCGGGTTTGGCTCATCTGGCCGAACACCTTCTCTTTCAGGGAACCAGCAGCCGGGATGAGAATCAAATTGCCAATCTCATGGATGTGGGCGGCGGGAATTTCGGTGGATTTACGACTCGAGACTACACGTGCTACTTTGCCACCATACTGGACGATTATCGGACGTACGCCATCGATCTTCTCGGCGATATATTGCTCAATTCGATCTTTCCTCCCGAAAACGTCGAGCGGGAGAAAACGATCATCCTGCGCGAGATCGAACGGGTACGTGACACACCCTACGAGCGTGCACACATGCTTTTGAAATCCGTTGTTTGGCCGGATCATCCATTGGGCCGGGCGATTACCGGCGATTCGACGACGGTTCGGGGACTCACGCGTGAGGACGTTATTTATTTCGTGCACAATCACTACCTGCCGGATCGCATGATTATTGCTGCGGCTGGCAATCTGGAGCATCGGGATTTTATCGCCCAGGTGCGGGATGCCTTCTGGCGCATCCAGGGTGTCGGCCAGACCAGTGCCACCGACGTCCCTTCATTTCGATCTGGAGAGAAGATCGAACACGCACCGGTTTCGCAAGCCTACTTCTCTCTGGGGATCCAAACGCATCCCTATGCGTTTGCGGATCGATATTCCATCCATCTCATCAACAACATCCTCGGTGGCGGCATCAGCTCGCGACTTTACCGCAGCATACGCGAAGAGCGTGGGTTGGTATATCAAATCGAATCCGAGTATCACGCCTATCGGGATGCAGGTTTGCTCGTCATCGAAGGGAGCACGGCTCCCGAACATCTGATGCGGGTCCTGGCTTTAACGCTCGCCGAAACGGGACAGCTCGTCTTCGGCGATAAGCCGGTGGACGCTGAAGAACTCTGGAAGGCGAAAATGCATCTGCGTGGGCAGCATTTACTCGCCGGTGAAAATACAAATACTCGCATGAGTCGATTGGCTACGCAGGAATTCTATTTTGGAGAACACATTCCCAGCGATGAAATTCTGGCCCGAATCGATTCACCCGATCATCACGATCTGCAGCGATTTGCGAATCAGACCTTCGCGGATGTGCTCGGGAAGGCCATGATCGCAATCGTCGGCCCTGGGGATACGCAGCACTATAGTTCATCCTCGATCAGCGAAATGTTGGCTGATTTTCGATGAACGCCTGACAAATAGGAGGCAACGAAATGCCAATTGATCCAGCAGTGAAAAAGAACTGGATCGAGATTCAGAAGAAGCACGACGTTCCTGTCAATGCCATCGGTCTAAAAATCGATCCGAAGGACGAAAAGACGATGAAAGTCTGGCGAGAGGAAGGTATCGACAAGTTCCTCAAGAAATAGAACGGAGTGAGCTTGGAATGACGATCGCGCCCCGGGCGGGTTAATCGTCCCCTGCGCTGAACGAGGTACGTGGATTTGTCTAAAGATATGTTCCGCATGCTGCTGAATGAAGGGATTGCCGCCGCAAAGGATGGCAAAAAAACGCTTGCGTATCATCTCTTCCAAAAGGCAACGAAAGTCAACCCTGATGGAGAGCTCGGTTGGTTATGGCTGGCCGGCGTTTCAGAAAGCCCACAAGAAGCGGTGGAATACCTGAAGCGCGTGCTGGCGATCAATCCTACGAACCAACATGCCATTTCCGGGTTGAAGTGGGCGCAGGGAAAGCTGGCGGAGGCTCAGGATACAGAAGGATCAGAAAGAAGTGCGGGCTGGAGTTGTCCGCTTTGCCAGACTCAATTCACGGAACAACTCACAGTATGCCGTTCTTGTGGATCAGTACTCACGTTCAATGACCTGGATGCACTCATGCGCAACAAAGGGGCAAAGCAAGTGGTTATCCTCGATGCCATCGAACGTCTTCGGAACGGCGAGGAGGACGAGGCTTCATTCGACACACATTACAACCTGGCGCTGGCTTATTTGAATCTTGGCCAGATCGACGGTGGTACGGTTCGCTTGCGGCAGGCATTGCGCTTGCGGCCGGATGACAGCTTCCTGAAATCTCGGCTTGAAGAGCTCACGCGAATCGCATCCGCGGAGCACGAAGTTGAAGAACAGAGTACGACTGTGCTGGTCGTTGATGACAGTCCGACGATCTGCCGGTTGGTCAAGATCACGTTGGAGCGTGAAGGCTACCGGGTCATTACGGCAGCCGACGGGCAGGAGGGTCTGTCAAAATTAAATGCCGAGTTGCCCGACCTGGTACTGCTCGACATTACCATGCCGAGGATGAATGGATATCAGCTTTGCAAGAGCATCAAAGCAACCCAGGAGACCGCAAACATCCCCGTGATCATGTTATCGGGAAAGGATGATGTTGCCGATCGAGAAATGGGACGGAAAGTCGGTTCATCCGGCTACATCACCAAGCCGTTCGAACCGGACGAATTGGTTGAATTCGTCAGAGCGTACACAATCGGTAATAATTCCTGAGGTTTCGATGATCCCGATGTCTCTTGCTGATCGACGTTATACGGCGGATTGAAGAACATGAGCCTGGTAAATCTCGTACAGCTGATTTGTCTGGAAAAACAGAGTGCTGCGCTGATCCTGACTAGAGAGGATAAAGAGGAAGGGATCATCTATTTCAATCAAGGCGAAATCATTGACGCGGCGGTTGGTCCAATTCGCGGCGAAGATGCGGTGCTCGAAATCCTGACCTGGGGCGAGGGTAAATTCCGGCTGTCGAGTGATGTGTTGCTCCCTCGCCGCACGATCACGACTCCCTGGGAGAGTATCCTGGCCGAGGGCAGGCGGCGTGTTGATGAGATGCAAATCGAAGGGGAGGCCATCCCCAAACGAGACGAGAATCTTACCCCGAGTGAAATTGAACATGACAATGCCCTGGAACTCGATTTGATTTACCTGTTGTCGAAACTCGAACATTCGCGTGCCTCCTTGACGGAGTACGATGGAGAGGCTCAGCCTTCGAACGCCCTCCACATATTCTCAAAAATCTTGAAAAACGTGGACGAGATGGCCGGGAAATATCTCCCGGGGAATGTCCTGGATGAAGCTTTGTCCGAAGCAGGTACGGAAGGCAGCGGGATGGATCTCTTGAAGATGAAGAATGACCTGATGTCCGTTGAGATGCAGGGAAACGATCGGAAATGGCAGGTGGGCGGCAATCGTCTCCAGTCTGCATTTCCCAGAATTGGTTTGGGTGTAGTAGAGATTCTCGATCGATTCTTCGTTTTGATCACGAAGTGTTTCCACTCCCTGTCTGCTGCGGACAGATGGACCGATACGTGCGGTGCATTCTTGGCTGAATTGAGGTTCGCTATCGAAGAATAGCCACTCCAAATTTCTCTAGTGGCGTCCGGGATCTCGATTGAAGGAATTCTATGAGAGCGGCGGGTCCTACGACGCCTTGATGGAGAAAAGCGGAATGGAGAACCGGGAGAGTTTTACTTTCAGGTAAATCAAAAGGAGGACTAAATGGCAAACGAAAAAATCCTGGTGGTGGATGACAGCCCAACCGACTTGCGATTGATGACGGCCCCATTGAAGGACAGGGGGTATCGGGTATTCACTGCCGTGGATGGAGAAGAAGCCCTGGACGTTGCCATGCGGGAGCGTCCCGATTTGATTGTGCTGGACATCATCCTGCCCAAGAAGAACGGCTTCCAGGTTTGCCGGCAACTTAAAACTTCCCCGGATACGGAGGATATCCGGATCATCATGTTGACCAGCAAGACCCAGGACAGCGATCGTTTTTGGGGACTCGAGCAGGGTGCGGATGAATATATGACCAAACCCTTTGATACCGAACAGTATTTAGCCAACATCGAAAAACTGTTGTAGCCAGTAATTTCCGCAACTTCGCGCATGCGGATGCGAGAGGCGCTAGAATGACCGAGATCATCGGTGTACTAAACTTCAAAGGGGGTACGGGAAAAACCACCACGGTTGTTAATTTGGCTGCCGGACTTGCGCTGCGCGGCGAGCGAGTGCTGTGTATCGATCTGGATGCGCAAGGAAGCCTCGCAACGTGCTTCGGCGTACAGCATCCGAATTCACTGACCGATTTGCTGCTCGGGAAAGCCGAAACGAAGGCCTGCATCGTCAATGCGAGAGAAAATCTTGACCTCATCATCAGTAACGATAGCCTGCTCAAGGCGGAGGGGGAGTTATGGCGCATGAAGGACGATCAAAAAGCCAGGTGGGTGCTGCGCGAGAAGATGCGATACGTTCGTGGCTATGATTACATCCTTCTCGATCATTCACCATCGGCCAGCCTCGTCAATGAGAACGGTTTGCTTTATGCGCGCAAGATCATCGTACCGGTGGCGATGAATTATCTGGCGTTGATCGGCACGCGACAGGTCATCCAGACCTTGATGACGGTGGGCAAGGTCTCGGATCACAACAGCGAACTCATGCTGATCGTGCCCACGTTTTATTATTCATGGCTGCGTAAAGATCGAGAGGTGATGGAAATTCTGCAGCGTCACTTTGCAGATAAAGTCGCCGAACCGATCCGTATCAACGTCAGAATATCCGAAGCCATAGGAAAGCAGCGGACGATTTACGAGTATGCCCCCAACAGCACCGGCGCGATGGATTATGCGCGTTTGGTGGAAAGGGTTGCGAACGATGCCAAAGGATAAGGATAAGTCCGCAAAACCACTATTCGATGATCCATTTGCACCGTTGGATGATACGGGGAAGACAGACGACGGCTCGGCAAAGCCAGAAGCCGAATCCCGAAAACACCCTCCGGAGAAGTCCAAGCGCGAGAAGAAAGAGACGGCCGCGGCGAAACCGAAATCGAGTGCTCGAAAACGAGCAAAGAAGAAGACAAAATCGAAAACCAAGCCTGAGCAGAAACCCGCAGCCGAAGCGAAACCGAAAACCGCGTCCCAGAAGCGGACGGCGAAGAAGACAACAACGAAGCCCAAGTCGGAGCAAAAACCCGCGGCCGCGGCGAAACCGAAAACCGCTTCCCGTCAGCGGACGGCGAAGAAGACAGCAACGAAACCCAAGTCGGAGCAGAAACCCGCGGCTGCCGCGAAACCGAAAGCCGCGTCCCAGAAGCGGACGGCGAAGAAGACAACGCCGAAGCCCAAATCGGAGCAGAAACCCGCGGCTGCCGTGAAACCGAAAGCCGCTCCACAAAAACAGGCGACGAAGAAAACGGCGGAGAAGTCCAGGAGCGAGAAGAAGCCCACAGTTGCAACGAAATCGAAATCGATTCCTCGAAAACGTACGGCAAAAAAGGCTACGCTGAAATCGAAGCGTGAGGAAAAGCCCGCGGCTGCAGCGAAGACGGAATTCCGAGTCGAGGGATCAACCTCAACCGTTGAAAAGCCCGAAGTCCCTTCGACGACCGGTATGGATGGAGTAATAATCGATTCTCAGGTCGCGGATCAAGATTTACCGGACGATCGAATCGCGATCGGGTCCAGCCACGAGATCGTTTTAGATCCCGATAAAGGCCGCACCTTACTCGAGACGTTGATTGCGTCCATCGACGAAGGCGACGAGAAAGCCATGGAAAGGGCAACGATGGCCGCCTTGCCCTTCGTTCGGAAGATCGAAGCGATCGAAGGCGAACAGCACGTAGTTTTTACCGTCGGCGAGCGCGAATATGCGGTGTCCATCGACAACGTAGTCGAGATTGACGAGCCGTTGAATACCACGCCGGTGCCCAACGTGCCGGAATGGGTGTTGGGGGTTGCCAACTTGCGCGGGGACATCGTCTCGGTAATTGATTTACGCGTTTTCATGGGTTTGCCGGAGGCCGATCCGGGGCAGGAGAAAAAAATGTTGGTCGCGCGATCGAGTGATGGAGAGATCTCTACTTGTGTCCTCGTCGACCAGGTGCGTGGGATTCGATACTTGAACCTGGATCAACTTGTGCAGCCGACAGCCGCGGCCACGGATTTATTCGAAGAATTTATCGACGGCGTCTGCGAAAACGAAGGACAAGAGTTTATGGTGTTGGATATCGATCGAGTGCTCTCATCGGAAAGAATGCGGATTAAATAGGCGCATATTCTGGGATATCTTCGGCGGAAAGAAATCATAGCTCAAAATATATTCCCCGGGTGATGTGTTTAAGGGAAAGGAGTTCGAGATGTTGAAAAGATTGCGTGATCGAGGCATTGGCTTCAATCCCCTTCGCAATGTAAAACTCAGAACGAAAATGACGGTCGGCTTTCTGATCATCATCGTTTTCGTAGCCTTCCTGGGTCAGAATTCGGCCAGCTCGATTACAAAAGTTGGTAATGAGGCTGCGCAGTTGGAACGGGCGATCGTTCCAGGCGCGAGTTCCTTGCTGGAGCTTGAGGCAACCTACAGTTCACTTTTCAAGGAAATGGAAGGATATTTAGCATCGGGTGGGGAAGATAACCTCAATGATGTTTTGAACTATGTCTTATCGATACAGCAATCCGTTGATGCGTATATCGCGGAAGAAGCTCCAGGGAGTGCTGGGTCATCTGAAGCGGTGAATCAGATCAAGGAACAATCCGATTCCATTCTCGTCCTGGTTCAACGAGTTATGGGAATCGGTCAAGATATTCAGCGAAGGCAATCTGATCTCAGCAGCCTGAGGACGATTTTGTACCAGGAATCCGTCGAACTCAGCGATATCCTCGAAACGCAGATTTCGTTGAATTCAGGTGAATACTACAACCTACAAATGAGTGCTGCAAACGCACGTGCGATCGGTTTGCCAGCCAATACTGAGATGCTTATCCAAATGGAAGATATCGTGTCATTCTGGACCCTTCTGCAAGATACCGATGCACTACTTGGCAAATTGATACGGGATGTTAATCGGGCGGCGGCATCAGGAGACATCTCCACATTCACTGAAAACGTCGTTCTTTATCAAGAACAGATCCAGACGAATGCTACAGAGCTAAAATCGCTTTCAGTTGAAATTGACGAGGACACGGCCGTTGTGGTGGAAGATGCAGCCGCGCGTGCAGCAAACATCCTCGATATAACCCAACAGTATCTCCAGGACGTTGATGCTTATGTGGCAAAACAAACCGAGCTTGATGGATTGAAGCGTGAGATGTACACCGAGGCGGATGTCCTGGGAGGCATCCTTGAGGTTCAAGTAAACGAACGGTTGGGCGAAGTTGATGCCTCGATCGCTGCCGTTAATACGGTGCAGTCTTCGGGTAGGCGGACGATCTTGTTCATTGGTTTTGGTGCGCTGGCTGCGGCGGTGCTGCTTCGCTTCGTCGTCGTACAGGATATTTTGCGCTCGATCGATGGCATCTCGCAGACTTGTTCCGAGATCGGTATGGGGAATTTTGGCGCTCGAGTTGAGGTGACTTCCCACGATGAGTTGGGCGAGATGAGCGAAACCTTGAACGCCATGCTCGACAATACGCTGGGTCTGATCCAGACGCGTGAGGAGCGGGATGCGATGCAGGCTTCGATCCAGAAGCTGCTGCGCGAGGTAAGCGGCGTCGCGGATGGCGATCTAACCGTTGAGGCGGAAGTGACGGCCGACATGACCGGTGCCATCGCCGACTCGTTCAACCTGATGATCGGCCAATTGCGGGAGATCATCACCGGCGTACAGGAAGCCACGCAGAAAGTGAGCGCTTCGGCGAATGAGATCCAGGCGAGGACCGAGCAGTTATCCCGGGGTAGTGAATCGCAGGCCCTGCAGATCGCTGAGACATCCGATGCGATCGAGGAGATGGCCACGTCGATCGCCCAGGTTTCGCAGAGCGCAACGATGTCGGCGTCGGTGGGCGAACAGTCCCTGATCAACGCCAAACAGGGAACGTTGGCCGTACAAAACACGATGCAAGGTATGAATCGCATTCGCGATCAAGTGCAGGAGACTGCCAAACGGATCAAACGTTTGGGTGAGAGTTCCCAGGAGATCGGCGAGATCGTGGAATTGATCAGCGACATTGCCGATCGAACCAGTATCCTCTCGCTCAACGCATCGATTCAGGCCGCTATGGCGGGTGAGGCCGGGCAGGGTTTTGCCGTCGTTGCCGAGGAAGTCGAGCGTCTGGCCGAACGTTCGCTGCAAGCTACGCAGCAGATCGAAACGCTGATCCGCACCATCCAGACTGAAACGAACGAAGCCGTTGCGGCCATGGAAGCTACCACCAACGAGGTGGTTACGGGAACGAGGCTGGCGGAGGAAGCGGGCAACGCCCTGAATGAAATCGAAGCCGTTTCTGTCCGCCTGGCCGAATTGAGCCAATCCATCTCATCGGCGGCTCAGCAGCAAGCCCGCGGATCGGAAAATGTGGCGAATGCGATGAGCGAGATTGCCGAAATCACGAAACAAACCGCCGAAGGAACGAAAAACACCGCCGTTTCGATCAGCTCGCTGGCTCGAATGGCCGACGAGCTGCGCGTGTCGGTCAGTGCCTTCAAACTGCCCAGCGACGGTATGCCTGAGATGGTGTAGCAGCCGAACTTACGATCGGTCGTCGATACCGGGTGACCTGTCGATTTTTCGAGCTTGAAGACACGAGTTTGGAGAAGACCCAATGGTAAAGAAGACAGACGAGGATGTGCTCGCTGGTTTTCTCGACGAAGCTCGAGGTTACCTGCCCATCATCCTGGAGAAGCTCGAGGCGTTCCAGGCAGATCCGGAACAGTCGACCGCAGTCAAAGAGGCCTTCCGCTATTCGCACACCATCAAGGGCACGGCTTCGATGATCGAACTGCCGGGATTGAGTCTCATCGCTTCCTATCTGGAGGAGGTCCTCGAAGATTTCGTCACGGGTAAACGCAAGATAGGCAAACAGGCGTTTGGATGGATGTACAAACTGGTCGCTCAGATCGAGGCATATTTACACGGCCTTGCCAGCGGCGAGCTCGATGAGCGACGGTTGATCGAGGCTGCCACGATCGTTTATCGCCGCCTGCAGCGATTGCCGAAGGCAGAAGATCAGACGGCGATCGAAGAGGCGATGCGCAATATCGTAAATGAGGTGGAAAGCGTTCCTGATGAAGAATTCGAGTCCGTCGTTCCCGCATTGGATGACGCACAACGCCTTGAGGACATTTCTCCTGAACTCTTGAACATCTTCCGCGTAGAGTCCGAAGAACACATGCGCAACGTCGGTTCGTTGTTGGCGAAGATCGTTAACGAACCCTCGGATACAGAATCCTTGCAATCCATTCGGCGCAGCGTGCATACCCTCAAGGGTACAGCCGGGGCCGTCGGCTTGTCTGCCGTGGCAAAACTGACCCACAGGATGGAAGATGTATTGGATCGCTTGTCGGAAGCAAGCATGCCCATTGACACACAATCCATGGATCTGATGTTTGATTCCGCAGACGCCCTGGAGGATTTGGTATCGGGGGGTGCCGAAGAAGCCGCGATGCAGAATACCCTGCGTGATTTATACGACCGCTATACAGCCCTCCTCGGTGATGAGGTCGAGGAACCACTTTCTTCCCAAACCGAGTTGTTCGGTGAAGGCGGGATCCTGGATCTGGAAACGTTGCCGACGCTCACTGAAAAGTCGACCGGTGCATTTCCTGCAAAGACGAGCATTACGCGCGCATCGCGCAAACCAAGTAAGATCGTGCGCGTACCCTTGGAACGCCTGGATGAACTTGTCAAATTGGTGAGTGAATTGGTCATCAGCCGCTCTGCTTTCGAGCTGCGCATGAAAGACTTCGCTCGCGAGGTGGATGAATTGCGGCTGAGCAGCGAGCGCTTGCGCCGCTTGACGTCGACCATCGAGACCAATTATGAAGTGCGTGCACTCGGCGGACGGATCAATCTGCTTGGCGGAACGAGAGATAGGAACGCGGTCAACGAATTGGGAACGGCGGACATCGGGGACTTCGATGAGCTGCAGTTCGACCGGTACACCGAATTTCATCTGCTGTCTCGAGAGTTGACGGAGACTTCGAGCGACATCCGCACGATGGGTACCGAGCTCTACAACTTGATCGCGGAGTTCGATGGTATCCTCACCCGTCATCGCCGGCTTTCGACACAAATTCAGGACGAATTGATGCGCACGCGCATGGTGCCCCTGGCCACGCTGGCGACGCGTTTCTATCGGACCGTCCGTGTACTTTCGCGCGAACAGGGGAAGTTCGTGGATTTGATCATCGAGGGCGAGGAGATCGAGATGGACACGACGGTCCTGGATGCGATCGTCGACCCCTTATTGCACCTGCTGCGCAACGCCGTGGATCACGGAATCGAGACGCCAGAAGTCCGCAAGTCGAAGGGCAAATCCGAACGTGGCCGCATCGATTTGCGCGCCTATAACGAGGGCAACCAGGTCGTCATCCAGGTCCGTGATGATGGAGCCGGTCTGGATCTCCAGGCGATCCGTTCCGTCGCCATTCGCGAGGGGTATGTTTCGGACACCGAAGTGCAAGACCTGTCTGACGCAGAAATATACTTGTTTGTTTTCATGCCCGGCTTCAGCACAGCCGACGAAGTCAGTGAAGTGTCTGGCCGCGGTGTCGGGCTGGATGTCGTGCGCACCAACGTCGAGGACCTGAAGGGCACGGTGGCGATCGATTCCACACCGGGCGAATACACGCGCTATACCATTCGTCTGCCGATGACGTTGGCGGTCACGCGTGCCATTCTGGTTCAGGTAAACGAAGAAACCTTTGCCATTCCCCTGAGCGCGGTGTCGCAAATCCTGCGTTTGGACGAGGAACGGATTGAATCCACGGGGAAAAAGCCCGCGATCCGATTGGGGGAGCGCGTCGTTCCGCTGCTTCATCTGGGAGAGGCGCTCGGGCTCGGCCAGTCCGCCGGTGATATCGCTGCGCGGATGCCGCTCTTGATCCTCAAAGTCGGAGATAAAGAAATCGGCCTTGTCGTGGATCAACTCCTGACGGGACGCGAGATCGTGATCAAGACACTCGGCACTCATCTGCGCAGGGTTCACGGTGTTACCGGGGCGACGCTGATGGGGGATGGGAGCGTGGTCCTCATCTTGAATCCGGCCGATCTGATCACAGGATCTCCAGGAGCGAACGTTCGAAGCCGGGTACGAGACCGGGCCATCCCCACGGAGGACGAAGGATCATTGACCGTCATGATCGTCGACGATTCATTGAGCGTTCGCCGCGTCGTCTCCAAACTCGTGACGCATGCCGGTTGGCAGCCGCTGGCCGCGAAAGACGGTATCGAAGCGCTGGAGATTCTGCAGCAGTCCTCCCGAATTCCGGACCTGATCCTCGTGGACATCGAAATGCCGCGCATGGACGGCTTTGAGTTGATGTCCACCTTAAAAGCGCACGAGCTCTATAGAGACATCCCGCTCGTCGTTCTGACATCGCGCGCCGGAGGCAAGCATCGCGGCAAAGCGCTGGAAATCGGAGCGGCGGAGTACATCGTCAAACCCTATCAGGATGATGAGATGCTGCGCATCATCCGGGCCCTGGTGAACCAATCCCAGGCGGAAGCCGCCAACTAGGCGGGCCATCCGGGTTCTGGCTGAAGCATCTCCCTCTCATTTGTGCGTTCGCAGGCGATGGGCACGTAAGTTGGGTTGCGGAACGAAACCCAACACATTTACATTCGACGTCACCTTCTTTTCGAAAGCCACCCCATCTTCGCAGGAAATCCTCCTTCACCGAAGTTCGTTACATCCTTCTATTCATTCACACGATGATTGTGGCGTTGAGTTTCGACGTCCCTCAATCCAACGGGCAAATCTTGCGAGACACTTTCTCCAGATATTGACAAGACGCATATCACCATTTATAGTCCCGTTAGCGCTAACGGAAACGCGAATGGGAGGGTCGTTAGGCGCAGGATCGCCATGTCTGACGCAGCACGGGTAGCCGGGGCTCATGGATCACGCGAGTGGTCGACGGCACAACTCAGCCTGGAGATGTGGCGGCGTGTCAGCACTGTCTTCCAGCCGCTCGTATATCGCTCCAGCGGAATAGCTCGCAGCCTGGCGCCCCGGCATACGGGCAGCATCAGATGTCTCACCGGAATGTACTCGAGTGGCAGTTTCTATTTCATTCTTCTGCAGCGGACGACCAGGCGGGGCGCTGAGGAGTAAAATCTATGTACGTCTCGTAGCTCTCTTGGTTGAGGTCACAAATGATCTTCATAATAAATTG
>DAOUEE010000184.1:0-3345 GCA_034430695.1 Anaerolineales bacterium | reverse complement strand
AAAGGGATGAGCAGAATCAGGGCCAGCAGGCTTGGTTCACGCATCATCTCGCGTAGAAATTTGCGGGCGATCTGAACGGCTTTCACGACCGCAACCTCCGTCCGGTCAATTGGATGAAAACGTCCTCGAGGGTGTTTTCCCGCAGGCGCATTTCGCCGACCGGGAGGTTCTGTTGCTCCAGGATCTCGATGATCGCAGCCAATTTTCCCACGGCGTTGAGGGCGCGCACGGTTACCCGTCTGTTTTCGATGTCGAGGTGGACGGCGTCCACGATTGGTTTCAAGGCCTTTTCGACGGCGGATTTTTGAGCGGCGCCGATCTGCGCGGTGATTTCGATCTCCACCACGTCTCCTTCGCCGACGCGCCGTTTCAGGGCTGCGGGGGTGTCGAGTTCCAGCAGGCGTCCGCGATCGATGATCGCCACACGATCGGCGAGGCGCTCGGCTTCATCCATGTTGTGCGTGGTGAGGATGATCGTCTTCGAGCGCGCCAGCGCGTGAATGTACTGGCGTACTTTCACCCGGCTCTGCGGGTCGAGTCCCGCGCCGGGTTCGTCCAGGATCACGATCTGCGGATCGTGGACCAGAGCCAGGGCCAAATTCAGGCGCCGCTGCATGCCGCCGGAAAGGGCGCGCGCCTGGATGTCCTGCTTCTCGATCAAGTCGAGGTCTGCGAGCAACTGCCGGCTGCGTGCGATCGCCGTTTGGCGAGGCAGTGCGTACATCTCGCCCATGAACTCAAGCTGCTCGCGGCAGGTCAGGCGCTGCCAGACGACGATGTCCTGCGGGCAGACGCCCAGGCGCGTCCGCAGCGCTTCGTCTCGGCCGCGAATGGCATCGCCGTCGATGCTGACCGTGCCGGAATCCGGCTCGAGCAACCCGCAGATCATGTTGATCGAGGTCGTCTTACCGGCGCCGTTTGGGCCCAGGAACCCGAAAACCTCGCCGCGCTGAACTTCGATGCTGAGATCGTCCACGGCGAGCAGATCGCCGTAGCGTTTGCTCAATCCCTGTGCTTTCAGAACCACTTCGCTCATGTCAAAGCCCTTCTGTCGCGCTCAAAACAGCTTCATTCTGCGGCGGTGGTAGAGCAGGACGCCCAGGATGTAGATGCCGGCGGATAGCAGCGTCAGCGCCGCCAGTTCGAATATCAGATCGCCTGCGCCCGCGCCGTAGACGGTCACCTGCCGTATCGCCGCCGCGGCGTGTGTCGTGGGCAGGAAGTCGTACGGTTGAATCACCCGTCCGGCCCAGGTAAAGAGCGGCATTTTGGGCATGGGATACAGGGCGTCGGAGAGGAACACCAGCGGCACGAGCACCGCCGAGGCCAGATTCGTGGCGTCGGCAGGCGTTCGCGAGAAGCTGGCCACCAGCAGTCCCAACCCGATCGCCGAGAGGTTGAAGAGCAGGCAGATGAAGACGATCAGCGCCAGGGAACCGCGGTTGGAGAATCCCATCAGCAGCGCCGATCCGAGCGTGACGGGAACCTGGATCATGGCGACGATCATCAGCGCCAGGGTGACCCCGGCGAGCAGCTCGAAGGCGCGCAGGCGGGTGAGACGCAGGCGGCGCAGCGTTCCGCCCAGGTGCTCGCGCACCATCAACTCCGCGGCGATGAGCGTGCTGAAGGCGATGCCGAAGACGATCACGCCGCCGACTCCGAAATCGAAATCCGACATCGAGCCCGTGCCGGGGACGAAGCGGTATTTCACGTCGATGCTTTCCTCCCGGCCGGCCGCCTGCAGGGCGAACTGGTGCAGGAAGCCGCCGAGCAAGCTGCGGGCGAAGACGTACTTGTCCGCTTCCGGCGCGCCGACCAGCGTGATTTGCGCCATATTGCCGGCCTCGACGCCTGCCGCGAAATCCCGCAGAACCGCGCTGAAATCGGCCGGAATGACGACGAGCAGCGAGGCCTTGTGTTCGCGCAGCGCGACTTCGGCTGCCGGCCGTTGGTCGACCTCGGCCACGTCGAAGAGCGGTTGCCCTTCGTATTCGGCGTCCCGCAGCAGACGGATGAAGGCCCGGCCCGCGTTGGAGGAGTCAGCGCCGGACGTTCCAGCGCCCGCGTCGAGGTTCAGCACCAGGATGGAAACGTACTTCGATAGTCCCTCGCTCGTCTGGCCGAAGGAGACGTAGTAGAAGCCGACGAGCAGCGCCGGGAAGACCAGCATCAAGACAACGGTCATGCGCTCGCGCAGCAGTTCGTGCAGCGTCTTGCACATCACGGAAAGCGTTTTCATGTCCCCGTCTCCTGCGAGTGCGGCGTTGTTTCTCCGCTTCCAATCCCCGTCAGGATGAGATCGAGCAGCGCATCGACGACCCGTTCGAAGAGCATGTCATCATCGCTCGCGCGCAGGTAACGGTTGAGGTAGGGCAGCAGTCGACTGTCGCCGACGGCCAGCAGGGTGGCGTTGATCGCGCGCGCCGCAGCCTGGAGATCGACGTCCGGGCGCACTTCGCCGCGTGCGGCGGCCTGGGAAAGCATCTGCGTCACGATTTCCAGCATCTTCTGTGCAATTGGCTCGACGCATTGTGGATAAAAGGATTCGTCGCCCTGGTATGCGGCGCGGACGAAGAACTGCACCAGGCCGGATTGCATCTCGCTCCACTCATGCCCGCCCTGCAGATAGGCGGCGAGCGCCTCGCGCAGCGGCAGGGAGGCGAGGTAGGGTTGGAAGGCGTCGAACATGTCCAGCACGTAGCGGGTGCAAATTTCGACGGTGAAAGCCAGCAGGTTGTCACGTTTGCCGAAGTAGTTGTAGAGCGAGCCGACGGCAATGCCGGCGCGGGCGGCGACGCGTTTGACGTTGATCTCTGAAGGACCGACCTCGACCGCCTCGTCGAGGACGGCCTGCAGGATACGCTGCTGTCGCCCGGGATCGAGGCGCCGGAAGGTGCGCGTGACCAGCCCGGCCTGTTCCAGGGGCAGGATGTGGGTGTGGATCGCCGTCCATTCGGGAAATTCGAGCATAAGTGAACCTATGGTTCATATTATATAGAAAACAGGTTCATAATTCAAGTCCGTAATCTCACAGCGCTGGCTGTTGATAAAAATCCACAGATTACTTGTACCGGATATACATCCGGCGCCAGCCGTTTTACAACCTTCTTCCTGAGCGGAACGAGATGCGCAGCATTGCGTGAAGTCGAAGGACGCCCACGTCCCGTCTGCGTGACGGCCGCGTCACGCACAGATACCCCCCGCCGTTCGTACAATAAATAGAAGTAATCCACGAGAAGGGGGAAGCGAAAGACTCCCTTCGGCGAGGACGTGCATGCTATCCGAACCCGCGCTCGTCTGCCGTACCTGCAGCCTCTCCCACACGTTGGCGCAGGGCGCCAGCCA
>DAOUEE010000183.1:0-4582 GCA_034430695.1 Anaerolineales bacterium | reverse complement strand
CCATGGCGAAGGAAATCGAAGCCTCGCACATCATCTTGGGCCAGCCCAAACACGAGGAACAGAACGTGTTCACCATGGAGCGCTTGAAGGCTTTTGTGGAGCATTGCGAAAAGGAAACCGGCGCGAAGGTCGTATTGGCGGAAACTGGAGGTGACGAGTGAAGATCGGGCGAGGGGCGTTGATTTTACTTCTGATCATTGCCGTGTGGCTGACCTTCATGCTGGCAGGCGGAGTATCCGCACAGCCGGCAAATCAAACTACGGGATTGTCCCTCGTCGGGAACGTGATCGATCGACAGAATCAACCGGTAACCGAGGCGCAAGTTCAACTGCTTCAAGGTGAAAATGTGCTCGCCGAAGGCATCACGCAAGGTGATGGCAGTTTTCACCTGACGCTTCCCCCGCAAGCCGGGAGTGATTTAAGTCTGCGGGTGGAACGGCAGCATTTCAAGACTTCCGTGATCGCCATTGCGGCGGACGAAATCGCCCAACTCAAACCCGGTGAAGCATTGACGCTGCCCACGATCGAACTCGAACGTAAAATCACCGTCGCTTTTTGGATAGCGACCCTCGTGTTTCTCGGCATGTTGTTGATGATCGCCCTGGAAAAACTGCACAACGTACTGGCGGCATTGACCGGAGTTTCCCTGGTGCTGGGAGTCAGTTATCTGGGGGAACCGCTGTATGAAGGTTTGTTTATTTTCGATTTTACGCGGGCGTTGCAATACGTGGATTGGAACGTCATTTTCCTCATCATGGGGATGATGATCGTCATCGCCGTAGTCGAAGGAACCGGTCTGTTCCATTGGCTGGCCTTCTTCGCCTACCGCATCTCCCGCGGCAAAGCGTGGCTGTTGATGGCGATCCTGATGATCATTACCGCTGTGGCCTCGGCGTTCCTCGATAACGTGACCACGATGCTGCTGATGACGCCGATCACCGTACAGATCGCCCTCGCACTCGGCCTCAATCCCCTGACGCTGCTCATACCGGAAGTTATGGCTTCCAACGTGGGCGGAATCATCACGCTCATCGGTACGCCGACCAACATCCTCATCGGTTCGTATGCCGACATCCCCTTTTCGGGTTTTTTGAGCAATCTCTCGCCCGGCGTGTTCATCAGCCTAATCGGTCTGTTTGTGTACTGCTTGTTCGCCTACCGAAAGGATCTATCGCATGTCACTTCCAGTGTTTCCCCGCTCCTGCTCGAAAAACTCGAGGAGAATGCGCGCATCAAAGAACCGGCGCATCTGGTAAAAGCCGGCTGGGTAGGACTGGGCATGCTTGTGCTTTTCCTGGCCGGCGAACACTTCCACCTGATCCCCGCGGTCACGGCCATTCTGGGCGCCACGGCGCTTCTGATTTGGATCCGGCCGGACGTGGAGGAGATGATCGAAGCCGTCGACTGGACCACACTCGTATTTTTTATGGCTTTGTTCATCGTCGTGGGCGGTATCCAGGAGGTCGGGCTGATCAGCTTTCTGGCGCAGTGGGTATCGAGTCTCGTGGGGGAAAACCTCCCCCTGGCGATGATCGTCGTGATTTGGGTGAGCGCACTTTTATCGACGGTCGTGGCCAACATTCCCTTCACGGCCGCCATGCTGCCGGTGATCGGCTATCTCACGAACACCGTGCCGGGCGCGGGCAGCCTGGCCCTGTACTTCTGCCTGTCCGTCGGATCTGCGATGGGTGGAAACGGCTCGTTGATCGGCGCGTCGGCCAACATGGTTACCGCCGGCATCTCCGAGCGAGCCGGATATCCGATCAGTTACGTTTATTTCTTCCGCAAAGGAATGCCTGCGCTGGCGATCACGGTGACGCTGGCGATGGTGTGGTTGCTGCTGCGCTTCCGGATCTAAATACTGCAAGTATTCCGAACCACATCAGGAAATCGCCGACGGAATCAAGAACGGGGTACGCATCCACGTACCCCGTTTGACTTTCCCTGATTAATTGCGTTTATACCGCCTCCACGCGCTCGATATCGGGAAAGAACTGCCGCACCGTTCCCTCCACCCAACCCCGCAGCGTGGCGTCGGATAACGGACACCCGTCGCAGGCGCCGCCCATTTCCACTTTGAGCACGGAACCGTCGAACGCGACCATGCGAACCCATCCACCGTGATACTGTTCGATGTAGGAACTGACCACTTCGACCAACGCCTGCATGCGTTCCTCTTCCGGAACGCCGGTCAGGTGATTGTGAATAACTTCATCCGACATGACACGCCTCCAGACGTTGAACCCCTCAGGTTTCCGGCGGGGGATGAATACCTTGATGGAGAAGCTGGACAACCTGCGTGTGGGTGCTGCGCAAGCGCTCGGCAATCACCTCCGCCAACCTTTCCAGAATGATAACACCGGTTTCTGCGTGGGTCTCGCACAATTTCCGCAGCACATCGCCGCGCACATAGACGGCTTCGCAGTCTTCGAGGCAAATTGCCGAAGACGTGTAAGCTTTTCGACCCAAAACGGAAGACCAGCCGAAGACCCCGTTTCGCTCGACTTCGGCGACGTCGAGGACCTCGCCGTCGTCCGGCTTGAAGCGAATGGCGACGCGCCCGGAAATCACCACAAACAGTTTATCGGCCGGATCACCTTGAGTAAAAACGACGTGCTCGGCGGGAAACGAGATGTTCTCGAATCGATCGATCACCAGCTTCATCTCGCTGGGCGTCAGACCCTGAAACAGGGGTAACGATTCCATCCAACGTGGGTACACAGAACCATCCTCGGCGTGTAGTCCAAGTGTATGCGCAGCCACGGAGCGTTCGAAGTGGAATCTATCCTTTCCTGGGCGACAACCATCACCTCATGCGCACCGATCGGTTCGCGAGGCGATCTGCATCAAGCCATGCGCTCATCGTTCAGGCACCGGCCGCCCTACTAGAAGAGGCTTTCGCCGGATTCGATATTCACGACGCCAGGATTTCGCACAATTTCAATTGCGGTATGCCTCTTGACGTTGGGATGATTTGTCGATATATTAAAGCCACAGGCAGACATCTGGGTGCCCCCCTCATCTAGATGTTTGCCTGTGCTTTTAAGCAGCGCTGTGGGGATTCCGGGATGAAAATCGAGATCGTTCAGCTAACCGCTGCGATGTCGTTCAAGGCCTTTCCGAGTGCGGCGATCTCCTCCAGTGTGTTGTAATGCACCAAACCGACGCGCACCATGCCGCCATGCTCCTCCAGTCCGAGGCGTTCCGTCACAGCCAGCGCGTAGTAATTCCCGTCCCATACGTAGATTCCCAACTTGCCCAATTCAGTGGCGATCTCCCGCGGATGATGTCCGTTCAGCGTGAATGAAACGGTGGGAACGCGGTGATCGAGATCCGCCTCGTCCGTGATCCCCCATATCTTGACACCCGGGACGGCGGACAACGTTTCGATCAGCGTGCGGGTGAGATTCAGCTCATAGATCTGTATGGTTCGCAGCGCATGCTTGAAGCGCTGGACGCGATCGCCGCGATCTCGGGCGGGTTGTTCTCCGAGCGCGCCGAGATATTCAAGCGCGCCGAGAATGCCCGCGATGCCTTCATGATTTTGTGTGCCCGTCTCGAATCTGCCGGGTGGTTCAGAAGGCGCGGGACGGACCTTGTAGGCTTTCAAGCGCTCCAGGTGTTCCCGTTTCCCGTACAGCACCCCAATGTGCGGGCCAAAGAATTTATACGCAGATACGGCGAGGAAATCGCAATCGATGTCTTGAACGTCAATCGAGCCGTGCGGCGCGTACTGCACGGCGTCGACGAAACACAATGCCCCCGCATCGTGCGCCTGGCGCGTGATCCGGCGCACGGGATTGATGGTCCCCACGGCATTGGAGGCGTATCCCACGGCGACCAATTTCGTGTGTTCGTTGAGCAGACTTTCGAACTGATCGAGGCGCAGGGTGCAGTCCTCCACGTCGAAATCCAACCAATGGACCTTGCAGCCCCGCTCCTGGGCGATGATCGTCCACGGCGAGATGTTGGCGTCGTGGTCGAGGCGGGTTACGATAATCTCGTCCTGCGGCGTGAGTTCCCCGGCCAGACTGCGGCTGAGTGTGAAAGCGAGCGAGGTCATGTTCGGCCCGAAGATGATCTCCTGCGGACTGCCGGCATTTAGAAAATGCGCCACGGCCTGGCGGGACTCGGCGATGATCCGATCGGACTCCCGGCTGGTGGGAAATGCGCCGCCGTGATTGGCGTTGCTCTCGATGAGATACGCCAGCATGCGATCGATGGTTTGCCGGGGGACCTGCGTTCCGCCCGGGTTATCGAAATAGATCGCGCCTTTGGACAGTGCCGGAAAGTGTGCGCGGCAGGTAGACAAATCGGGGTTCATCGAAACACTCCTATCCGGATCTACGAAGTTTGATGATGCTGATGCACTCATCCGACTTGCATCTCGAACGACCGCGGAACCGGCATGATTCTAATCCAACCTCACGGTGCCATCGGCGATGAGCTGCTCGGCTCGCGCCAGATCCTGGGGCGTGTTGACGTTGAAAAAGGATAGTCCGCTCGGATCCAATCGATCCAGTACGGCCTCGTCGACCGGCAAAACCCGTACTCGCGGATAAAAACTCACCACCCGCTCCTC
>DAOUEE010000182.1:0-51454 GCA_034430695.1 Anaerolineales bacterium | reverse complement strand
CTGGCGTTTCGTGGAACCGAAAACGGACGGTGAGACCCTGCGAACGCTCGGCTTGCCACCGGGTCCGGGCTATCGACGCATCCTCGGGGCGCTGCGGGCGGCCTGGATCGACGACGAGCTGCATTCGGAAGCGGAGGAAAAGGCTTTGCTTCAAAAAATGATCGAAAAGGAAGCCTCCCATGGTCGAAGCGCTTGATTGCCGCATCCGGCCCGCCGTCGAAGCGGACCTGCCCGAAATGGAATGGGAAGGAGAGTACACTCAATACCGGCGCGTCTACCGGCACGTGATGGAAGAGATGCAGTTGGGCAGGCGTCTGATCCTCGTTGCCGAATGCGACGGGAGAGTCGTGGGACAGATCTTCATCCAATTCAACGCGCACCGTGCGGACATCCATCATGACTCTTTAAGCGCTTACCTGCACGCCTTCCGCGTCCGGCCGTCCTACCGCAATCGGGGCATTGGGACGCGTTTGATCCAAGCGGCGGAATCCGTTCTGCGTGATGCCGGGTACGAACGTGTTGTGATCGCCGCCGCAGTGGAAAACCTCGGCGCTCGAAAGTTGTACGAACGCTTGGGGTATCGTGTATACAAATCCGATCCGGGCTGTTGGTCTTTCATCGACCACCAGGGAAGGTTGCGCAGGGTCAACGAACCGTCTCTGCTGCTCGAGAAGTGGCTTTGAGTTGCCGGCTTCTCCGACGGTGCGTTGGCGCCATGCGGCTGAATATCATGAAAAATCGGAATGACAGCCTCGCGGATGACGGCTTGATTTTCCCAAGCGAGTCTTGTCAATGAAGGATAATGCGAACACGGATCCCCTTTTCGAAGCTATCGAATTCGCCGTACAGGCACACGCCGGACAATTCCGCAAGGGGACTTCCGTCCCGTACATCGTACATCCCATTGCCGTGGGCCGAATCCTGGCAGTAGCGGGATGCGCGCCGGAAATCGTCATCGCTGGCTTTCTGCACGACACGGTAGAGGATACTGCAGTGACGCCGGATGAGATTCGAAAAGAATTTGGCGAGTGGGTGGCGAGACTCGTTTGCGCAGTTACGGAGTCCGACCGTTCGGCTCCCTGGCGGCAGCGCAAGCAGGGAACGCTGGACAAGCTTCGAAGCGCCGATGATGACGTGCTCGTGCTCGCGCTTGCCGATAAGATAGATAACATGTGTTCCATTCACGATTTCTTGCGGCGCGATGGGGAACAGATATGGGAGCGCTTCAACCGGCCGCGCGCGGATCAAGCCTGGTATTTTCACTCCCTGGCGTCCTGCTTCCAGGAGCGCATTCACCGGGCACCGGCTCTGGACTTGCTGCCGGATTTTATCCAATCGGTGGATACGGTGTTCCCGCAGTGAGACGAAGCGTATTCGAACGACGTGGCACGAATCTTGAACCCAGAAATGAGCCGCTGTTCGGTGTTTGACGGAACTCGACAATACGCCGATCGCGCAAGTCGACGTGCAGGAAGTGAGAAGGCCGTTGTTTTAACGTATAGCGTCCGGAGTGGATTCCTCGTTGACGAATGTCTTTTTTCGCAAACGTCCGGCATACCTCGTCTTCGTCGTGTTTGTCATTGTGGCGAGCACGGTCGCTTGTTCGTTCCCTGATATATTTACCCCAAGAGACAACATCTCCAGCACGAAGGATGCCAATCCCCTGCCGGTGATCACCCCGACGCCCACGCAACATCCGCTGATTTCATTACTGCCGCCTTCACGCGAACCAGGTGAAGAACTTCTTTCCCCGACACCCGATCCTGTACGCAACACGCCGACGGTGCGCACGGACGTGATCTATCACGTGGTGCAGGCAGGGGAGACGTTGGGACAGATCGCCGAGCAATACAACGTGTCCGTGCTCCAAATCAGTCAGGCAAACCGGCTCTCGAACGTCGATTATCTTGCCGTAGGACAGCTGCTCGAAATACCGGCTCCCATTCCACAACCCGAAGGCCCGAGTAATAAACTCATTCCGGATTCGGAACTCGTCTATGGACCGGCAAGTGTGATTTTCGATCTGCAAGCTGAAGTCGATAAGTGGGATGGGTACCTTTCCGCTTACACGGAGGAAGTCGAATCTGAAGAGTTGACCGGCGCGCAGATCGTACAATTGGTGGCGCAGCGATATTCCGTCGACCCGCGGCTGCTTTTAGCCGTCCTCGAGTATCAGGGGGGCTGGGTAACCAACGCGAACGTCGATGCACTGGCTCGAGTCTATCCTGTCGGCTATGAGCGACAGGATAGGGGAGGCTTGTTCGTGCAGTTGTCCTGGGCTGCCGATCAACTCAATCAGGGGTACTACCTATGGCGAGCCGGCTGGGCGGGACCGCTGGTCTTTTCGGACGGCAAGGTCATCGTGCCGGGACCGGGTTTGAATGCCGGAAGCGTAGGCGTTCAATATCTTTTCGCACAACTGTACGGCGTCGAGGCGTGGCGCGGCGTGATCTCTGCACAGGGATTCATCCAAACCTATACAGCATTGTTCGGTAATCCCTTCGAGCGCGCGATCGAACCACTCGTTCCGCCGGATCTGGAGCAACCTCTGCTGCAGCTTCCATTCGAGAATGGCAAAGTGTGGTCCTTCACCGGAGGGCCGCATTCTGCCTGGGGGGACGGCGCGGCGTGGGCTGCACTGGACTTTGCACCTCCGGGTTATGCACTCGGATGCGGCTATTCCGATGAATGGGTTGTGGCCGCAGCCGATGGACTGGTCCTGCGCTCCGAGAACGGTGAAGTTATCCTGGACCTCGATGGAGACGGCTACGAGCAGACCGGCTGGGTACTGCTCTATATGCACGTCGAAAGCCGAGACCGGGTGGCGGTGGGAACGTATCTCCATGCCGGCGAGCGAATCGGGCATCCATCCTGCGAAGGCGGCTTCGCAACCGGTCTTCACGTGCACATCGCACGTAAATTCCGCGGCGAATGGATCGCGGCGGACGGGCGCATTCCGTTCGTCATGGACGGATGGGTTTCCGCGGGGGACGGAACGGCGTATAGTGGCACGCTGCACCGGGATCGGGATACAATAGAATCTTGTGAATGTAGAAATGAGACCAACCAGATCGGACGGTGACGTTTTTGGGCAGTACCGCGCTCGATGGAAGCCTCGTCGAAACCTGATCCTGGCGGTGTTTGCCCTTGTGATCACCTCGCTGGCCTGTTCGCGCGGAAACGTCCCCTTGCAGGTGGCCATCGGTTCGGGAAGTCTGCCGAGTCCGACTGCGGCGGTGGAGCAGCAGACCGACGAAGTGGAACCGACTGACACCGTCGAGGCGATTCCGCCGACCGTGTTCCCGGAGGCGCCGGAGCCGGTCGTCACGCCGACGTTCCCGCCGACGGCTACGGCCCAATCTGATGAAGAACCCGAAACGCTGGTGTATGAGGCGCAGCCCGGTGACAACCTGCATTCTGTTTCGGTTCGTTTCGGCGTCGTCCCGGAAGACATCACCTCAACGGAGCCTTTGCCGGATGCCCGCGGATTGATCAATCCCGGCCAATGGCTGTTCATTCCGGATCGAATCGAAACCACCGGACCGAACGAACGGCTGCTCCCCGACAGTGAAATCATATTCTCGCCGCATGCAGTCGAATTCGATGTCGCTTCGTTTGCCGGGCAGTATGACGGGTATCTCATAAAATACCGCGAATCGCTTGGATCGCCTTTCCGTCCGGGACCGGATGTGTTATCGGTCGCAGCGCGGGACAATTCGGTCAACCCGCGTCTGTTGCTGGCCCTGCTCGAATTCGAATCCGGCTGGGTGACCGATCCGTCCGCGCCGGTGGGAGACGAATTCACGTATCCCATGGGACACGTCGCCGAACAATCCCCCGGACTCTTCCGACAGTTGGGTTGGGCGGCGAACGAGCTCGGCAATGGCTACTACGGCTGGCGGGCGGGAACGATCACCGAGTTGAATTTCACGGATGGTACGAGAATTCGCCTGGCGCCGGATTTGAACGCCGGGACCGTTGCCATTCAGTACTACCTCTCGCTTGACCGAACCCGGGCGGAGTGGGAAATTGCGCTGCAGGAGTTCATGGACGTGTATCAAGATTTCTTCGGCGACCCCTGGGCGTACGAACACCCGCTGTATGAGTATGGCGTCGAACAACCGGAATTGATCCTGCCTTTCCTGCGAGGGCAGGTGTGGGCCCTCACTGGGGGACCGCATGGCGCTTGGGAACGCGACAGCGCATGGGCTGCACTCGACTTTGCCCCGGCCTCGATCGAATCGGGTTGTGTTAAATCCGACAGCTGGGTGTTAGCAGCAGCTCCGGGATACATCGTGCGCAGTGAAGAAGGTGTGGTCGTACTGGATATGGATGGGGACGGCCGCGAGCAAACGGGATGGGTGTTGCTGTATCTGCACATCGCCACGGAGGATCGCATTCGCGCTGGGACTTACGTCGAAAGCGGAGATCTCATCGGACATCCGTCGTGTGAAGGTGGAACTGCAACGGGCACGCACATTCACATCGCCCGTAAATACAACGGTGAATGGATCCTCGCCGATGGTCCGCTGCCGTTTGAGTTGAGCGGTTGGGTTGCGGTGGCGGGCGCGGAACCATATCAAGGAGCACTTGTCAAAGGCGATCAGATCGTGCTCGCCTGCCCCTGTGCTTCCCATGAGACGTTGATCCAAAGATGAATTTGCGATCTACATGCATATTGATGGCTTGTGCAGCGATCTTCGTTGTCACAGGCGCTTGTTCATCCGTGCCGCTTTCGATGCCGGACGTTCCGGCTTCAGCGAGTCCGACCGTGCAGAGCGGTCCGACGCCGCTGCCCGTGCGTACGAGGCATGCGCCAGGTGAAGTGTTCGATTACGTGGCTCAAAACGGGGACAACCTGCCGGCGTTGGCGGCGCACTTCAACACCAGCGTGGAAGAGATCCTGGCCGAAAATCCCGATCTGCCCTCCGGCGTGACGACGCTTCCGCCGGGCTACCCGATGAGAATCCCGGCCTATTATCAACCCTTGTTGGGTTCCCCGTTTCAAATATTACCGGACAGTGAGGTCGTCAACGGCCCCACTGCGGTCGGGTTCGACATTTCCGGGGAAATCCGCCAGCGCCCCGGATTCCTCGCCGACTTGTCCGATTACGCCTACAGCAAGCAGCGGGAGGCGTGGGACGTGGTCGAGGTAGTGGCGCGAAATTACTCCGTGAACCCCAGATTGCTGCTGGCCTTGTTGGAATATCAAACGCAAGCGCTGACCCAGCCTTTTCCAAGCGACGATGACGAACGATTTCCACTCGGATACCAAAACCCTCGATTTCCCGGGCTGTTCGGGCAACTGATCTGGGTGGCCGAGGAAATCAATGATGGCTATTATGGTTGGCGGGCAGGAAGCCTGCGGGAGTTGGAATTGACGGACGGTTTGCTCGTGCGGCCCGATCCCTGGCTCAACGCTGGTACGGTTGCAGTGCAGTACGTCTTCGCCAGCCTGTACGGGCAGGAGGATTTCAACCAGGTCGTCAGCCCGGATGGTTTCTATCAAACGTACGTCTCGCTTTGGGGCGACCCCTTCGACCTGCAAGAGGACTTCATCCCTGCCAATCTGCAGCAGCCGGAACTGACGCTTCCCTTTGCACCGGACCGCGTCTGGGATTTCACGGCGGGCCCACACTACTCGTGGGGCAGAGCCCTTCCACTGGGCGCCCTGGATTTCGGACCTCCCTCTGAAGAGAGTGGTTGTATTCACTCCGCGGAATGGATCGTGGCGCCGGCTGGCGGCATTATTTCACGCAGCGCTGAAGCCGCCGTGGTGCTCGACCTGGATGGGGATGGCGACGAACGGACCGGCTGGGTGCTGTTCTTCTATCACGTGGCGACGGACGATCGCATTGCCGCGGGCGAACGGGTACAAAAGGGTGATCCGCTTGGACATCCCTCCTGTGAAGGAGGCGAGGCCACGGGAACGCACGTGCACGTTGTACGCCGCTACAACGGCGAGTGGATCGCTGCCGCAGGTGTGATCCCGTTTGTGCTTGACGGCTGGCTGGCTGGGTACGGAGATGCGCCGTATCAGGGGACGCTTACCAAGGGTTCGAAGGTCGTCGTCGCCAGTGAGTACTCCTCCGCGGATACTCGCATCTACTACGAAGTGCCGCAATAACACCGAGCTCTTCCATTCCCGATCGGCAAGAAACGCGGGGGCGGCCAACTCATGTCGATCAGCCCAGCGTCGGTGCGTATTTCGCTGCGGTTCACTTCTTTTTCTGTGCAGTATTTGCTTTCTTCGGTTCGGACTTGACATCCAGATCCGGTCTTGGAAGCACCTTCGTCAATTGGGTGAGACGATTTCCTTCTTTCAAGTCCACGATGGGTTTTCCGCTCGCCGTGCGTGCTTTGCGGGGTGCATCGGAGAAGCGCAGCGAGCGGCTCGCCCCGCGAGCGCGGTGGGCGACGAGGCGATCGCCGGGTATGCCGATGGCGGCGCCGACAAGACGGATCGCTTCAGCAGACTTCCAGACAAGCACGCCTTTTCCGTAACGTCCCTGGCTGGGGAATTGGCTCAACGCGCTTCGTTTGGCTTGTCCGTCCTCGCTGATCAGGAAGAGTTCCCTTTTGGGCCGGACGATCCCGAATCCCACCACACGATCCGTGTCCTCCATCCGGATACCCATGACCCCTGCCGCAGCGAGCCCGGTCGGGCGCACCTCGGCTTCGGAGAAGCGTATCGCCATGCCTGCGCTGCTGACGATGCAGACATCGTCCCCGCCGCACGTCAGGCACACCCAGTCGAGGCGATCGTTCTCGGCGACGCGAATGGCCTGGAACGTGCGTGACGAGGGTCCGGGCAGGATTTCCAGATCTGCTTTTTTAACCATGCCTTGCTGCGTGCAAAGCAGGAGGAAGCAGCCTGTGTTTTCCCGTCCAACCCATTCCGGAGACAACGCCAGACCCGTGACGACTTCGTCATCGGGTGTGAAGGGTGAAATTCCGGCGACGGCCGAACCATCTTCCGGCTTGTCGCACTCGGGAACGGTATGGACGGGAAGGGCGACGGCCTGACCTTCTTTGTTGAAGAGGTAGAGCGTGTCGCGCACGCTGGCGCCGATCACCAACCTGGGAGCCTTCCGGCTGGCCAGGCGGGGGAGGCGCGCCGTCGGGGAGCGCGAGATCAAACCGTCGTGGCGAACCACGACCCACGTCTCCTTGGCGGGCGCGAGATCGCCGGCCGTGAGAACCTTGCGTTTCCCCTTTCCGCTGCCGGTCTCGACGATCTGCGTACGCCGGCGGTCGCCGTACGTCGTTTTTATTTGCGTGATCTCCTCGGCGATCAAGTTGCGCATCTTTTTAGGTGAGCGAAGCAGCCCTTCCAATTGTTTGATCGTGGCCACCACTTGCTTGTATTCCGTTTCGATTTTCTTTCGCTCCAAACTGGATAGACGTCTCAACGGCATGTCGAGGATGGCCGTCGCCTGGATGTCGCTCAGTTTGAGATTCTTCATCAACCGGTTCTTCGCCTGCGCAGCGTCTTTCGAGCTGCGGATCATCTGGATGACTTGGTCCAGATTCTGGATCGCGATGCGCAAGCCGGCGAGAATGTGTTCGCGTTCCCGCGCTCGTGCAAGATCGTACTCGCTTCGCTTGCGAACGATTTCGATGCGATGTTCGAGATACACGCGCAGCGACTGTTTCAGGCCGAGCAGGCGAGGCTCATCGTCTACCAGGGCGAGCATGATCACGCTGAACGTGCATTGCATCGGCGTGCGCCTGTAGAGTTCCCGCAGCATCTTCTGCGGATCGGCGTTTTTCGTCAGCTCGAGAACGATGCGCAATCCATGGCGATCGGATTCGTCTCTCAGATCGGCCAGGCCCTCGAGATGACTGGTCCGGGCCAATTCGGCGATGCGCTCGATCAGGTTGGCTTTATTGGTCTGATAGGGGAGTTCCGTGACGATGATGCGGGAGCGGCCGCGGCTCATTTCCTCGATGTGGGCTCTCGCCTGTAATTTGATCTTTCCGCGACCACTGGCGTACGCCGTCGCAAGATCCTGCCCCTTGCCGCCGTGCAGGATGATGCCGCCGGTGGGGAAATCCGGCCCCTTGATGAACTTCATGATGTCGTCCAGGCTGATGGAATCCAGGGACGACCAATTTTCAAGCATGTAAATCAAGGCGTCGCAGACTTCGCTCATGTTATGCGGGGGGATGGAGGTGGACATGCCGACGGCGATTCCGGTCGCCCCGTTCACGAGCAGGTTCGGAAATCCGGCGGGAAGAACGGAGGGTTCTTCCATCGAGCCGTCGAAGTTTTCTGAGAATGAGACCGTTTCTTTCTCGATGTCGGACATCATTTCCATGGACAGCGGCATCAACCTCGCCTCGGTGTAGCGCATGGCAGCCGGCGGGTCTCCGTCCATGGAACCGAAATTTCCCTGGCCCTCGATGAGCGGGTAACGCATGGAAAATTCCTGCGCCATGCGTGCCATGGCATCGTATACGGCCATGTCTCCGTGCGGGTGGAATTTCCCCAGTACCTCACCGACGATGCGGGCGGATTTTTTGAAATCCGAATCCGGCCGGATGCCCATGGCATGCATCGCAAAGAGAATGCGGCGGTGAACGGGTTTCAATCCATCGCGAGCGTCGGGAAGCGCGCGCGAGACGATCACGCTCATGGCGTAATCCAGATAGGATTGCTGCATTTCGTTGTCGATGTCGATTCTCTTTACCAATCCAACTTCCATGTTTCACCTCATCGGGGTTGCGTCCACGCAGGTATGATAAAGGGAGGCGCGGCAAGCGTCAATTCAAACGCACGTCGAATGGATAAACCGGTCGTTAAGGATGACTGTCGTGAAAGCTGTGGCTTGACGAGATCGCCAGGCTAATAATGCACATAAGGCCGCGGAGGCCGCGTGGTTTTGAAAAAATCCAATTGCTTGCAGTGTAAATGTCTCTATGCTACAATCTTAACCGTAGGGTTCCAAATCGAGAAGTTACGTGTAAAAGTGGGTGGAGCCCACTTTTTCTGCGTAATAGGGCACCTGGTGAGGAAAACCGATCGATGAAAAGTGAATTTTCGCTCGCATTTAACGAAATAACCGAACGCTTCAGTCTGCCGGCAGAGACGGTAATGGAGACACTGGAAGCGGCGATGGCCTCCGCATACCGCAGGTCGGTCAACGCTTCCAGCGCGCAAAATGTAGAAGTGCGGATTGATCCGGGCACGGGCGATATCGTTGTCTATGCCGAGAAAGAAGTGGTCGACGAAGTGGAAAATCCCGCCACCGAAGTCTTGATCGACGAGGCCCGGAAAATCGATCCTGAAGTGGAGTTGGGCGGCATCATCATGGTCGAGTCGACGCCCGAGGATTTTGGCCGGGTGGCAGCGCAGACCGCAAAACAGGTGATGCTGCAGCGCTTGCGCGAAGCGGAGCGTGAAGCGCAGTACTCCGAATTCATCGAGCGCGAAGGGGACATGGTGCACGGCACGGTCCATTCGATCACGCCGCAAGCCGTGATGGTCGGATTGCTGGGGCGTGCAGAAGCGATACTGCCGCGCAACCAACAGATTCCCGGAGAACGCTTCCGGGTACGCGATCGAATCCGGGTGTACGTTCTCGAAGTGCGTAAGTCATCTCGCGGACCGGTGATCGTGGTTTCTCGTACCCATCCCGCCATGCTGCGTCGGCTGCTCGAGATGGAGGTCCCGGAAATCAACCAGGGTCTGGTCGAGATCAAAGCCATCGCCCGGGAGGCCGGCAAGCGCGCAAAGGTGGCCGTCGCCGCCATGCGGGACGGCGTCGATCCGGTAGGTGCCTGTGTCGGCTTGCGTGGTGTGCGCATCCAGTCCGTCGTGCGCGATCTGAACGATGAAAAGATCGATGTGATCGAATGGAATCCGGATGCGGCAACGTTCATCGCGAAGGCGTTGAGCCCCGCGCGTGTCTCCGGTGTTTATCTGGATGACAATCTGGAAAGCGGCAAGACGGCAATGGTCGTGGTTCCCGAGGATCAATTGAGCCTGGCCATCGGACGTGCGGGCGTAAACGCCCGTCTCGCGGCGCGGCTTACGGGCTGGCGCATCGATATTAAAAGTCTTCCCGAGGCCGTGGCGGATTCGGTTAACTTGCTGCAGACCAATAGCGACTATGCGGATTTGGCCAAACGGGAGAAAGAAGGAATCGAAGCGGTCGAGGCCATTCTGGCCAAGAAGGCGGAAAACCGTCCGATTACCCCCGAAGAGTATCAAGATATGCGCCAGTTCGTCGATCGAGTCCAATCCGAGGTCGTTTCCCGCCGTAATACCATTCGTCAGGTCATGCAGGAGCGTCTCGAAGAAGTGCGGGCGACGATTCCGGAAACGGCGTACGACGTCGATCTCGAAGCGCTCGATCTTTCGACCCGCGTTTACAATATCCTCGACGAAGCGGGCTATAGAACAGCCGGCCAGTTGATGGAAAAGTTGGAACTCGATGAAGATGCGATCTTGAATATTTCCGGAATCGGACCGAAAGCCGTCGAGGAAATCCGCGAGAAACATAAAGCCTTCGAGTATCCAGAACCCGTCGTCGAACCTGAAGTCGAGGGAGAGATCGAAGCCGTTACGCCTGAAGGCGTGGAAGCAGAAGCTGAAATCGAAGCAGAAGCGGCTGAAGAACCCAAACTCGTCGAACCGGAGGCCGCCGCTGCGCCGGAGAGTGTGGAAGCAGAAGCCGCGGAGCCTGTAGCGGCGGAAGAAGTCGCGCAGGAGCTCGAAGATGCGGTCTTGCCTGAAGCCAAACCGGGCGAACCCATGACGGCGTTTGAAGCCGCATTCAAAGCAGCCGTCGATGAGCTCAAGGCGCCAGTTCAGTTTGAAGAGCCGAAAGAACTGGAAGAACTCGTGGAGGAAGAAGAAGACGAAGAGGATCTTGAAGACGATAAGCAACGTAAGAAACGGAAAAAACGTATCGTGGAGTATGATCCTGAAACCGGCGAAATGATCGTTACTCGTCGTCGCAAGCGCCAGCAAGATGAATGGGAAGATCGGTACTAGCGGAATCCCTTCCACTGGGATGCGGAGGGCGTGAAATTGACGTCCAGAAAACGGCATCAGCGTCACGTTCCGCAGCGGACGTGTGTGGGTTGTCGAGAGGTATTGCCAAAACGTTCGCTGATCCGCATCGTACGAGGTTCGGAAGGTGTGAAGATCGACATGAGCGGTAAAGCGCCAGGCCGGGGCGCGTACGTACATGATTCCCGCTCGTGTTGGAAAGCCGCACTGAACGGTGCGTTAGCGAAAGCCCTCAACACAGAAATCACACAGGAAGCCCGGCAGGAGTTGACGGCTTTCATGGATGGTTTGGTGAAAGAGCAAAATGGCTGAGGCGAGCCAGCAGCCTGGTTACGCCAAGGCGCAAATTAAACGAAGAATTTTATTCCCCTAGCCTTATCGGCCGCTCGCTTAACGCAGCCGAAGAGGCTCGTGCGGGAGGTTTATGATGAGCGAGAATGGCCATAAGGTAGTAGAAATCCCCTCCAATATCACAATTCGCGATCTTGCGACGGAGATTGAAGTAAGTCCCATTGAGGTCATCAAGCAATTGATGGCCAATGGGGTCATGGCGAACATCAACCAGCAGATCGACTTCGACACCGCGGCGATCGTCATGGAAGAATTCGGCTTCGAAGCGCAGCAGGTGGTCAGCGCCGATCATGAAGAAGCCGCAGATGAATCCCAGGTTCCAGATTGGCGGCGCATGATCGACGACGAGGATCCGGAAGCATTGGTCGACCGGCCGCCGGTCGTGACCATGCTCGGCCACGTGGATCACGGAAAGACGACTTTGCTGGACGCCATCCGGGAGACGAACGTCGCCGAAGGCGAGGTGGGTGGAATCACACAGCACATCGCCGCGTACCAGGTCGAACATAACGGACGCCCGATCACTTTTCTGGACACACCAGGGCATCAGGCGTTCACCGCCATGCGTGCGCGCGGCGCCCAGGGAGCGGATATCGCCGTTCTGGTGGTTGCCGCCGACGACGGAATTATGCCTCAAACCCGGGAGGCGCTGGCGCACGCGCGCGCAGCGAGGGTTCCGATTCTGGTGGCGCTGAACAAGATCGATCGTGATACAGCCAACCTCGATCGCGTCAAACAGGAATTGGCGGACGTTGGACTGCAGCCGGACGATTGGGAAGGCGACACGATGGTAGTTCCCGTATCGGCAAAACTGCGTTCGGGGATCGAGGATTTGCTCGAGGCGATCTTACTCGTCGCCGATGCCACCGAGATCAAAGCCAATCCCAACGGAAAGACGCTGGGAACGGTGATCGAGGGCGAGCTGGATAAAAGCAAGGGCGTCGTCGCGACCCTTCTGGTACAAAATGGCACCCTGAGGGTGGGAGATTTCATCGCAGTGGGCACTTCCTGTGGACGCATTCGGGCCATGTTCGATTACCAGGGCAATGCTGTGGAAGAGGCGCTGCCGTCCACGCCGGTTTCGATACTCGGGCTTTCCGACGTCCCGATGGCGGGCGAATTGTTCACGGTCTACGAATCCGAACGCGAAGCGCGTAACGCTGCAGTGGATCGAAAAATGGCCGAGGGGGAACGTAAATCCAAACCCCCGGCGATGTCTTTGGAGCAGATCTTCGACGCGTTCCAGGCCGGTGAGGCACAGGAGCTACGTCTGGTCATCAAGGCCGACGTCCAAGGTTCGCTCGAGCCGATTACGAATTCGCTGCGCGAGCTCAGTGCGGGCGACATTCAAGTGAACGTGCTCCACGCGGACACCGGCAACATCAGCGAAAGCGATATCATGCTCGCCGCTGCTTCGGACGCGATCGTGATCGGCTTTAATGTCGCTCCCGATCAGGCCGCCAAACGAGCGGCTGAAGTCGAAGGCGTCGACATTCGGCTGTACGACATCATCTACCGCTTGACGGAAGACATCGAGAAGGCTTTGAAAGGCATGCTCGAACCGGAAAAACGGGTCGTCGTCATCGGGCGCGCAGATGTCCGCCAAGTTTTTCATATCCCCAAACTGGGTAACATCGCGGGATGTATCGTCTCGAAAGGCGTCATCCGCCGCAACGCTAATATCCGCGTCCGTCGAGGAGATGAGGTCCTGTATGAAGGGACTGTAACCTCACTCAAGCACGGTAAGGATGACGAACGCGAAATACGCGAAGGCTTTGAATGCGGCATTGGGCTTAAGGGCTTCGATGATTTCAAAGAAGGCGACACGCTCGAATGTTTCACAGAAGAAACCGTCGCGGTTGAGTAGAGATGTGCCATGGTGAGTCAGGCAAGAGCACGCCGGATAGGCGATCGCATCCGTGAGGAGTTGGCGGTCCTGATGCAGCGTGAAATATCAGACCCTCGGCTTTCGATGGTCACGGTGACGGCTGCGGATGTCGATCGTGAGTTGGCCTACGCGACGATTTACGTCACGGCGATCGGATCCGACGACCGCCGCAGGGAAGTGCTGCAAGCGCTCGAAGGAGCATCTGGATATATCCGTAAACAGCTTTCTGGCCGCATCCGATTACGACAATTTCCTAAACTTCGTTTTCGTTGGGATGCATCCCAAACGCGCGGCGCACGAATCGATGAGCTTCTCGATATGCTGGATCATGAAAAGGGGGACGATGGGGATATGAGTGAAGTCTGAAATTCTCAAAGCGGGCAGATTAATCGAAGCGAAGGATGACTTCGTCATTATAGGCCACATCCGTCCGGACGGAGATGCCGTTGGGAGTTTGCTAGCACTCTCCCATAGTCTTCGTCGGCTGGGTAAGCGAGTAACGCCGATTCTCGTCGATGGCGTACCGCAAACGCTGCATTTCATCGCCGATACGGATGAGATCCGCACGGCATTTCCAGCGGATTACGGCGCCTTGATCGCAGTGGACGTGTCGGATCTGGGCAGGCTGGGCGTCGATGCGGCTGCGCTCAAAGGGCAGCCGGACCTCAATATCGATCACCACCCGACAAACACGAATTTCGCCGCAATCAACATCGTCCAGCCGACCGCTGCTGCAACGACGCAGGTGCTCTATGATCTCCTGCTCGAGCTGGATCTTCCGCTGGATAGGCAAATCGCGACGCATCTCATGCTGGGTTTGGTGACGGATACGATCGGTTTTCGAACGTCGAACGTCTCGGCGAAAACCCTGCGCGTCGCGGCTGCGCTGATCGAGCACGGAGCTGAGTTGGCCGAGGTCTATCAGAATTCGTTGAATCGGAGGAGCTTTGCCGCTGCACGCTACTGGGGGCAAGGTCTCACCCGGCTGGAACGGCGCGATGGCGTCGTCATTACCAGCCTCAGCCTCGAGGACCGGCACATCGCCGGCTATCCGGGCATCGATGACGCCGATCTGATCAACGTCCTTTCGACCATCGAAGGCGCGAAGATTGCCATCCTGCTGGTGGAACAGGAGGGTGGATCGGTTAAAATCAGTTGGCGCTCCAAGGATGATGTGAACGTCGCCGAACTTGCGACCTCCTTTGGAGGGGGAGGCCATCATCAGGCCGCAGGCGCTATAGTTTCGGGGGAGCTCGAAACGGTAAAACGTAACGTGCTCTCCGCCTCATTGGCAGCTTTGAATGGCGTAATGGAGTTGGATAAATGAGTGTGTTTGGATTGTTAATTGTGGATAAACCTGTAGGTCCGACGTCACACAAGATCGTATCCCTCGTCCGCCGAGGCATGGGAATACGCAAGGTCGGTCATGCGGGAACGCTCGATCCGCGGGCGTCGGGGGTACTGGTGTTGTGTTTGGGGGCGGCAACCCGGTTGAGTGAGTATCTCTCGACATCCTCCAAACGTTACGAGGCGGTTGTTCGCTTTGGATCGTCAACCGAGACGTATGATTCGGAAGGACCGGTCGTGCGCGAAACCGGGAAGGTGCCCAAACGCGCCGAGATTGAAGCAGCGCTGGACGACTTCCGGGGTGAAATCGAACAAGTGCCGCCGCCGTTCAGCGCAATTAAAATTCGCGGGAAAAAGGCTTACGAACTGGCGCGCAAGGGGAAAGAGGTGGAACTGGAGCCGCGCCAGGTAACTATCCACCACATCGATATCGTCAGTTACAAACCCCCCGACGTCGTTCTCGATGTCGAATGCACGGCCGGGACGTACATCCGGTCCCTGGCAAACGATCTCGGTGAAATGCTTTCTTGCGGCGCCCATCTGGCGAAACTACAGCGCACGAAGGCGGGTCCATTTACCTTGGAAGATGCGATACCGCTGCCGAAATTGGAAGTTGGATTTCTGACCGGAAAGTGGGAGCAGTACGTGCGTCCGGCGGCAGATGCCCTGCCCGATGTTCCCATCGTCAACGTCGAGGGGGAAGACCTGGAGAAGATTCTCTTCGGCCATCGGATTGCGGCAAAATCCGAAGCGACGGGCATTGCACGGGCTATTGGACCAGACGGGGATCTCGTGGCGGTTCTCGAAGCTGTAGAAGACGGCATGGAGTGGCATCCCCGCAAGGTATTCCCAAGGTAAAACACGCATGCGGCACCTGCATGACATCCAATCACTCCAATTGCCCGGGTGTGGGTTGACGATCGGCGCCTTCGACGGCGTACACGTCGGTCATCAGGCGTTGATCCGTGCCATGGTTTCAGATGCTCATGAACGCGATCTTCCCGCCGTCGTGCTTACTTTCTATCCCCATCCCTCGGTCGTACTCCGCGGCCGCAGTCCATCGTTCTACATCACTTTGCCGGATGAAAAAGCCGATCTTATCGGGGCGTTGGGCGTCGACTACGTCGTGACGCAGCGATTCGACCGCGCCCTGTCTCGAGTTTCTGCCAGGGATTTCCTGGAACTCCTCCATCGCCAGCTTTCATTCAAGCGACTGTGGATCGGCGAAGACTTCACGCTGGGGCGGGATCGCACGGGAGATCGCACCTATCTCGAGTCGGTTAGCAGTGAGTACGGATTTGAAGTAGAAATTTTTCCCGCATTCACACTCGACGGCGAAACGGTGCGATCGTCGATCGTGCGCCAGGCATTACTTTCAGGCGACGTGGCACGCGTGGCGCGGTATCTGGGACGAATCTTCGTACTGCCAGGTGAGGTCATGAAGGGCGTTGGCAGGGGACGGAAACTGGGGATCCCGACCGCAAATCTGCGAATCCGGGAGGAACGCGCCTATCCGGGATCAGGCGTCTATGCCTGCACCGTCGAGCACGACGGCAAACGTCGGCCGGCGGTGACGAACATCGGCGTGCGACCGACCTTCGAAAGCGAACCCGTGCCTCCTACAGTCGAAACGCATATCCTGGATTTCAACGGCGATCTCTACGGCCAGCATCTACGCGTGGGTTTCGTGGAACGGCTGCGGGCTGAACGACGCTTTGCGTCTCCGGATGATCTGATCCGGCAAATCAAAGATGATATCCGCAGGGCGCGGTCGATTCTGGAGCCAACTCTGGAGGGAGAAAATGCCTGAGAGCCTTCAACGTCGAATTTACCTTCTCTCTCCGAAACGTCTCAGCCCAGAGACGATCGCAGTCGCATTCGCCAAGACCTCCCGTTCTCCGTTGTCGTTCCAGGAAATCGCCGATGAACTGAGCGACGAGCAGTCGGCGGAGTTCCACGAGAAATGGGTCGTGGGATACGGCCACGGATCGGTGGCGGAACACGCGGTGCTGCACATCGCATTCGAGAACGTTTCCCGTCTGGCCATCGAGTGCATCGAATCGAACCGCCTGGCGTCCTACACGGAAAAATCCACACGTTACCAGCAGTGGCAGCCCGGCGGCTACCACATGCCTGCAGAATTTCAAGGAGGTTCGAACGAAAGTCTCTATCGAGAGACGTGCGACGCGCTGTTCGAAGCTTATCGGCAATCGCTCGAACCGGCGCGCCAGATCGTTCGCGAGCAGCATCCGCCCAGGGAAAATGAGTCAGACGAAGCCTGGGACCGGCGCATCCGCTCGAGGTACGTCGATTCGTGCCGTTTCCTGCTGCCGAGTGCGGCGTTTGCCAACTTGGGCATGACGGTAAACGCGCGGGTGTTGGAGCACGCGCTGCGTAAAATGTTGTCGCACCCCCTGACCGAAGTGCGCGAGATCGGCGAGGCGGTGAAAGTCGTGGCGCAGGAAGAAGTGCCGACGTTGGTCAAGTACGCGAGCGAGGTTCCCTACCGGATGGAAACCGAGCAGGATCTGACGCAGCGGGCGGCGAAACTGGAACGATCACCGGCGGAAGAAGCCGTGGCGTTGACGGCTTACGATCCCGAGGGGGAACTGCGGGTCCTGGCGTCAGCGCTGTACGAGCATTCCGGCAGTTCGTTCGAGGCGGCTGAAGCGGCCGTTCGAGACGTGTCTGCGAAAGAACGCCGGGGTTTGGCGGAATCGATCCTTGGCCGCATGGACAAATTCGACGCGCCCCCGCGCGCGCTGGAGCACACCGTTTACACCTTCGACGTCGTCCTGGATCAGGGCGCCTATTTCGAACTCAAACGCCACCGCATGATGACGCAGACTCCACAGCGCCTGACCCCCGATCTGGGATACGCCGTTCCGCGCCTGATCGCCGATGCCGGTTTCGAAGATACCTATTGCGAGAGCATGGAAAAAGCTGCAAATGCTTATCGCAGCCTGGCGGATGAGAATCTCTACGCCGCTTCCTACATCGTCCCCAACGGCTTCAACCGCCGCGTGCTGTGTACGCTAAATTTGCGCGAGGTCTTTCACCTGTGTGAATTGCGCGCCAGGCCCAACGCACACTTCTCCATGCGACGCATCGCGCTGCTCATCGCCGAAAAGGTGCACCAGGTGCATCCGCTGCTCGCCGGTTTCATGCGTCTGCCGCAGGACGTGAATGGGCAATCCATCGAATCCGAATATTTCTTAAAGTCGTAAGACGACGACTCCCTATAGGCAATGGTCAGATACAGGATCGCGCCGTGCCGAAGCGTTCACGGCAGGCCACGCCTGGGTTGAATTTTTTCACGTCAAGCGCCTCGTGCGTCTGCCAGGATCAGCCGAGCGCCCCAATGGAAATCAAGATTCCGGCGGACAACCCGATTTGCGCCAGGTGGTAGGTCACGATTTCGAACAGCCGGCCGCCCCAATGCGGTCCGACGAAGCGGTTCCAGGCGATGGCCGCGTCGGAGACGAAAAACAGAATACCGCCGCCTGCCGCCAGCGCTCCCGCCAGGAGGGACCAATCGTCCCGAAAGAGCGTGGTCGAAGCGGACCACAATGTGAGACTCAAAACGAGGGCATAAACGCTGACCGGAACGATCATCGCCTCGTTTCCGCGTTCCTTCAGGCTGGCGATCAAACGCCGCAAGATCAGCAGCGCCGCGATGACGGTCGGCACGGCGAGCAGGATTGCGGGCGGCGTCAGAATCAAGCCGGCCGAGTTGAACGCTGCGACATAGAGCAGATGGGCCAGGAGGAAGGCGATCAAGCCCTTGAGAAAATGTGCCTCGGCGAAGAGCAGAAAGATGTCGCCCAACAGGGAGAACACGAGCCCGAGTAAAAACAGCACACCGACGGTCGAACTCATCGCCGTCGGATAGCTGGCGAACCAGATGCACAATGCCAGCAGTGTGGCGGGTTTGGCGGCGATCTCGAGCGTACGGTTCTGGCGTGCGACGGCGATCCAATCGACGATGGCGATACAAGCGCTGATCAGAAGCATCGACATGATGATCTAACTCCTTTTGGATTTCGATTCGGTCCCTTCATTCGTCTCCAGCGTTCGAAGCCGCTCTTCAGCCTTTTGTACGTATTCGGCGTTGATCTCGTATCCGAGGTAATGTCGCCCTGTACTTTTCGCAGCCAGGCATGTCGTCCCGGAGCCACAGAACGGATCGAGCACGACGTCGCCCTCGAAGGTATACAACTGGATCAGCCGGCGGGGAAGTTCCTCCGGAAACGGTGCGGGGTGGCCGACCGCGCGTGCAGACTCAGCGGGGAAGGTCCAGACGCTCTTGGTGAAGGAAAGGAAGTCGTCGCGCTCGATCGTGCTCTCCCGATCCTTCCCCGGGCGGGAAAAGGTCTGCTTGGAAAAAACGAGTATGTACTCGTGCACGTCGCGCAGCACGGGATTGCTGGCGGAGAGCCAGGAGCCCCAGGCGGTCGAGGCGCTGGCGCTGGCCGCCTTGTCCCAGATGATTTCACCGCGCATCAAATATCCGAGTTCGAGCATGTCGTGAATGACGTAGACGTGCAGCGGGATGTAGGGCTTGCGGCCGAGGTTGGCGATGTTGACGCAGGCTCTTCCGCCTGGCACGAGCAGGCGGTATACCTCCCGAAAGACTCGGCGGAGCAGGCTGAGGTATTCCTCCAGGGAGAGGTCCTGGTCGTATTCCTTCTGCACGTTGTAGGGCGGTGAGGTTATCATCAGGTGAACGCTGCTGCCCGGCAGCGCGGACATGTCCTCGGAGGATTGCAGGTAGATTCGGTCGAGTTGTTCGGGTGGAATCTCGTTTTCGACGTAATCGATTTCCAGGTTATCGTTTTGGCCTTCGTAGAGCCGGCTATTGTAGAAGGGCGACGAATCGTGGCTGATGCGTCCCGGTGCGCCGAAAGCGCTCGTGCGCGTGCCTTTCTTCTTTCGTTTCGCCACCGGATCTTCGCTCTCCTTTACGTCGCTATTTTTGATCGCTTCCGTACTGGAAGCGTTTCAACGCGTTAGGATCGTTGCGCCAGCCGCGCAGCACTTTCACGCGCAGCTTCAAAAAAACCTTACGCCCGGTCAGGATTTCGATCTCCTTGCGGGCGCTGGTTCCGATTGCCTTGAGCATGCTCCCGCCTTTGCCGATGACGATGCCCTTCTGGGATTCGCGCTCCACGAACAGCGTCGCTTCGATGTAGGCACCGTGATCGTTGCGGTCTTTGTACTCGTCGATACGCACGGCGATGGCGTGCGGGACCTCGTTGCGTAGGTTCTGCAGCGCTGCGGCGCGGATCAGATCGACGGCGATTTCCCGCTCGTAAAGATCGGTGATCTGGTCCTGGGGGTAATACTGCGGACCTTCGGGAAGCAGGGCGACGATGCGTTCCAGCAGGCGCTCACGGTTGTCCCCCAACGTCGCCGAGACGGAGATCATTTCCACCTGCGGCAGCAGCGTTTCAAAGGAATTCACACGCTCGGACAGCTCATCGGCCTCGACGAGGTCGATTTTATTCAATGCCGACAGGACGGGCTTCTTATTTCGATACTCCTTAATGCGTTCCGCCACGCGTCGATCGTCCTCCGTGGGGGGAACATCCAGGCTGAAGATGGCCAAGATCAAATCGGAGTCCTCGAGGCTGCTCTCCGCCTCGCTGTTCATGCGTTCGCCGAGACTGTGCAGCGGCTCGTGGATGCCCGGTGTGTCGACGAAGATCACCTGCGCGTTTTCCGTAGTTAAGATCCCCAGCTGGCGGCGCTGCGTGGTTTGCGGTTTGGGCGACACCGCGGCCACCATCTGGCCCAGGTAGGCGTTGATCAACGTGGATTTACCCACGTTGGGACGGCCCGCTACGGCGACGAAACCGGATTTATACCCTTCGGGTAGGTCCATGGGCATATTGTCCTGGCAAGCGCGCGCGCTGTCAAGCGATGTTGCCAGTATGCGGCCGGGGAAACTGTGCGAAACGGTGGGCAGGGAAGCGGAGATCGTAGATTTGAGGCTATAATACATCCAAAGGAAGGGGCAGATGGGAATCTTTTCCAGGAAGAAGAAACGCGATCGCTTCGTGAAATTGATCCTCAAGCAGTCCGAGTTCGCCGTCGAAGGCATCGAGACTTTGCTGGAGTATCTCAAACAACCCAACGAGGCACTCGCCGAAAAACTGACCTTGATCGAGAAGGAAGCCGACGAAGTGCGGCGTATTTTGATCGACGAACTCAACCGCACTTTCGTCACGCCTATCGACCGTGAGGACATCTTTGCGCTCTCGCTGACCGTCGACGACGTGCTGGATTACGCCGAATCGACCATCGAGGAGATGCACCTGCTCGACGTCAAGCCCAACACCTATTTGGAGCGCATCGTGTCGCTGCTATCACAAGCGGCGCGGGAACTGTGTCTGGCGGTGGAGCGCATCGAGGACCACCCCAACGTGGCCAACGACCACGCCGTGCGGGCGAAGGCCCTGGAAAATCGCGTCGAGACGGTGTACCGCGAGGCCATTGCCGACCTCTTCCGCATGCCGCGCGACATCGAACACGTGGTCGAAATGCTCAAATTGCGCGAGGTCTACCGTCACCTGTCGAACGCCGCCGACCGGGGCGACGCCGCCGCAAATGTGATCGGGGACATCGTGGTGAAGATGATGTAGGGTATCAAACGAGGGGGAAACTGATTATTATATTGGATGGAAAATGCTGCCGATTTCGACAACATTTTTATATTCGTGAATTACGAAATTTATAGCTATATGATTACCCTTCTATAACCCAGCCCTCAGACTCCGCCAGGCGATGTAATTTATTGCCCACCTCGCGGAACTGAATTTTCGAAACCCCCAATTTCTGGCGGATGCGGTCCTTGTCCAAACCCGATTGGTAATCGCGCAGAGCGGCGGTCCAGCGGCACATGTCGAATGAAAGATGTTTGTCCAGGCCGGCCACCTCGCCGACGTCTTCGAGCAGGTATTCCAGGCGCCGCGGTGACCAGGGAAAGAGTTTCTCTTTGGGTTCGTACTGCCGCAGATATTCCTGATAGGCGCTGATCCATTCGTCGGAAAGTTCGAGTTTGCGCTCCTTGTAGCGTTTGCGTACGTCCCCGTAGCGCACGAATAGGATCGGGCCGTCCACCGCTCTGGGATCGACGTGATTGAGATGGATGTTAAGACATTCGTTTTTCTTGATCCCCGTCTCGAGCAGCAGCGCCAGAAGGGTGTAAGGTCGTGCGTCCGGCTTTTCGGCCTGACGCATCGCCCCGGCGACTTCGAGTACTTCTTCCAACTCATCCGGTGTGAGTACGTCCGGCAAGGGGCTGAGTACCGATTGCTGCGGCACGGGGGCGGCCGGATCTTCGCTGATGACGCCCGTTTCCTCGAGCCAGCGGAAGAACGACTTTATCGAGGTAATCCGGCGCGCGTAGGTTTTCGGACTGCAGGAGACGCCGCGCTTATTGAGCATCCAATCCAGGAAGTTGAGCAAGTCGTGCGTGCCGATGTCGGCGATCGCCGTTCCCGCACCGACGTACTTCGCCGCCAGGCGCAGATCGCCGGTGAAGGCTTTGACGGTGTGGATCGAGCGTCCGGCCGCTTCCAGGGCTTCTCCCCAGGCCTTGATGGCTGCGCTCAGGCTGGCGTCCGCACGTAAACCGTACTGTTTCTCCTCTTCCGAGTCGCTGGGTTCTTGAGAGAAGAGCGGTAGTGTCTCGGGCAATTCGGTCAATCCTGCCTCCGAATTTTCTTCGCATAGTCAACGGACGAGAATCCTAGACTCGCTTGGCAAAAATGTCAAATGCGCTGTAGGGTAGTGATGCGTGAGTTTAACGATCTTTAATCCAACCGAAGTGCGAAAATCACGCTGCATCCGAGGACAAGACGGCTAGGAAGCGTTCGGTGTAATAGGTCGCCGTCTGTGCGGAGGGCGAGATCTGGGGAAAGACGAGGTCGAAGCCATGATCGCAGTCCGGGATTTCGATGTACACGGACGGAACGCCTGCGGCGATCAGTGCTTGATGCAGGTGCAGGATGCTTTGTTGAACGCCGGCCATGTCGTGTGCGCCAAAGATCTGCAGCGTGGGCGGGCAATGCGGTCCAACGTGGTTGATCGGTGATGCCGCACGATATTTTTCCGGAATCTTGGCGTAGCTGCCGCCCAACAGGTTGGGCAGCATGTCTTTGGGCTGGACGATCATGCCGTTTCCCAGGTTGTCGAGATAGCGCACCACTAGCCGATCGATGGGATGATTCATGCTCGAATCGTAGAGTCCTTCGAGGTAGCGATTCAGTGCAATCAGGTCGGTGAGACCGTAGTAGGAGACGACGCCGCAAATGGAACCGTCGCCCGCCGGCTGTTCCGTTTGTGAGTAGGCAGACAGCAGCGCCAGATGTCCGCCTGCGGATGCACCCATGAGAACGATTCGATCGGGCCGAACACCGTGCCGCGATCCATTGGCCTGCATCCACTCCTTTGCGTGGGCGACATCGGCGAGCATGTCCTTGAGCCGCGCCTTGGGTGCGAGGGCGTAGGCCAGGTCGAGGATGACGTGGCCCTGTGCTGCGAGATGACGGAAGAAGGGCCGCGTGCCCAGATCTTTATCGCCGTAATGCCAACCGCTGCCGTGCAGGTAGATGATGCCCAGCCCGGATGGATGGGCGTCCTCAGCAGGCCACCAGAGATCGGCCAACAAAGGCTCACCGGTCGATGGGCGGCTGGCGACGACCAGATCTTCCTGCCGGTGGATCTCCGCCTCTGCGTGAGTCGGGAGCGACCAGCGAGATGACTGCAGGCGAGGGCGAATGTCCGTAGGAATGCGGCTTTCGAAATCGGGACCGAATGCCATGGCGAGGCTGGACGATTCCCGCGTGACTTTAAGGATGTGCGTCGTGTTCAACAAACTGCCGATCAATCCACTCAGGGCGATTCCGGGTTTTTTCTTGCCGAGACCGGTCAGAAAACCGATGATCCCTGCAAACGCCAGGATGGGGGACAGCGCACTGCCGAGCAATTTCGGAATCCACAGCAGCAGCTTGCCAAATCCTGTTCGGGGATGAAGCCGTGTGGCAAGCCCGAAAAACAATGACAGTTCGCTGGCGATTTTACCCATATCGGATCAAGGGTTTCCACTACTCGAAATCGGCTACGGAAGAATCCCGCCGGGCCATGAAAGGCGAATCGAGTCGCGGACTGTGGTACGCATTCGCTTCGTCCGGCGGGATTCATTCTAGCATTTATGAGTGAAGATGCAAGAGACCGCTTCGCTTATGTGAACCATCGAGGTGGACACGTTCTTTTTTCGGCGTGATTAACGTACGTCTACGGGGAAATGGCTGCCAGCAGTGCGGCTTGAATCGCATCTCGGTCCGGAATCAACACCGCTGCGCCGCTGTAGGGAACGCGGAAGGGCGTCACCAAATCGGGACCGATCGTGAGGCGGTGGATTCGCGAGGTGTCGGATGCCAGTGAAGTCCCCAACGGCACCAAAGGCAGGATCTCCTCGAGGGTAATATTGGTCTGAACGAGATAATTGAATTTGTTATACAGATCGGGCACACGCGACAACCCGTCCAGGCTGAGGACGCGGCTGAACATCGCCTGTACCACTTCCTGCTGCCGCCGCAAACGATCGAAGTCGCTCGTTCTCTTACGCATGCGCACGTAGCACAGGGCGGTGAAGCCGTCCATATGATACGTTCCGGGATTGTACTCGTAGTTGAAATCACCGCAGCGATCATAGACGTACTTGGTCACCTGGACGTCGATTCCCCCCAGCGTGTCGACGGCGGTGGTGAAACCGTTGAAGTTCACCCGAGCCCAGTAGTCGAGTTTGATCCCGAAATTGTATTCGACGGTATCGAAAACCCATTCGGCGCCGCCGCGCACGTCTGCCGTGTTGATGCGATCCACGCGCCAACCGGGAATGTAGACGTAGAGATCGCGCGGCAGCGAAAACATGGTCGCCATCTTGTTGTCCGGATCCAGCATCAAGATCACCATCGTGTCGGTGCGGAAGCCGCCGTCATCGGGGCGTTGATCGGAACCGAGCAGGATGATGTTGACCGCGTTTTCGGATTGGGGAATGGAGGCCATGGGCGGTGGGATCTCGATCGCCGATGGTTCTGCAGGCGGGTTAAAGGGTCCCCACGCATAGGGGTACGTCGGCGAAGGCAGTGCCGTCGGGATGTCCACCGGGTTGTCCTGTGTGGCCTCGGTGGGTTGAATGGGCGAGAAAGGCGTTGCGGTGGTCGTCGCCAAAGGATCCGCGGTCACGAGTACACCCGGATAAGAAACGGCGCTCGAAAATAGCCCGCCGAGGAAATTACAACCAAGTCCTACGAATACGACGAACACGAGAATCGGCAGCAGCAGATTTCGTCTGGGACGTGGTTGAAGATCGCCTAAAGGTTGTTTCATCGCTCGTTTAACGTTGCTCCCGGATAGCGAGTTCCCCCATTTACCATCGACTCGCTTCGTAATTCGATATTTCACGCTCGCCGTTCAGGTTGCATTTATCATGCCGGAGTTGATTGTATAACCGCTTTGCCGTTTGCGGTAGTGCGTTGCGAAGCAACCGGGCGGCTCCGCCGTATCTTGGGCAGGTAGCTCAGAGGGATGATATGGATCGAGGTTAGGAGCTGGAAGCTCCTTCAGCGCCGTCGTCAATCGTTTTGAGCGTTCCAGCCGGGTTGGATGTCTGTATAGGAGAGGTCATGATTTGGCTGGATCGAATGGATGGTTTTTTCCGTTCTTCGGTGGTCTGGGTCTCGTGGGCATCGGCCTTCAATTTACGGGGTTTGTACCCAACCCAGCGGATAGCGATCAATCCATACAACAGGGTCAGCCAGAGTGTGAACCCTCGATAGGCGAGTGAGATTACGGCGGCCGTCGCCAGGGGAACGTTCATCTCGGATATGTACACCGTCATTGCGCCTTCCACGAATCCAACACCGGAGGGTGTGATCGAGGCGATGGTGAAGAGATAGCTGGTTGTAAATCCTGCAAAAAGGGTTTGGAAATTGAACGGATGTCGAAACGCCATCGATGACATCCACAGGATCAGCATCATCGCGGCTTTTCTGGCCAACGCCAGGATTGCGGGCACCAGAAGGTTGCCAGGAGAATGGCGGATGTGCTGCAAGCCATCCGATACGTCGCGTGCGAAGGATTCGGCTTCGGCGTCTTCGATCAGTTCACGTCGCAGGACCGGCCTTAAAATCCTGTTCAAGGTCTTGATCAGCCAGATGATCGCTTTTCCCAATTTCTTATTGGATTGTATGCCGAGGATCGCCATGATGATGAGGGTCACGCCGATGGTCGCGGCGAAGATGGACGCCGCGATGATCACTGTATTCAAAACGCCGTTTCGATACAGGATCACCAATCCGATCGGCAGAACGATCATGAAGCCCAGGTAATCATAGACCAGGTAGAGGATGGCCGCAGTGGAGACTTTCGCTGCGGGCTTTTTCCGTTGTCGTCCATCTGCGATTAAAACGGCCATGGCGCCTGCGCCGTAGCTGGGGGCGATAACGTTGATTAAATTCGCCGCGGTCGTAAGCGGAACGAGACGAGTCAGACTCTCGCGGATCCCAACCAGGCGGTATGTGGATTGGAACGCGGCCGCTATCACGACGAGCCAAAGCAGATGCGCTCCGAGAGCTGCGAGCATCCAGCGCCAATCGGCCTGTTTAAAAACATCCAGCACCGATCGAAGTTCCACTCGGTGGGTAAAGATGTAGTAAACCGCCAGGGTTATGATGATGGTATAGAAAGCTTTACGCATAGGATCCGATCACATCCATCTCGCGGGCATACGGCGAGATTATAACCGATTCTCTCGGAAGGCCGGCGGAGATCGACAGAAGCATGATTTCCCCAGTACCGCTCATTGAAGAATTTCTGCCAGGGCGGCGAAACTCTCCGGGCTGTTGAGGCTCAGACCCTCCGCCTCACGGCCGATCCGGCGTAAAAGTCCTGTAAGGACGCTTTTCGAGCCCATTTCGAAGAAATGGGTTATGCCGTTGTCCAGCATGTATTGCACGGATTCTGTCCAGCGCACGCGCGAGATGAGCTGGGCGCGTAATTCTTCTTTTACTTCGCTGGCCGAGTGGAGTGGTTTTGCACTTACGTTGCCGATGATGGTGATTTTTGGATCCTGAATCGGTGTCGATTGAAGGACGCGCTTGAAGGAAATTGCCGCCTGGTGCATCAATGGGGAATGTCCGGCGATGCTTACGGCGAGACGGACGAATTTCTTTGCGCCATTTTCGAGCAGCATTTCACCCGCAAGGTTCAAGGGATCTTCGAATCCGGAGATGACGATCTGGCCGGGACAGTTGTCGTTGGCGATCCACACGCCAGCGCCGCTTTCTTCCGAGGCCCGTTCACATATCTGCTCCACAAGATCGGTTTCGAGACCCAGGACGGCAGCCATACCGCCCGGATTTTCGACTGCGGCCTGATTCATACAGCGGGCTCGTTCTTCGACGAGCTTCAATGCTTCGGGAAAACTCAGCGCACCGGCTTTCACAAGCGCCGTGAATTCACCCAGCGAATGGCCTGCAGTGATGGCCGGTGTGAAGTTCGAATAGCGGGATTCGAAAACCCGCAGCACCGCGATGGAGTCGGTGAGCAGCGCAGGTTGTGTGTACAGCGTATCGTTGAGTGTTTCCTGCGGACCTTCCCAACAAACCTGGGAGATTGAATAGCCGAGGATTTTATCTGCGGTTTTAAACACTTCTGCAGCGATGGGGTCTTCTTGAGCAAGAAGGCTACCCATGCCGACGGCTTGAGAACCTTGGCCCGGGAAAACGAATGCGCTTTGCTTTGGGTCTGAGGACATGGGAATCAAAAGGCCGCGCTCGAAAACACGGCCTTCACAAGTTGTTAGCCTTGTTCGATTTCAATCACTTCACGCCCAGCATAATGGCCGCAACTGGGGCAAACGTGATGCGGCAGACGTTTCTCTCCGCAGTTCGTGCAGACCAACAAGTGGCTTGCCTGCAGGGCGTCATGTGCGCGCCGGCGATTTCGCCGTCCCTTCGATGTTTTCCTCTTCGGAAGTGGTGGCATATTACTTTTCTCCTGAGTACACACAATACCGCCTGCCCATCGGGCAGGCGGTATCATTATAGCAGGCCGTATGTAGGTGTCAAGTCGGCCGGTTTTCGAATGGGATTCTGCTGCAGTATCGGCCGATTCGTGGCGGACAGATGTGGGCCAGCGCTCTTCCTGTTGTTCGCTTTTATGGCTGGGTATAATGATCTGGCTGTGAATTTGGCGGGATTCGCAGTAGCGGAAGTTCTTATTTCTCAAGGGATGGGAAACGATGATTTGTGAATTTCGAGTCCGGCGTTGATGCAGCTTTCGGTGCTTTATTTCGCTACACTGCGCCAGCGAGTGGGCATTCGCCAGGAACAATTGGAACTGGCGGCGGGCTCCCGTGTATCGGATTTGCTCACTGCGCTTCAGAAGCGCCATGCAGACCTGGAAGATGCGCTTCCTACTACATTGGTTTCCATCAATCGTGAGTACGCGTCCCGGGATGAAGTCCTGCACGATGGGGATGAAGTAGCCCTGTTCCCGCCGGTCAGCGGCGGGGAGATTTCCCCAAAGCCGACGCTCTTTCGCGTGACAAATACCGCGCTGGATATGAACCAGATTCTGGCAGAGTTGAGCTCTTCAGAATGCAGGGCGGCGTGTGTTTGCTCCGGAATAGCGACTGGCGGTACGATATCGGATACGGAAGTCGATCAAGTTGCAGGTGAAATCCGGGCGCGTTGGCCGGCGGTACGAGGTATCGCCGTCGTCCAGCATGCCGGCGGCGGAGAAACCGAAGCCCCCAATGTATTGATCGCATGCACCTGTGGATACGACGGCCTCGACGTACTCCATGCGGCGAGATTTGGAATCGAGCGTCTGACCCGGACGAGCCTTACGAACGGGAACGAGGACGTCCATACGGCATAACCGACCCTGAAGTTGCCCCTCATTCCTGGAATACCCCGGCGAGACGCAACCTGTTGAACGCTAATGGGTTGTATCTAGAGTACAAACACGTAATAGTATGGACAATTTCTTGAAACATTGAGCGTAAGTTCCACACCTGACGCCGTAAATTTGAAGCACGCCGCAGGGAAAGTCGTTTCGTCGTTTCTTGAGCTAGGAAACCTCATTTGGCGCTGGAGGGGAGTATGGAAAACGATACGCGAGTGGTTGTGACCGGAATGGGAACCGTCAATCCGCTGGGAATGAGTGTTCCTGAAACCTGGCAAAACGTATTGGCCGGAAAATCGGGCATCGGCCCGATCACGCGCATAGATACTTCTCCTTACACCGTTCACATTGCTGGCGAAATTCTGAATTTCGATTTCGAGCCGTACATCAACGCCCGCGAAGCGAGGCGCATGGATCTATTCGAACAATATGCCATCGCTTCTACCCACCAGGCGATCGATCAGGCGGGCCTCGATATTTCCGCAGAAGATCCGACACGCGTTGCGGCCGTCGTTTCCGCTGCGGTCGGAGGGCTGCAATCGATGCAAGAGGGAATTCTCATCATGGATCGACAAGGACCTCGTCGCGTGAATCCCTTCCTCATTCCCATGTTCATGTCCAACGGCGCTGCGGGGTTGATCGCCATTCACTTCGGTGTGATGGGACCGTGTTTTTCCATCGCTTCAGCCTGCGCTTCCGCTGCGGACGGGATCGGCCAGGCAGCGATGATGATCCGCTCCGGATATGTGGATGTTTGCATCGCCGGGGGCTCGGAAGCTCCGATCATCGGCATCGGGCTGAGTTGTTTCGATCGATTGGGTGCGTTGTCGCACAATCAAGAAGAACCGTATGTCACACCAAGACCGTTCGATAAGGACCGCGACGGCCTGGTGATGGCAGAAGGCGCTGCGGTGTTGGTGCTGGAAAGCCTGGAGCATGCCCGGGCCAGGGGTGCGGAGATCATCGGAGAACTCGCCGGGTATGGATCGACGGCAGACGCTTTCCATATCACCGCCCCTGCCGAAGACGGCGCGGGGGGCAGTGCGGCGATTCGAAAAGCACTGAACGATGGGAACCTTGCACCGCAGGATGTGGATTACGTCAATGCGCACGGCACGGGGACGATATTGAACGACGTGGCCGAAACGAGGGCCATAAAGTCGGCGTTGGGGAAACACGCGGGTGCCGTTGCGGTGTCCTCCACGAAATCTATGACCGGGCATATGATGGGCGCCACGGGCGCTCTCGAGGCCATATTCTGCATCCTGGCCATTCGGGACAATCAGATCCCGCCAACGATAAACCTGGATGAGCCAGATGCGGAATGCGACCTGGATTACGTTCCCAACCAGGCACGAGAAGCGGAAGTGAACGTGGCCTTGAGCAATGCATTCGGCTTCGGCGGGCACAACGCAGTTCTGGCATTCCGCGCTTTCTCGGGTTAGAATAGCGATAATTGACCATGGGGTTTGAACGAGTGGTACGCCGATAACTCAAGCACACTTGAGTTCCCGGCGTTCCCCAAGTTCACGGAGAAACCTGTGCAACCGGATGAGTTTGCCCATCAGGCGGGGCTGACGTTTGTCGATTCACATTTGCTGCGCCGCGCATTGACTCATCGTTCCTTCGTCAACGAGCATCCAGAAGCGCTCGAAGATAACGAACGATTGGAATTTTTGGGTGACGCCGCGCTCGATTTCCTCACCGCGGCCTGGCTATATCGTCATTTCCCGGAAATGAATGAAGGCCAACTCACACGCTTGCGCTCGGCGTTGGTGCGCACGGAGCAGTTGGCGGCTTTTGCGGAAGAGATTCACCTGGGTGATGCGCTCTTGTTGGGGCGAGGTGAAGAATCGACCGGGGGGCGCGAGCGCCCCGCGTTGCTCTGTGCCGCATTTGAAGCATTGATCGGTGCGTTATACCTCGATGCCGGATTCCCGGCGGTGATCGAGTTCATGGAAGAACGGCTCAAATCCGCTTCCGAAACCGTCCTGGAGGACCAGACTTTGTTCGACGCTCGCAGTTTGCTGCAGATCTGGGCGCAGGCAGAACTCGGGCAGACGCCGCGCTATAAAACGGTCGGTTCGAGCGGCCCCGATCACTCGCGCGAGTTCATCGTCGAGGTGGATGTCGGGAACGGTATGTGCGGTCGAGGATGCGGCCACAGCAAGCAGGAAGCCGCCCAAGCGGCTGCGGCGGATGCGATCGATCAAATCGGAAATACCGACTATTGGGGATGAGGTAGTATTTTTTGACTTCAGTTAACGGTGGAACTGCGCGGCTGCAGTCGTTGGATTTGCATGGCTATAAGACTTTCGCGCTGAAGACGGAGATCGCGCTTGCGCCGACCATCACCGTGGTCGTCGGCCCGAATGGATCGGGAAAATCCAATATCGCCGATGCCATCCGTTGGGTTCTGGGGGAGCAGTCCTATTCGCTGCTGCGTGGTAAAAAGACCGAAGACATGATCTTTTCCGGTTCGGAGAGCAAGCCGCGCGCCAGCATGGCGGCAGCGACAATCGGTTTTGATAACAGTGACGGCTGGCTGCCCATCGATTTTTCGGAAGTCAATATCACCCGCCGGGCCTATCGCGACGGCCAGAACGAATATCTCATCAATGGTCAACGCGTCCGACTGCGGGACGTGACTGAACTGCTGGCGAGCAGCGGACTCGGACAACGAACGTATACGATCATCGGTCAGGGCCTGGTCGATGCGGCACTCTCGCTGCGGGCAGAAGAGCGTCGACGCCTTTTCGAAGAAGCGGCGGGGATCGGCTTGTATCGCAGTCGCCGGGAGGAGGCACTCCGGCGTCTGGAAAATACCCGCAGGAATCTCGAACGAGTTCAAGATATATTATCCGAACTCCAACCGCGCCTGCGCAGCCTGAAGCGGCAAGCCAAGCGCGCCGGCGAGTATGAGCAAGTGCAACGCGATCTCAACTCCGCCCTGCGCATCTGGTACGGCTATCATTGGTATCACTTGCTGGATCGTGTGAGCGAAGTTACGCTGGAGGCCGAAGAGAAGGCCCGCGATCGAGATGAGCTGCGCAACAAACAAGAAAGCGGTGAACGGGACCTGGCGACGACTCGGAGTCAGATCGAAAGCTTTCGCACTCAAATCCGAACGTGGAGCCAGCGCGTTTCCGATTTATACAGCGAACGCGAGGTCATGGGGCGCAATTTCGCCGTCACGCAAGAGCGGCTGCGCTGGTTGGCGGAACAAGACGACCTCATCCAGGCTGAGATTGGCAACCTCGAGCAGATGCGCGAGCGAATGGCGGATCGGCTCGCCCACGCCACGGAAGATGAGAAGGTCAGGCAGCAGGCACTTGCGGCAGCGCTTGAAGAACTGCAGGATTTGGAGCAAGGAACAGTGGAAAGCGTTTCGCTGCACGCGCACCTCGGCCGTGCAGATACGATGCGCAAGGCGTTGGAACAACTGGCCGCGGAGCAAGCAGCATGGCGTACACGTTGCGCCCAGATCGAAGAGCAGTTGAGTAAATTGTCGGCTCAGCGAAGCGAACTGGAAACAGCTATACAATCACAGGAAGCGTACGTCGATGAGAAAACGCAGCGTGACCGGTTGTCGCTCCAGCAGCAGAATGACGCGGAGGAAAACCATCGCCGGGCTTCAACCGCTTTTGCTGATGCGCAGCGGGATTTACGCGAAGCCGAAGAAGCGCACGGTCGACTACGCGAACAAATATCGAGTCTCGAAACGCAGCAAGCGAGGTTCGATGCACTGCGGGAAGTCAAACGCTCGGCCCTGGATGCATACGACGCATTGGCAGATCTGCTGCAGCGCGGGAAACGAGACGGCGTTTCGCCCGGTTTCGCAGGCGAAGTAGCGAAACGGTTGAAAATATCCGCAGAATACCGGCGGGCGATTCGGGCCGCCTTGGGCGAATTCCGCCAGTCGTTTGCTTTTGAAACGGTCGACGATCTTCTCGCAACTCTGGCTTGGCTGGTTGAGAGAGGAGAGGGGGGTGGTGCGGCGCTTCTCCCGCTAAGCCCGGGATCTTCGCTGAACCTGTTGGAAGCGCCGTCAGATCCGGGATGTGTGGGAAACGCCGCCTCGCTGGTGGACGTGGATCAAGCCATACGCCCGGCGATCGATGTCTTACTCGGGCAAACCATCATCGTACGCGACATCGCCGCGGCGAAGCGTGTTCTCCCTGAATTGCCGCCCCAGGGGCGCGTGGTGACTCTTAAAGGCGATCTCATCCTCGAAAGCGGCGCCGTGTTGTTGGCGCAGGACTCGGAAGAAGAGTCTCTCGACGCGTTGAGCCGCCTGGAAACCAGGAGCGCTGATGTGCGTGAACGCCTGGATTCGGCGCACGTCCAGGAAAAGCAACTCGTCGAAAGACTGGACGCGGCCAGGCAAGCGCTCGAGTTCGCGCAGACCGAAACGGAGCGAACCCGAGACGATCTGCTCCAGGCAAGGCTCGTTCGAGAGCAGTCACAAATGCAATTGACGGACGCCGGGGAAAGACGTTCCGGCCTGCAGGAGCAGATCGAGGCGCTGGATCGTACGCTTTCCGCGGTCGAAGTTGAAAAACTGGAGATTGCGTCGCAGGGAGAATCTTTCGATGAACGGCACGCAGAACTCGAAAAAGAACTGAACGATGCGGTCGGGGCGGCCGAGAGCGCGGATCCGAACGTAGGTTTGGCGAAAGCGCAGGCGCGGCTCGATCTCGCCCGCAGCAGTCTGGCGGAAGGGCAAAGCCGCCGAGCGGAGGTCGAAACGCGCCTTGCAGACATCGATGGGCAGCTGCAGGAATGGCGGACCCGGCTTGGCAGCAACGAAAACGAACGCAGCGCGGCGAAAGAGGAAGCGGTTGAGATCGAACACGGCATGGAAGAACTCGAAACGCAGTTGGCTGAATTGCAGGAGAAGCTGACGCCCATCGAGCGATCCCTGCAGGATGCCGAGCGGAAACGCAACGAGATGGAGGCGGAGGGGAATCGCTTGCGCAATGCGTTGCAGGCTGCCGAACGAGCCAACTCACAAGCACAGATCGACCTCGCCCGCCGTCAGGAAGAGTTGACCAGTTTACGCCGCCGGATCGAAGATGACTTTGGGTTGGTTTCCTTCGATTATGCTCCCGGCGAGCTGGGACAGGAACCGCTGCCCTTGGATGGGTTGGTCGAACGGCTGCAGCGGGTAGACGAATTGCCTGAGGAATTGGAGTCCCAGGTCAATCACCTGCGCGCTCAGATACGACGCATGGGATCCGTAAATCCCGACGCACAACGCGAATTCGTCGAGGTCAACGAGCGCATGGAATTCATGACCTCACAGCTCAAGGATTTGAATCAAGCGCAAGAACGCATTCACGAAGTGATCGCCGAGTTGAACCTGCTGATGGAGCGGGAATTCCGCAAGACGTTCGACGCCGTCAGCAAAGCGTTCAAGGATACGTACAAACGGCTTTTTGGCGGCGGCAGCGCGCGGCTGGCGCTCACCGATCCGGAAGATCTGACTGAAACCGGCATCGACATCGAGGCGCGCTTGCCCGGACGGCGCGAACAGGGTTTGGCGGTATTATCTGGCGGGGAACGAAGCCTCGTGGCCACTTCACTGATTTTCGCGCTGTTGAAAGTCTCCCCGACGCCGTTCTGCGTGCTGGACGAAGTCGATGCGATGTTGGACGAGTCGAACGTGGTGCGTTTCAACGACATGCTGCGTGAACTCAGCGAGGAGACGCAGTTTGTGGTGATCACCCATAACCGCCTGACGGCGCAGTCGGGGGAGGTGATCTACGGGGTTAGCATGGGCGCCGATTCCGTCAGCCGAGTGCTCAGTCTCAAACTCGAGGACGTCGAAAAGGAATTGGCGATCTGAGCCGGCGAAAGAGAAACAGGAGAGATGACCGTCGTGCGAGATGGATCGGCTCGACCTCTTTGACAATCCGTTGACATCGGGTAGAATAGCGACGCACGCCGAAGTGGCGGAACTGGCAGACGCGCTACGTTCAGGGCGTAGTGAGCTTTACGCTCATGCGGGTTCGACTCCCGCCTTCGGCACCTGCAGCCCTCGACAGGGCTGTTTCATTTAACCAACACTTGCGAGACGATAGTCCCTCAGGTAAGATGACGCTTGAGATGCGCGAAACCGAGCCGGAAAAATCACGGCCTCCGATGATCTGGATCTTGATCATTCTGGCAGCGGCCATCCTGATCCTGGGGGATTTGAACAGCCGGATGGCGGAGACGCGCCGTCTCGAGCGCGATGCCGAAGCGCTGCAGACCGAAGTTGTGGTAATAAGGACGCAAAACGCCGACCTGGCGACTCAGGTTGCGGGCGCGACGAGCGAAGCGAGCATACAGGAATGGGCCCACGCACAAGGCGGAATGGCGCTTCCGGGAGAAGTGCTCGTCGTACCGGTAGCTCCCGAGGGAGAGCAGGGCGGGGCGGTTGCTACACCCGGAACGCCGTTCGAGCCGCCAAGTAATTGGGAAGTGTGGTGGGCACTGCTTTTTGGGGGCTGATTGCTTGACGCTCGCGAGTCGGACTGATATAATCCCCAACGCACTTAAAAAAGTGTCATACGCTGCGGGGTGGAGCAGTGGTAGCTCGTCAGGCTCATAACCTGAAGGTCCTTGGTTCGAATCCAAGCCCCGCTACCTTTTGGAGGAGAAGGCACCCAATGGGGTGTCTTTTTCGTTGCAAATCCTTTCATTTCGAACTAGCATCTGGAACCTGACGGATACGGGTCCGCCTTTTTTCTTAAAGACTTCGTCTCTCTCTGATATCTTCACATTGAAATACCGATTGCTCATAAGCATTCCTCACTTCATGCCGCATCTTGACGAACCCTCAGTGTATGGAAAGAATCGATTTCTGCCCGACTCAAGCTCCGGATGCCTGTTCGATTCAGACTTTCGTAAAGCCGAGGTCGCTATTTAAGGTGGTATTAACCACGGGATAAGTAGGGCATAAGGACACGGGATAATCCAAGGGCGTATTCTAATTTTTAACGATGTCCGTATCGCCATCGGCATGGCTGCAGCCCGCCTTTATGAAATCTTACGGAGGACTTGGATGATCGGAAGGCCGGAATCTATAAAAGACAAAAAAAGAAAAAATGCTTGGTTGCGGGTGTTTCTGAGTGGATTGGTTCTCTATTTTATCGGAATAGCCGTCCTGGTGGTAACCGGCAATCCCAACTTGTTCCCGACTGCAGTCATGATCGGGAACTTTCTTATGCCTGTTACCTTCGTGGCCTTTCTCTATGAACGGCGGCATTGGAGCAGACTTTCACTCCCAACGACGGCGCTGAGTTTCATCTACGGCGGGATAGGCGGCGTGCTGGCCGCGTCGATCCTGGAGCCCATCTTCATCCGCCAATTGGATTTGGCCAACATGTTTGTGGTGGGATTGATTGAGGAATTCGTCAAGATCATTGGGGTGGTACTCATCGCTCGTCACTACAAACACAATGCTGAAATGGACGGCCTGATCCTCGGCGCCGCGGCCGGGATGGGTTTTGCGGCATTGGAAAGCACTGGCTATGCATTCACCGCATTCCTTGAAAGTGGTGGCAGCCTGACCGCGACGGTGGTCGTGACTTTGCTTCGAGGGATACTTTCCCCGGTCGGCCACGGTACCTGGACGGCTATTCTATCCAGTGTACTTTTCCGAGAGAGCGGCGAAAGACATTTCCGTATCAATCTTAAGGTATTGGGAGCGTACCTGACCGTTGTGGCCCTGCACGGGTTGTGGGATGTCGTACCGGCGTTGATCTCCGTAGCGAAGTACCCCGGATTGGATGTATTGATCGGTCAATCGGGCGTCGGCGCTCTGGGGCTGTTCATACTCTGGCGGCGCTGGCACGAAGCCCGGCGGCTGCAGATCGAACACGGGTTTCCTTCAGCCGAATACGCGCCAGCAGAGGAAAGCACTCTGGGGAACCTCCAGTAGGCCTTCGTGCGGGTTGGTCAACTCCTGGTATGAGAAAAGGAGGAGTTGGAATGCTACGATTTTTTACAACGGCGCACCTTGGGCCTGGAAGGTGGGACCAATGAGCTCCTCTCGACGGACTCTCATCCTGGCTGTATTCGTTATTCCTGCGCTTGTGCTGGCCTTTATTTTGGGCGCATGGGCGGAAAGCAGAACGCTGGTCCTGAGTTCGAAGATCCCTTCGAATGCCCGGAACGAGTTCGATTTGATGGTCGAAGCCTGGAATCTCATTCAAGAGAACTACGTTGATCGGTCGGCAGTCCAGCCTCAGCGGATGACGTACAGCGCGATCAGCGGGATGGTTGACTCGCTTGGCGACACGGGTCACAGCATATTCCTCAGCCCGGAAATGGTAAAGGAGGAGCAAGTCTTCATGCAGGGTCACTTTGATGGGGTGGGGTTGGAAGTCCAGATGAAAAACGACCAGATCGTTATCGTGGCACCCATCGATGGTTCTCCGGCACAAAAGGCCGGCCTGAGGCCGGGAGAAATCATCACCAAGGTCGACGGTCAGGATTTGAAGGGGCTGACGCTTGTGCAGGTGGGGCAGAAGATCATGGGGCCGTTGGGAACGAGTGTGACGTTGACCATCCAGAATCCTCAAACCGGCCTGGTGCGCGAGTATACGTTGGAGAGAGCTGAGATCGAAATCCATAACGTGATCTGGCATGTTGTGCCGGGCACCAACATTGTACATCTTCGAATCGCCGGTTTCAGCCAGGGAGTGACCCAGGACCTGCAGCAAGCCCTTCAAGACATCCAGGGCCAGGGTTATACCAGGCTCATCCTCGACTTACGTAACAACCCCGGGGGTTTGTTGGGGGAGGCAGTTGGAGTCTCCAGCCAATTCCTGTCTTCAGGGTACGTGCTGGAACAGCGCAACGCACAGGGGGAGGTCACGCCTGTTGCCGTTCTTTCCGGTGGCATCGCGACCGAGATGAAGATGGTCGTACTCGTCAACGCTGGGACCGCCAGCGCGGCCGAGATCGTTTCCGGCGCCCTCCAGGATGCCCGTCGGGCGGAACTCATCGGGGAAACCACATTTGGCACGGGAACTGTACTCAATCAATTCTCCTTGTCAGATGGGTCTGCCTTGATGCTGGCTACGGAGGAATGGCTTACGCCGGACGGACAATCAATATGGCACAACGGAATCACGCCTGACATCCAGGTAATGCTTCCGGATTCGGCGCTTCCGCTGTTCCCGGAGGCAGAAGGGGACATGACCTCGTCGCAGTTTGCGGCAAGTGAAGATACGCAACTGCTTCGTGCTGTTCAAACATCAAACAGCATGCAGGACCAATGACGAAGACCACAAGCAGTTGCCCAGGCCATCCTGCATCGTCACACGGTTTTATGCTGAGGGATTGGGTTGGGAAGTGAACCGACTTGCGGTCCAGCCACAGATCGGACGTTTGAGCATTTCAATGGTGTTTGCGGGGCTGCGGAAATCGGCCGCGCACTGTTTGGCAATTTGGACACTCGACTCCACCGGAATCTAACTTTGCAGCTGGATGGCGATGTGCATATCACACTTGCGGCCAACGCAATCCGCTTTGACGTGGACTTACGCAGCCGTTAATCCGTTACGCAAATAGGATTTCTGCCCGAAAAATCCTTTGTTAATGTTCCTTTAATATTGGGATAATGCTGTTTTAAAGTCCGGCCGGATCGTTCCTTGTTAGACTTTACTCGATTTCTCTTTCAGACAGAGAACTATTTCCATATAGATTCAATTTTAGAACAGCAGCTTCTATTTCGTGGTGTATCATACATATGTGATTCATGCAGAATCCAAGTAGAGGACCTCGATTTAGTGGGGATTTAACTCTCATAAAATCGGGTTAATTTCATCAAGAATTCGCGTTCGCCAGGGATCTTGTCGAAAGCAAGCACTCGGGCAAAGATAGATTTAAGGCACGGAACCCGGTTCTGTTCGATCATATCCAGTTTGTGCGGGGCCTGACGGTCAAGGAAACTGAATGAAAACGATTGGTTATCTCCACATTGGGAATGTACGATGTTTCTGCGTTGTTCCGATCGAAACAGCGCAGAAGTGTTTAAAGACAATATTCATCATAATACATTTATATGCTATCGCTTTGGAAAAGGGGTTTGGTAGAACATCTTACGACCGTTTGAAATTAAGCTGGTTTCGCAATCCGTCCGTGCAGCAAACATAGATATAAGGAGGTGGATGATGCTATCGAAGGACAACAGTGCCTCGAGGAATTTCATCCTGAGCGCCGCCGCCTGGCTGGTGCTGGGTGTAACGATGGGATTCATCCTGGCCCTGCAGTTCGTTTTTCCGGACCTGTTCCGGGGAATTCCGGAATTGGTGTTCGGACGGCTGCGCCAGGCGCACACGAATACCGTGATGTTTGCCTGGCTTTCGGGAGGCATGATGGGTATCTGGCTTTATATGGTGCCCAGACTCACCGGCCGCAAATTATACAGCGAGGCGCTTGGAAACGTCACCATGATCCTGTGGAACATCGCTGTCCTTGTCGGCATTGTCGGTATCTTGCTTGCTTATACCCAAAGCCGTGAATACGCCGAATTCATCTGGGCCGTGGACGTAGGAGTTATGGTTACCCTGATTCTGAACCTGATCAACATCTGGGCCACCGTTGCCAAAAGGGTCGAGAAAAAGTTGTATGTCTCATTATGGTATATCTGCGGTACGGTGATCTGGATGCCGATGCTGTACCTCATTGGCAATGTGATGTGGAACCCTGCCACCGGAGCGCTGACCGGGATCGATGATGCCATTTTTAACTGGTTCTATGGTCACAATGTGCTCGGACTCTGGTTCACGACCGGCCTGCTGGCAGTGATTTACTACATCGTGCCCCGGGAAACCCATACTCCTTTATACAGTCACTTCCTGTCACTGATCGCTTTCTGGGGTATTGCCCTGTTCTATACAGGCGTAGGAGGGCATCACCTGGAGTGGGCGCCTATCCCATATTGGTTGAAAACCATCGCCGTGGCGGAAAGCATCGGAATGGTACTGGTGGTGGTGGCTTTCATGATGAACATATATCTCACCATGCGGGGAAATTGGAATCGGGCCATCGCCAGCATCCCTCTGCGTTTCGTCCTCGTAGGCTGGGCGGCATACATCCTGGTTTCCTACCAGGGATCGCATCAAGCCCTTCGCAGCATCAACTTGATCACACACTTCACCCAGTATGTCCCTGGACACGCACACCTCTCACTCCTGTTTTTCGCAGCTTCGGTCATCATGGGAGCGGCCTATTACATCATCCCTCGCATCGCGGACTGCCAGATTTACAGCCTGAAACTGGCCAAAATCCAATTCATGCTGTATGTCATCGGTTTTCCCTTCTTCTTCGCCGGTTTCCTGCTGACCGGGCTGGTGCAGGGGACGGCCTGGCTTCACCAAGGTCTCCCGGTTTGGGCGGTTCTGCCCGGATTGCGGCCTTACATGGCATTGCGAGCTGCGGGTGGTTCCGTCCTTTGGATCAGCTTCATACTCTTCGCCTTCAACATCTTTGCAACAGCATTGGTACGTAAGCCCGTCGCAGCGCCTCAACCTCCTGTGAGGTTGAGCGCGGAAATCGTACCGGAGGTGACATCATGAGGATGTCGTTCACGACCGTTACCGTAGGAGCGATCTTGGTCTTCCTGGCCGTGGTGATAACCGTGGTTTTCATCCCTGGATGGATCTGGGCGCCGGAGCAAACCTGGATCGCACATGAGTATACCGAGCAAGAAGAACGCGGACGGGAAATATTTTTCTCCAACGGGTGCAATTACTGTCACACCCAGTACGTGCGTTACTTCGACACCGCCGCCGGCCCCGTATCCATGGGCGGCAACTACGTCTTCGACAACCCTATGATCCTGGGTTCTGAACGCACGGGGCCCGATCTTTCCTACATCGGGCGCAAACGCAGCGAAGCCTGGGAAATCCGCCACTGGAAGGATCCCCGGGAGATGTCGCCTCTATCCATCATGTCCAACTTCAGTTTCTTATCGGATCAAGAACTGGAAGACCTGGCAGCCTATATCAACGCGCTCGGCGATCGAACGGCGGCGGAATACATGATCCAGCCGCCCTTTCCATATGTCGGTCAAACCGATCCTCGCCTGGTTCCATTGTCCACACCGGCTGCTGATGGCACACCCCAGGGATGGGATTTATGGACGGCAGCCGGGCTGCAAGCCGGGAAGGAAATCTTCATCACCCACTGCCAGACCTGCCATGGGGACGCGGGTAACGGCCTGGGAACCTACGCCGGCACTATGACGATCACCCCGGCGGACTTCAAGCAGGAACCTTACCGCAGTATGCCGGCCGATCAGTGGTTCTGGCACGTATCGGAAGGCATTCAGGGAAGCTTGATGCCGACCTGGAAGGAGAGCCTGACGGAGGAGGAGCGTTGGCAGGTGATCGACTATATCCGCACCATTTTCGCTCACCCGGTCGAACGTGATCCCGAGGAGGGGGATCCGAGCGGTGATTACGCCAACCTGACAAATCCGATGGAACTCAATGTCGCTGCGCTGGAAGAGGGCAAGGCTATCTTCACCCGGCAGTGCTCCGTCTGCCATGGTGACTCCGGCCATGGAGAGGGTCCCTATGGATCGGGCCTGCTCCCCATACCGCCCGATTTCAGCGCCCTGCAGGATTATGCCGATTGGACTGATTCAGATTACTACTGGCGCATCAGCGAAGGCATCCCCTTTACCGCCATGCCCACCTGGAAAGTGGAGTACTCTGAGGAGGATCGTTGGAAACTCGTGCACTACATCCGGGTGAACTTCACCCAGACCGAGGCGCGGCCCCAAACAACCGATACCCAAGATTTCCCGGGGATTTACACCGCCCAAACGATGCCGGAAACGGTTGCCATCGAAGAGCTTCTCAACCAAAATCTGGATCAACCCCAACCCGTCACACCTTCCTTTGAAAGCGGGAAGGCGTTCTACCTGACGCACTGCGCTCATTGTCACGGGCTCACCGGAATCGGGGACGGCTGGGACGGAGAATACCTGGATGTGAAACCGGCCAATTTTACCGGGGAAATGGTGCGCGGCCTCACCGATGGAGATTGGTTCGCTCGGGTCAGCCTGGGCCTCCAGAACTCGGCGATGCCCACCTGGGGAGAGCTTGTGTCGGCGCGGGATCGTTGGAACGTGATCAAATACATCAGCGAAGCGTCAACTTTGAACCAACCCGGAGGAACTTCGCAGAAGGCTGAAACCATCCCGAGTGTCTTTGATGGCACGATTTCAGCTCAATTCCTGACAATAAGTAAGGAACTCTGGTTGGACGAAGTTGGCGCCATCGATCCGCAGCACGGTGGGGAACTCTACAACCGCTACTGTGCGGAATGCCACGGCATGACCGGCGAAGGCAATGGCCCCGGTACAATTGATTATGGAATTCCTGGACCGGCGGCTTTCCCGCAAGATCTTCCTGACAATTACATCTATTGGCGCATCTGGGAAGGGGTGCAGGACACCACAATGTTCCCCTTCTACTGGTCGCTCACGCCCGCGGAAGTCTGGGATATCACCGAATATATCCTGGGGGGTTATACAGGAAGTGGACCAGGAGGTTGATGATGACACTCGGATTGTTGGGATTTATCGGCTGGGGCATCTTCTTGACCTTGACCGCCATCGGATTGTTTATCTGGGGGTACAAACGAGGTCAGTTCAAGGACATCGAGGAGGCCAAATACCGGATGCTCGAAGACCGGGAACCGGAACCCTGGCCTGGGCGTGAAACAAACTCAAAGAAGAATAAGCTTCAGATCAACGAAGCCAAACATGAAGGAGGGAAAGGATAATGACCGCGAACTCGCTCGTTATCGGTGGTGAGGTTCTGGGGATTGTCATCGGAGGGGTCATCTTCCTGCTCTTCGGCATCGCCTTGGGCATACCCCATCGACCCATGAAACCGTCCGGAGGCGCAGGTCATCGCGAGGAAACTGACGAAGAGACCGTATCACCGGATGGCTATATCGACAGTTTTGCAGGCGTGATCGAGGAAGCGGGTGGAAGCTTGACTGCCGTGGTGAGCCTGGCCCTTCCCGGTGTCCTGCTTTGGTGGCTCATCTACATGATCATCAACTGGATGCCCAGGATATTTCAGGGCCTTGCGCATTCCTACGGCCCCCTGCCTCCAGGAGGTTAGCCATGGCCTACATATATCAAGTCGGTTTCGACATCCGTCCGGATCAGATGAGCGATCTTGAAATCGGCGCTTCCATCGAACGTGTGCTGGGATTTCTGCTTACCTTGCTTCCCAATGAGGAGGGATACATTACTGCCCGTGCGATGCACTCCATTGACAACGGGGAGGCGGTTACATTGGTTGTGGAAAGTGTGTGGGACAACTGGGAGGAATTCGAAAGGCATGCGAAATCGGCCATGGTCGAAGATAAGGTACTTCTTGAATTCGACCCACACATCGATCGAGGATCTCTCAGGAGGCGAATCTACGAAGAAATCTTTTGATTGTCTCTTCACTTGTAATGGATCCCGGCCGCAGAATACATGGCCGGGGTCCACATCCTTTATCCCGTGGAATCGAGTTTCATCTACACGATGATGAAGATCGAGGGCTTGTGGTACTCGCGTCACTGTTCACCTAGATCGGAATTTGCTGGAGAGTGATCCGGTCTTTGTGTCGATCCAGGAAGCCAGCGATGTTGGCCCTCATTCATCAAGCCTCTCTATTCCTGAACCGGAAAAGATCGAACTTCTACGCCGAACTGTATGCGTTGGATCATTGAGTCGGAGTAATGTGGAGATAAAGCTTAACATGAGCGATATTCAATGCAGCCTGAATTGATAATAGGTTCTCTGCTGGTCACAGGGCTGTTGGGCAGCCTGGGACATTGCTCGGGGATGTGCGGTCCGCTGGTGATCATGGTTGGTACACGCCTGGGCGACGCTCGCTGGCCGGCAAGACTGGGCTTGTATATGCTTTACCATTCCGGGCGAGTGCTCATTTACATGCTTCTGGCTGCGCTCCTGGGTGCATTTGGAAATCTGCTTGGGGCGGGATCGAAAATGAGTCCCCTTGGCGGATGGGTCAGTTTGGTATTAGGTGTAGGGGTTATCATTTTTAGCCTGGGATACCTGGGAATTCTTCCCATTGAGCGCTTCATGGATTCGGGAGTCTGGCTCTCCCGGCAAATGAAACAGACGTTGAAGCGCGGCCGATCATCGGGAATGTTGTTGATGGGGGTCTTGAACGGTCTTCTCCCCTGTGGGCTGGTATACAGCGCGCTCTTGACCGCCGCTTCTCTCGGAAGTCCGGCTAAGGCCGCCCTGGGAATGGGGGCATTCGGATTGGGAACCTGGCCGGTGCTCCTGATGATCGGGCTGGGTGCAACCAGCCTCAGCCTCAGCTTGAGATACCGTCTTGCACGTCTCGCTGGTCTCTTCATCTTACTGGTTGGGGTGCAGTTGTGCTTGCGCGGCATGGCATCCCTGGGTTGGATTCACCACTTGCATTTGGCAGGATGGATGCTTTGGTAGATCAAAAAGAACGCTGCGAGTTATGCAGTTTGCCCATTGAAGGCAACCCTGTTGCTCGGGACATTGGTGGTGAAGAACATCGCTTTTGCTGTTCGGGCTGTGCACGGGTATACGGGCTGGCTTATGAGAGTGGTATGCTCGAGGAAGTAATCCCCAAGAAAATAACGAAACCGAAAATTCAAAATCCCTTTAGATCCGGTGAAACCGCTCATTTTCAAGTTGGAGGAATGTGGTGTGCGGGTTGTGCGGCCGCAGCCGAAGAGGTGATGCGCAGGAAGCCGGGGGTGATGTCCGCAGACGTCAGCTTTGCCGCCGAGCGAGGGCGCATCGAGTACGATCCGGATCAAGTCGATGTGGATGCCCTGCTTCGATCCTTGGATGGACTGGGTTACAAAGCACGCCGGTTAAGCAAGGAGGCCCAAATCGTCGGTCAGAAGCAGCAAGACTGGATGCAGCTCCAACTCATCAGCGCGGTCGTCTTCAGTATGCAGGTGATGGTCCTCTACCTGGTCCAACTCTACCCGTTGTACAGCCGAGGCGATTTCTCTTCACCGGTCGTGCGCAACATCCAGTATGTCACCTGGGCCTTGGCAACCCCGGTGCTCTTTTTTGGGGGAAATTCCATCCTGAAGGGCGCCTGGCGAGCCTTACGCGCACGCACCGCCACAATGGACACCCTGGTAGCTCTCGGTACACTCTCGGCTTATTTTTACTCGGTTTACATTTCGCTCTCCGGAAGGGGAGAAGCCTATTTCGATTCCGTAGCTATGATCATCACCTTCATCATGATCGGGCGATACCTCGAGTTGTTGGGAGGCAGCCAGGCTCGCAAAGACATCCGCACTCTCCTGACGATGCAGCCGGATACGGCGTTGCGGAAATCGGAGGACGGTTGGATCGAAGTGGCGGCTTCAAAACTGCAAAAGGGGGATCTCATCCGCATCAAGCCTGGCCAACGCGTCCCGGCCGACGGCGAGATCACACAAGGCGTCGCGACTTTGGACGAGTCGATGTTGTCCGGAGAATCAGCACCCGTGGAAAAATCCGAGGGCGGGCAGGTATTTGCAGGCACCATATTAACGGATTCAACACTGACCGTGAGTGTGGTTAACCCGCCAGGCGCCTCGCGTTTGGCTCAAATCACCCGCATGGTGGAAGAGACTCTGTCTTCCAAACCTCCCATCCAGCGCCTGGCTGATCGGGCTTCCACCATCTTTGCCTACGCCATCATCACCATTGCGCTGCTTACCGGGATCGGCTGGCATTTAAACGGCCGTGCCGGCTCAGAAGCCATCCTGGCTGCGGTGGCCGTCCTCGTGGTTGCCTGTCCCTGCGCCCTGGGCCTGGCGACTCCGCTGGCCATCACGGTCACGCTTGGACATACCACCCGACAGGGAATCATCGTCCGCAAAGCTGCGGCCCTGGAAACCGCAGCCCAAATCGACAGGATCGTGTTCGATAAAACCGGTACGCTGACCCAGGGCAAGATGGAGGTGGTATCGGTGCACGTGGGAGAGGATCATAGGGTCGATCGGGAGGAATTACTCCGGTGCGCGGCCGCGGTGGAGCAGTTTTCGGAACATCCGCTGGCGCGAGCGATCGTTTCCGCCAACAAACTCGCAGTTCCGACCGCACAGGGATTCCAGATATCGCGCGGACTTGGGGTGAGTGCGACCGTGTTGAACGGTTCCCCAAAAAGGGTAATGGCGGGTTCCCAAAGGATGTTTGATGCGGAAATAAATGCAGCGTTGGTGGAAGAGGCGAACCGCAGGGCGGAACGCGGCGAAATCGTAATCTGGGTGGGATGGGGCGATGATGTATCCGGTTTCATTTCCCTGCGCGATGAGCCTCGTCCAACGGCCAAGGAGATGCTGCGAGTCCTGCGCGACGAAGGGATCAAGACGAGCATGCTCTCCGGCGACCATCCCAAAACAACCGCCGCCATTTCGGAAGAGTTGGGTGTGGAAACCTACGAAGGCAATTGCCCGCCCGAAGAAAAGGCTGCTCGGATCAGGGATTGGCAAGAAAAGGGTGAGTGGGTCGCCATGGCCGGCGATGGCGTCAACGACGCTCCGGCTTTAGCACAAGCCGATTTGAGCATCACCGCATCCGGTGGAACCGATGTCGCCGGTGAAACATCGGACATCGTGATGACCCGGGACGATCTGACCCTGATCCCATGGTTCATCGGGGTTTCTCGGCGGACCAGACGCATCATTAAAGAGAATCTCGGTTGGGCTTTCGCCTACAACTTGCTGGCAGTACCGCTCGCCGTAACAGGCATCATCAGCCCCGTGATCGCAGCGGCAGCCATGGCCACCAGCAGTTTGTTGGTCGTGAGTAACTCACTGCGGCTGCGACGCTAATAGGATGAACGTGCAATCCGAAACGAAGAGAGTGAGTAGTATTCGACGAAAGTAAAAATTCAGGAGGTAAGGACGATGGAAGCATTACACGAACGCATTCAGAGCGCAGATTGGAAAAAGGAGAAGCACGCGCCGGTCATCGAGGCGCCCGATCAGGTGAAGGCCGGAGAGCTTTTCCAGGTAAAGGTCACGTTGGGGAAGGAGATCTCCCATCCCAACACGACCGAACATCACATCTGCTGGATCAGTCTCTTTTTTCACCCTGAAGGAAAGCCTTTCAGCCATCAGGTTGGCCATTTTGAATTCCTGGCACACGGCGAATCTACTGCCGGACCGAATGAAGGTCCCGTGTACACCCACCACGAGGCATCCACGTCGATGAAGGTCAGTGTCCCTGGGACGCTTTACGCGCTGGCCATGTGCAATATCCACGGACTGTGGGAGAGCAGCAAGTCGTTGGATGTAAGCTAGAATACATATCACCACGCTCGCCGAGCGCTTGCTTAAGCGCTTCTGACATTCGGGCACCATCCCGGTATTGGTACGGCCACATATACACCAGCGAAAAAACCCCTACGTGGTCGCCATCCTCTAGAACTTGATTGCGACTGGCGTCAAGCCCGGGGACGTCACACAACACAGAATTTATAAATACGTATCCCTTTTCGTTCCTGTCTACCCCCAGTTTCTCCATCACCTCGCCCAGTGTAGTGCCAAGCTCTATTTCCAGATCCGTCTTGGCGATGTGCTTCCCTCCGAGCGCTTTCGCGATGGGACCATAGAGTGCGATGTCAATATTGTGCACGGATGATAACCATGCGTTTAAACGAGATACCATTATGCGCATCTTTCGAGGATGCCTGCTGTGTTTTTATGAATGATGGACGATTACCGGCATGTATTACTTATTAATAGAAGCAGATTCCCTGATTGACTCCTATCCTGGCAAATTCTAATTGATTTGAAAAGTGTCTTTCATTACAATATTTTTTGAGCCCGTCCCCAAGAGAGAATTTTCCTAAGATAAGTTAAGTGCAGTTAATTTTCCATCTATCAAGTCAGCTCCTCCCTACTCATCCTGTGAGCGAGTTTCAAACGAAAACAACGGAAGTTTTGTTCGGCAGTACTTTCCAAAGAAGCCATATTGTCGGGTTTCAATCCATCGATAATCGCAAAATCACCTTGGAAAACCAGGCCTGACGATCCAAGGACTCTGTTCTATAGTTTCATCTCAGAAACTGAAGGTCCTTGATTCGAATCCAAGCCCCACTACCTGGAACTTTGAGAAGCGCCCTCTAGGGCACTTCCTTTCTAAAAAGAACAGCTTTGAGGGTAATGTTATAAATCCAATTCGAGCGGATTGATCTTGGTTAAAATCTCGAGGATGGGCTTATCTTGCACTTGGTCATCGATTGCGCGAAAATGATTTTAATGTAGTAAGGATCCTGATTCTGTAATCTTGTTCTCTTTCAAATTGCTGTGGTAATAGTTCGAAATGGGCACTGCAGGGTAGGATTTGGTAGAAACGCATTCGCAATGATCTGAATCCTGCCTATGTGAAGATGGGGATATGCTCGGATTGGTATTACTCTATCGTCCCGGGGAGAAACCTTGATGCGAAGGAAATCATTACTCATCGCAGGAAAGTCGCGTCAACGGCCTGCTTCCAAATTAATCAATAAGTAAGTCTATTTTCACCCAGACGTTGAATTGTTTTCTCTCGAGTGTATGTTAACTGTCTCGTTTTTGGAATCTGTCATAGGAAAGGCACGGACCTAATAAGTTGGGGGAAAATCATTCGAGGGTTGCCCCTGTAATCAAGCCGGACTGTTTTAAAGGAGGGCGGGCGAAAATGGGACCTACTCGAAGCAGTAAATTTATGATCGTATGCTTGGCAATTGTATTATTCCTCCTCGCCGGTTGTGGTTCAGGCTCACGAGGCACTGCCACAAACAAAGATGAAACGCTTGAGCCCGGTACCGAATCAAGTCAATTCGATCAAGCGGATCAGGAAGTAGCTGCCGACCTTGAGCTGAACTTTGTGAATTATGTAATCGACGAATATCAGGACATGCTCGTCACGGGCATGATTCGCAATATCGGCGATCAAAACGTGGGAAACGCGGTGATTCAGATCGATTTATTCAACACGACCGAGGAGCTTCTGGATAGCGAATTTCTAGGAGAACTGGCTTCAGGTCTCGGTTCAGGACAATCCTTTCCATTCAGTGTCGTGATCTACGATCCACCGCAGGGAGTGATGCGGATCGAAGCCACGGTCAATAGTGCACAAGTTATGCCTTCTGAGGCTGCGCCGCTCACATTTGAGAACGTGGCATACTCTGAACAGGCAAACGGTGTTGTACAAGTCGTGGGCGAGATCGTAAACCCGGGTCAGGATTCAGTAATGGTCAGTTTAATTCGCGGCGCGGAACTCTCCCGGGACGAGAAGTATCTGATTGTATTTTCCTGCAACGTGTGTCCCAGGTCCATCGATGCGGGTGGATCGGCGCCGTTCAGCATGCTGCATTATGAGTTCTACGGATTGCCTCGCCTCTCCGGTAACTTTGAGCTCTATGGTTCTGCCGTGGTTGAACCTTTTGCCGACTCGATCGATCTTAACATTGCTGATTCCCAGTTCAGTTACGTAGATGAGATGGGTACTTTTCACGTCGTGGGCGAAGTTGTGAATCTGGGTGATGTTCCTTTGCAAGCAAGCCTTATCGCCGGCTTGTATAGCGGCGAAGGCAGTATCCTTGCGGCGTCGAAGACAAGCGTGCACCCAGAGCAATTGTTTGCGAACGAAACGGGTTACTTTGACCTGAAATTTGAAGGTTCTTATCGGGAAGAATTTTCCCCCGATACCGCACTCACTTGGAAGCTTAACATCGATTGGGTAAGCCCGAGATATGAGGTAGCTGACACTTCGAGAATTAAATTAGAGACACGAGAGGAAAGCATTGCCCCTGAAGGTGAGGGTGTCATCGTCTCAGGATATGTAGTTAATACCACGGATCAGAAGATAGGCTTGGTTGATCTGACTGTTATCCTTAAGGATATGCAGCGCGACCTGGTCGTGTGTTTGGAGAATGTAGAAATTCCCGGACCACTAAATCCAGGTGATGGTGTTCCCTATTCCCTATTACTGCTCTTACCATCAGAAATCAATCCCGGCTCCTTGATAGGTGAGACGGTGGTATTCGGTTCCGGCATCGAATAGGAGGCAGCCAGCAAATAAGCTACTTTCCTGCGAAGGGCTGAATTTCATTTCTCCGATCCTCTGAGAAGCGTGAGAGCATGCTTTGGTCCCATTTGCAGGGAGGTTGCCACGCTTTAGGGTCGGAAGCCATGGAAAACGGTGGAACGCGTTGCCACTTAACTTTCACATACATATAGCTCTTCTCAGGGTTCCATACACCCCCTGCTATAGGCATCATGAAATCGTACTCCCCGTCATCAAAGACTAGCCAATACTCGCCGCCTTTACCGGCTTCAGTGATATCGACATCATATATTCCAAGGGCTGGTAGGAAACCGATTTCCAGGCCCGGGATGTCGAACTCGTCAATATGGAGCAGCAATTTGCAATCCTTGCTGATCTTCCCGGACACAGTCCATTGAACGACCCAATTGCCATGAAAGGGAATAAGTTTTCCCGCATGGTTGCCGTAATTCATGCTGGATCCAATTATCGGGTTATTTGTCAGCACCCATGGATGATCTATATCCGCACCCAAGGGCTGGATTGGTATGCTCTGGGAATATTCCGTCATCTCAAGAGCGTATATGGTCGTATCTGAGGCGTCGCGTACATATTTCTTGAGTATTTTAATCGTCAAGAAATCCTGATATCCTGTAGTAGTGGATTGAGGCTTTATGATCTTGTCCTGCGTTTTCGGTGGGAAGTTCGGAGCGATGAGCAGGCCAGCGAGTATGAGGAGAATAGCAACAAGGATAACCCGGCGTATCGAAAGCATGATCCCCTCCTGTCTATTCGGAGGATTCTGAAGTACGTCACTCTGGTGATTTTATATTAGCATAATATTTTGATGTATAGAAGTAAGTATCGTTTAATACTGTAGTTCGGTTATGATGAAATTTACACGTGAGGTGATTTGCCATGGGGATCAGGCCGAAAACGGTCATTTGGATTCTGATCGTTGCCGGGTTCATATTTGGGTATGCCGGGTTGATGGTTCCGGGTCAATCGGCGATCATAGAGACGCCGCGCGAGGATACATTTCAATTCCAACGCTTACACGTGTTCTTCTTCAACCTGGTAAGCGGAGGAACCATCCTGCTTTACTTTACGGAAGGCAAGTCCAAGTTAACCCGGCGGGAATGGATCTTCCTTTCAGGATCGTTCATGTTCAGCATTGCTGCGTTTCTGAACCTTTACCTGATCGCTTCGGTTCTCTCTCTCTTTTTGGCTTTTATCGTAGAGTCGATTCGCATACGGAAATTCTCCTTTTTCCCGAGTGATTTTTTCGAGAGCTCCGTCCCGCTTTCGGGCAAGTTTCACCACGCGGCGATCCTCTGTCTTTCTCTGGGACTTTTGATATGCACGGGGGTTATGCTCGACAACCAAATCTTTCACGTATTGAATTTGCCTTACTTGATTCTGGATGATTTCTATTTGGGGTTTTCGTTTCCCCTCTCGCTGGCCACGTTCGCCGTGATATTTTCTATGACGCAGGACATTCGCCGCTCATTTTTATCCGTCCTGGGCATCGCCTCCTTCTGGATCGTTACCTTGGGGGTCATTATCTTTTTTGTGTTCATCATCCTCGGCTTACCGATAGCCGAATTCCTCATCGCGATCGTGCTTCTGATCGACGTATTGATCCTTTACTACATCTTCCATGAGAGCACCTGGGGAGGAGTCGAGGAAAAGAGATTTCTGACATCCGGGATGGTTTTTCTTATCACGACGGGCGTAACCGGTGTTTTATTGGTGTTGTGGAGTATCTTTGCGCCAAAGGAAGTACAAGGTCGAAATTTCCTGCCTGGAC
>DAOUEE010000181.1:0-18240 GCA_034430695.1 Anaerolineales bacterium | reverse complement strand
TCCGCATGGTATAATCGAAACACATCTCCCACACAATCCGTGGGAGTTTATTGTGTGGAGTCGAAATGCTGGATAAATTGGCGGGCGTCGAAGAGCGCCTGCAGGCCCTGGACGAGGAATTGGCGCATGCCGGTGACGATCACCAGCTCGTCGCCGAATTGGCGCGCGAACGGGCGGAGCTGGAGCCCGTCGTTAGTGCCTACCGCGAATATCTGGCTTTGAGCGACGAACTCGAGCAGGCGATCAGCCTGCGCGACAGCGACGACCCGGAGATGCGTGATCTCGCACAGGAAGAAGTCGAGAAGCTCGAATCGCAGCGTGACGCACTCGAATCCGAGTTGAAATCCATGTTGATCCCTCGCGATCCGAGGGACCAGCGCAACGTGATCATGGAAATCCGCGCCGGAACCGGCGGGGACGAGGCGACGCTCTTTGCGGCCGATCTCTACCGCATGTACGCCCGCTACGCCGAAGGGCGCGGCTGGCAGGTGGAAATTCTGTCCTCCAACGAGACCGGCGTCGGCGGTTTCCGGGAGATTATCTTCATGGTCGAGGGGCGCGGGGCGTTCTCGCGCTTGAAGCATGAGTCTGGGGTACACCGCGTTCAACGCGTGCCCACCACCGAGTCGCAGGGACGTATCCACACTTCGACGGCCACCGTCGCCGTGTTAGCGGAAGCCGATGAAGTCGAGATAAAAATCCCGGAGAAAGACATCAAGATGGACGTCTACCGCTCGGCCGGCGCGGGCGGGCAGAGCGTGCAGAAGAATTCCACCGCCGTGCGCCTGACCCATCTTCCCACCGGCATGGTCGTGCAGTGCCAGGACGAGCGTTCCCAGCTGCAAAATCGGATGCGCGCCATGAGCATCTTACGGGCGCGCTTATACGAAATCGCACTCGAGAAACAGCAGAAGAAGGAAGATGCCACGCGCCGGGCGCAGGTGGGGACTGGAGAACGCTCGGAAAAAATCCGCACCTATAACTTTCCCCAATCTCGTGTGACCGATCACCGCATCAATCTGTCTTCATACAATCTCCCCGCAGTATTGGACGGCGACCTCGACGAGTTCATCGACGAATTGACCACGCAGGAAGAGGCCGAGCGCTTACAAGCTGTAGAAGACGAATCGTGAAATTCCCCTCTACCGTACAGTCGGCGCTCGCCATGAGCCGCAGCGCTTTAAATCATCACAGCGAAACTCCGAACCTGGACGGCCAACTGCTCCTCAGCCAAATTCTGAGTTGCTCCCGATCCTGGCTCCTGGCACACCCGGAAAGCGATCTCGAAGAAGAACACGGCCTTCAATTCCTGAACCTGCTGGATCGCTGCGTGCAAGGAGAGGCGCTGCCACACGTACTGGGCTGGTGGGAATTCTACGGCAGGCGCTTCCGGCTCGACGGCTCCGTGTTGATCCCTCGCCCCGAAACGGAACTCATGGTGGACGAGGCACTCGAATACCATCGGGAGGCATCCCGTTCGTTGAGCGCCGTGGATGTGGGCACCGGATCGGGGTGTGTGGCGATAACGCTGGCTTGTGAGATCCCCGACCTGCGTGTGTGCGCTACCGACGTATCCCTGGATGCGCTGCGCGTCGCGCAGAAAAATGTGAGGCTGCATGGGGTCGACCGGTTCGTACGGCTCATCTGTGCGGATCTGGTTTTGCCCCTTTTGTCCTTTGGACGCTTCGATCTCGTTTGTGCCAACCTTCCCTACATCCCGGAAGGCGAGTTGGGTGAATTGCCTGTTGCGCAGCGCGAACCGCGCATCGCACTCGACGGCGGCGAGGACGGTCTGGCGGTCGTACGCCGTCTCGTGGATGCACTGCCGTCGATCCTGTCACCGCAAGGGCGTGCGCTCATCGAAATCGGTGCGGGGCAGGCGCAGTCCGTGCAGCAGTACGTTTCGCACGTCTTACCGCAGCATCGCGTCCAGGTTCGTGCGGATTACGCCGGTCGACCTCGCCTGGTGGTCGTGGATCGATGAGCAAAAAGACGCAGGTGCTTCCCGGGAGCGATCCGCAAGCCATCGCCCGTGCGTTGGAAATCCTACAGGGGGGCGGTTTGGTAGCCTTTCCCACGGACACCGTTTATGGACTGGGCGCCCGTGTGCACGACGCCAGGGCGATCCAACGGATTTTCCGCGTCAAGGGTCGTATGCAAACGAAAGCGATTCCCGTCCTGCTGGCGGGCGCGGATGAGATTTCGAAGATCGCACTCGACCTGCCCTCGAATGCAGAACAGCTTGCGGGCCGCTTCTGGCCGGGGCCGTTGACGATCGTCGTCTGGCGCAAGCCCGGTTTGCCCGAAGCGCTCAGCGCAGACAAGACGATAGGCCTTCGGGTTCCCGATCACCGTCTTGCGCTGGAACTGCTGACCGTCGCCGGACCGCTGGCGGCGACTTCGGCGAACCGCTCCGGAGAGCCGAGCCTCTGCACGGCGGAAGACGTTTTCACGGCGCTCGAGGGTCGCATCGAGTTGATTTTGGATGGCGGAAAAACACCCGGTGGAGAACCTTCTACGGTTGTGGACTGTACGCGTGCCGTGCCCCGGATTCTGCGGACGGGACCGATCAGCGAAGAAGAAATCCTCCGCGTCTTGCGCTAAATACGAATTCCCTTTTATTCCCTACGATTGAATTCTGCGAATCTTCAATCTACGGCGTACTCAATCTGCTTCGACTCCTCCGTAAAATTGAGGGTTGGAATTTACGGACGGTCGAATGAAAACCTTTGCATCTGCGTCAAGTGGAGCATGGGATACTTACGGCATTCAATTCCCTGTCGGCCAGGTTCCGACGTACCAGGTGAGGTAGCTTTCGAGGTGTTGGGACCAGTAGTTGCTGTCGTGAAAACCAGTGTTTACAGAAGTCAGCGGATCCATACCGAGTTGCTCGAGCCAGGAAATGAGCAGTTGTGTGGACTCTAGAAGCGGATCGTGATCGCCGATATCGATCCACAGGTGCATCTGAACGTCCGCTGGAATTTGATCGATCCAGCGCGTGATGTACTCACGGCTGGAAACGTTGGCCGGGCTGTGCATCCCGATGGTGTGAAAAAGATCCGGGTTTTGCAAACCTATTCGCAGCGCCAGTCCTCCGCCTCGGGAGAGCCCACCGATCGAACGAAATTCAGGATCGAGCATCGTCCGGTATTGTTCGTCGATGTAAGGGACGAGGACATTGACGAGTGCCGTTTCGAGATCGATGCCCGTAGCGTGGAAGGGCATGACGATGATGAACGGCGGCGCGCTGCCCTCCGATATCAGCAGGTCGGCGGTTTCGTCGATGCCCAGCGTATCCCACTCTGAATCGTCCTTCGCCAGACCGTGCAGCATGTACAGGCTCGGATATCTTCGTCCGCTTCCTTCATCGTAGCAAGCAGGAAGGTAGATACGGAAAGGGAAAGGGCGCGGCAAACTGGGATCGACGACCTGGCTGCGGATTACCTCCCCCGGCTGCTGCGTGCAGGGATGTGGGGTTGGGCTGCCTGTGGCCGTCACCGTCGGCGTTGGCACCGTGGGGCTGATCGCGGGGGATGGGCGAGTGGGGCTGGATGTCGCGCTCGAGTTTGTGGTGTCTACCGTTTCCGGCCGGCACGCAGTGAGACTCAGCATACCGGCGAATACCCCCAACATGGCCCCAAAAATAACCCCGCCGTCCGACGGATGAACCGCGGTACAGCGGGGGCGCCTGTTGCATTGAGTGTATTTCGAATACTGCCTGACGTCAAGAGTCATAGTCCATATTTTAATCGTTGTTGAATTCTGTGCGGGTGGGGAAGCGCTTCCGGTACTTTAGCCGAATCGTCCTTCCACGTAGTCTTCTGTCCTTTGATCCTTGGGGTTGGTAAACAGCAGCTTGCCTTCGGCGTATTCGACCAGTCGTCCGTCCAACATGAACGCGGCGTAATCGGCTACTCGCGCCGCTTGTTGGACGGAATGCGGGACGAGGACGATGGTGTAGTCTTCCTTCAAGACCTGGAGGGAACTCTCGACCTTTCCGGTGGAGATCGGATCCAGGCCCGAGGTGGGTTCGTCGAGGAGAATCACCTCCGGTTTGAGCACCAGGGCGCGGGCGATGCAGAGCCGCTGCTGTTGCCCACCGGACAGCCTCACGGCAGGTTCGTCGAGACGATCTTCCACTTCCTGCCACAACGCGGCCGCTTTGAGGCTTTCCTCGACCGCCTGGTTCAGGCGTTCCGAATCGCGAACGCCGGCGAGTTCCAAGGCGTAGGTAAGATTCTGGCGAATACTCATGGGCAGAACGACGGGACGGGCAAAAACCATGCCGATGTTCCTGCGCAGCGCGATGACGTCGCGATCTTTGGCAAGCACATCCCGGCCGTCGAGGTAAAGGTGTCCGGAGAGTTCGACGACGTCCGCCAGGTCGTTGAGGCGGTTGATGGTGCGCAGGAGGGTCGATTTACCGCCGCCGGCGGGTCCAAAAAGGACCGTGATGGCATTTTCGGGGATGGCGAGGTTGATCTGACGCAGCGACTCGGTGCCGTCCGAGTAGCGCACGGTCAGATTCTCGATCAGGATCTTGGGTTTCGGTTCAATCCCATTGTTTACCAGAGTCGGGGTTTCTTTTGCGCTCACCATTGCCGCCTCGCTCTGGCCCGTGAGCGGATGACCGTCGCTACGCTGTTCATTCCGAGAACAAATGTGAGCAGGACGACCGCCGTGCCGTATTGAATTTTCACCGGCATTCCCGGAACCTGGGTGGAAATCACGAAGAGGTGGTAGGGCAGCGCCATCGTGGCGTCGAAGATCGACGACGGCAATCTGGGCAGAAAGAAAGCGGCGACGGTGAACAAGATGGGCGCCGTCTCCCCCGCCGCTCGTTCGAGTCCCAGGATCACCCCGGTGAGAATACCGGGCAGCGCTTGCGGCAGCACCACGCGCCGGATGGTCTGCCAGCGGGTGCCTCCGACGGAGATGCTCACCACGCGGAAGCTGTTCGGGACGGCGCGCAGCGCTTCTTCCGACGTGCTGATGATCACCGGGATGGTCATGATGGCCAGGGTCAGTGATCCGGCGAGGATGCTCGTACCGAAATGGAGAAAGAGGACGAAGAGTCCCAATCCGAACAATCCGTACACCACGGAGGGAATGCCCGCCAGGTTGATGATGGCGATGCGGATGGTGCGCGTCCAGCGGTTGTCCGGCGCGTATTCGGAGAGGTAGATGGCGGCGCCGACTCCCAGGGGCACGGCGATCACGCCGGTGCCGATCGTCAACCAAAACGTACCCACGATCGCGGGGAAGATGCCTCCCGCCCGCATGCCGTCTTTCGGCATGGCGGTGAGGAATTCGAGCGAAATCGCGGGGAGCCCGCGGCTGTAAATGTAGACGACGATCAAGATGATGGGCGTGACGGTGATAATGGCGGCGAGGATCAAGCCTGCGTAGCCCAGGCGTTGAATCAAGTTGCGCCGTTTGGTGTTGCGCGGCTTGGCCTTGGAAGGTGTGCTGGCTGAATCGGTCATGTTCGTCGCATCGCCTTTTAAGACAAGATCCTTTCGGCACGTTTCTGTTGGCGGAAAACGATTCTCGCTGCGACCAGGTTGATCAGCAGCGATATCACGAAGAGCACGATGCCGATGAAGAACAGAGTGTGGTAGTGGACACTGCCGTTGGCGACCTCGCCCATTTCGGCTGCGATGGTGGCCGTCATCGTGCGCACGGGACGGAAGAGCGAGCCAAGTCCCGTGGGCATCACGGGGGCGTTGCCGGTAACCATCATCACGGTCATCGTCTCGCCGATGGCGCGTCCGACACCGAGCATCACGGCCGTGAGCACGCCGGAGCGGGCTGCGGGAAGGGTCACGCGCCAGATCGTCTGCCACTTCGTGGCGCCCATGGCCAGGGCTGCGTCGCGGTAGGTGCGCGGCACCGAATCCAGCGAGTCTTCGGCGACGCTGACGATCGTGGGAATGGCCATTCCGGCGAGCAGAATCGCACCGGTGAAGGCGGTCAGACCTGTCGGAACGTTGAGAATCTGACGCACGGCTGGAGCGATCACCAGGATGCCCAGAAATCCGAGCATCACGGAAGGCAGGCCGGCGAGCAATTCGACCAGGGGTTTTAGAATCTCACGCACCCAGCGCGGCGCGATCTCGGCGATGAAGATCGCACAGCAGACTCCCAGAGGTACGGCGATCAGCGTGGCGCCGATGGTGACGATGATCGAGCCGCAGATGAGCGGAAGAATTCCAAAATAACCTTCGATGGGATACCAGCGTGTGCTGAACAAGGTTTTAAGGGGGACTTCGATGATCGTTGCCGAACCTTCTCGCAGGAGGAAGATGAAAATCATGACGACGAAGATAATCGCCGAATACCCTGAAACCTTGATCATGCGGGTGATGAGGAATTCTTTCCAGTTGCGGGATTGCATCATGACCTCATTGTACGATGGGGACGAAGCCCAATTCCTTGACGATGGCTTGTGCCTCCGGCGTGCGTATCCAATCCAGGTATTCCAGGATCGCACCTGTGGGCTCCTCAGCGGTGTACATGTATAGATCGCGTGCGATCGGATATTCCTGATTGTCGACGCTCTCGGCCGATGGCAATACATACGGTCCGTCGGGACCGGCAGAAACAGCGATCACCTTCAAGTCATCCGTGACGTATCCCAGGCCGTCGTAGCCGATGGCGTTCGGATTCTGGCGGATTTCGGCGCTGATCCCTTCGGACGACGGCATCAGCAGCGTATCGGCCGAGAAGAGCGTCTTGTCGTTCTTGTCGCCCTTGCGCAGGACTTGTTCTAAAAAGTAAACGTGGGTGCCGGAATTGGTCTCCCGCGATAGGCGCACGATGGGCCGGTCCTCACCGCCCACTTCGCGCCAGTTGCCGATCCTGCCGCTGTAGATGTCGGAAAGTTGGTCGATGCTCAGCTGGTCGACCGGATTTTCCAGATTGACGATGATGGCGATCGCATCACGGGCGATGACGAATTCGACGGGGTTGATTCCGTTCGCTTCTGCGTTCGCCACTTCTTCGGGTTTGATTTTACGCGAGGCGTTGGCGATATCTACCGTGCCGTTGATGAGCGAAGCGATTCCCGTGCCCGATCCTCCTCCCGTGACCGATATGCGCACTTCCGGGCGAATCTTCTGGTACGCCTCCGCCCATGCCAGAGCGAGGTTGACGATCGTGTCTGAACCTTTGTTTTCAATCGTGCCCGAGGTGCCGGAAACCGCTCCGCTGTTCTCAGCAGGTCTTGCACATGAGGGGATGAGCAAAAGAAGAACAAAAAATAGGGATACTATGTACGGCTTCGTTATGTGCGACCCGTTAATCATCCGCATGATTATAGTTTGTCCTTCACGAAGTTGGAAGGGACGATCATCATCTAAATATGCTTAAGAATTAAACCCGGCAGCGGAGACTTAGTGTACAATGCTATGAATGACTGAGATGCAGATGAATAATAAATATTCCGTTAACGATGTTGACTTCTACTACGGCGAATTCAAAGCCTTGAGCGAAATCTCCATGGAGATCCTTGAACGAGAAGTAACAGCATTGATCGGCCCCTCCGGCTGCGGCAAGTCGACGTTTCTGCGCTGCCTGAATCGAATGAACGATACGATCGCCAACACGAAGATCGAGGGGACGATTCTGTTGGACGGGGAAGACATCTATGAAGAAGATATGGATGTGGTCGATCTCCGCCAGCGCGTCGGCATGGTCTTCCAAAAGCCGAATCCCTTCCCACAATCCATATTCGACAACGTAGCGTTCGGCCCACGGGTTTTGGGACTGACCACTTCGCGCGCAGAACTGGAAGAGATCGTGGAAACGTCGCTGAAGCGCGCCGCGATTTGGGACGTAGTTCAAGATGATTTGTATGATAGCGCTCTCGACCTTTCGTTGGGGGAACAGCAGCGTCTTTGCATCGCACGCGTGATCGCCGTCGAACCGGAAGTCATCTTGATGGACGAACCAACGTCGGCGCTCGATCCCATCGCTACGCTGGAGATCGAGAATCTGGTGCGCCAGCTCAAAGAACGCTACACCATCGTGATCGTGACGCACAACATGCAGCAAGCCGCGCGGGTTTCGGATAAAACCGGATTGTTCTGGTTGGGTGAATTGGTGGAGTTCGGTGAGACGTCAAAGATTTTTACTCGACCGCAGGAAGAGCGCACAGAGGCCTACGTGACGGGCCGCGTTGGGTAGCTCGGAGTGGTGAGGGAGGCGAATCATGCCACAAGGTTTGCGTGCTACATACGATCGTGCATTTTTAAACGTCCAAGAGGACATCCTGCGCCTGGGCAAGATGGTGGATGAGGCGATTTCGAGGGCGTTGGAAAGCCTTCAAAAACGCGATCAAGTCCTCGCCCAGCAGGTGATCGATGATGACGATAACGTGAACGCCCTGCGCTACCACATCGAGGAATCATGTCTGGCGTTGATCGCCACGCAGCAGCCTGCCGCTTCGGATTTGCGCGCGGTGATGGCGACGATGAGCATCGTCGTCGATCTGGAGCGCATGGCCGATCACGCCTCGGGAATCGCCAAGACCGTGATTTTGATGGGTGACGAGCCGCTGCTGAAGCCGTTGATCGACGTGCCGCGCATGGCCAGGTTGGCGAAAGAAATGCTGGCGGATATCCTGGACGCCTACGTTAAACGAGACGCGAAGCTCGCGAGGGAAATCGCCGATCGCGATGATGAGATGGATAGACTCTACCGGGCCGTGTTCGACGAATTGGTCGAGATCATGGCCGAAAAACCGGGCAGCGTCGAGCGCGCGACGTTCCTGATGTGGTGTGCCCACAACCTCGAACGAATCGGAGACCGGGTGACCAACATCGCCGAGCGGGTGGTTTTCATCACGACCGGCGACTTGCAGGAATTGAATCCTTAAGATCGCGGAACTGCAGTCTCCACCAGTCGATGAACCACCCGGCGACCTGATGCCAGGAATCGTCAGGAAAGTGAGAGGGAACCCATTTGAAACTGATCATCCAAATACCGTGCCTCAACGAAGCGGAAACCCTGCCACGCACGGTTCAGGACCTGCCGCGGAAGGTCGAAGGATTCGATGAGGTCGAGATCCTGGTGATCGACGACGGCAGCACGGACGAGACTTCGCAGGTCGCTCGAGATTGCGGCGTCGATCACGTGGTGCGCTTGCCGTCGAACCGCGGTCTCGCCCACGCATTTTCCGTCGGGCTAGAGGAGTCGTTGAAACTCGGTGCGGATGTCATCGTCAACACGGACGGCGACAATCAATACTGTGGACATTGCGTCGAAAAAATCGTCGCCCCGATCCGCGAATGGCGTGCGGAGTTCGTCGTCGGCGACCGTCAAATCGAGAGCATCAAGCATTTCTCGGTCATGAAGAAATTCCTGCAAAGACTCGGGAGCCGGGTCGTGCGTTGGGCATCCGGAACGGTCATCCCTGACGCCACGAGTGGATTTCGAGCCTTCTCCCGATCGGCAGCCATGAAGCTGACGATCTATTCCAGCTACAGCTACACACTGGAGACGATCATCCAGGCCGGAAAGAAAGGCATTGCAGTCGCATCGGTCAAGATCGACACGAACGAACGGCTGCGCGAATCACGCCTCATCCGCAATGTTCCTCAGTATGTTCTCCGATCCTCCGTAACGATCCTGCGCATTCTACTGATGTACGAGGCGCTGCGGATTTTCTCGATTCTCGGGATCGTTCTGTTTGGCGGGGGACTGATCATCGGTGTTCGTTTTCTGTATTATTATTTGTTGGGTGAAGGTTCCGGGCACGTGCAATCCCTGATTCTCGCCGCAATTTTGTTTATCCTGGGTTTTCAGACTCTTTTGTTGGGCCTTCTGGCCGACTTGAGCGCAAAGAATCGCAAGTTGAACGAAGACGCCGTGTATGGGCTGAAGACTTTGCTCTACGACCGCTTTTCAAATCGGAACGCTGTTCAAGACGATGATGCATAGGGCTTCTGCGGCTTCCCCTCGAACGGAGACGATGTGATTCTGAACATATTCGCCTGGATCATCTGTTTCATTTTTCTCGTGGCGTGCACGATCCTCGTGTACTCCATCTTCCGCACGAATCTGACCACTATTAACCTCGGCGCTTTTGTCTTTCTATGGATGTTCAACACCTCGCTTTTCATGCTGTTGATGGGTTTTTTGGGCCTGCTCGAGCCGCTGGCACTTCTGGTGGCCAGCCTGGTTGGCCTCCTGATCGTCTTCGCTATACCCGGATTACGCAAGACGATACTTGCGTCCAAACTCCAACTTCAAGAATTTCTCGCGCTGTGCCGCCGGCAATGGGGTAAATTACCGCGCTGGCTCAAAATCTTTTCGGCAGTTTTCTTCCTGCTCAGCGCCATCCGTTTCGCGTTTCTCATCTGGGTTCTCCCTCCGTTCGTGTGGGATTCTCTGACTTATCACCTCACGAACGTCGCAGAGTGGACCCAGAAGGGCCGTGTGTTTTTGGTCGACGCTCCCGTCGTGCGCGTGGCGCTGCCATCGAACTATGAAGTGTTGGCGACCTGGTTCACGGTGTTCCTGCACCACGATGTCTTCGTGGAAGCGGCAGGGATCCCGGCGTACATCCTCGCCTTCCTGTCTGTCTTTGCGCTAGGAAGACGCTATCGATTGTCGATTCCGGCATCCTGGATCGCCGCAATGGCATACATCTCCACGCCTGCATTGATCCTGGTGACCACGGGCACGAAAAACGATCCGCAGATGGCCGCACTATTTATGCTCATCGTGCTGCTGCTTACGGACTGCATCCGGCGGGAAGACGTCACTCCGGAGCGGAATTTCACTGGCCAGGTTGTTTTGCTGATCGTCGTTGTGTTCTACGCGCTTGGGACGAAAATCTATCTGCTTCACATGCTTCCCGGGTTCCTCTTTATCGGCATTTTCGAAGCGGTTCGAATCCGGCAGAAGGGATTCTGGAGGCGCCTGCTGCAGCGCATTTCGACATCCTGGCGAGAAAAAGGGCCGGGCACACGTTTGGGGTTGGCCGCTATCCTCTCGGCGTGTGTTTTGATCGGTTTGTTCTGGTACGTGCGCAACACCCTGTTGTTTCACAATCCCTTCTATCCGTTTGGGTTGAAGTTCGGAGATGACGTGATCCTCGAAGCGGTGCATAAATCCTTCCCGCTCGGCTTCGAGCGCCTGCCTGAAAACATCATTTCTTTCAGGCAGAAATTCGGGGACAAACTCTACAAAATCATCCCTGCGCTGCGCGACACCACCGGTTGGGGTTGGTTCGTGTACGTGCTTGGAATCCCAGCCACTCTCTGGGCGTTCGTTCGCCGGAAAAATCTGCGTATTTTGATGCTGGGATTCTTGATCACGCTTCTGGCATTTTTCTACTCGACACGGCCCAGCCCCTTCAACATGCGCTACGTGATCTGGTTTCCGGCCATCTTCGCGCTTGGATTTGCCGCCTTGTACGACAGTCTTCCGAAAGCCTATCGATTGGAGCGCTTCGCTTTCGCCGGACTATTCATGTTTTGTCTCGCGTTAAACCTGCTCTTGACGGTGAATTACAACCGCATCACGATCGAGCAATTTACCAGGATGCTCTCCACGCCTGTTGGAGATCGCGACGCCGCAAAGCTTTCTGTCTACGTTCCCGAAGAGTACGAGGAGGCGCTGGATACGGTTTCGAATTCGGAGCTGCTCGGCTATAACATGTTCTTGGATGGTTTGATTTACCCCCTGTACCGTGCGGACTATTCTCAGCGGATCGTCTACGTTCCGATTTCGGAGGACGACAGCTGCGAGAGTGTTGCTGAGTGGATGCGATCGGCCGGGACGACGTGGCTGTTCACGTCTGAAACGATGACAGACGACAGTGTGCGCAGCAAGCTGCAGGGATGTGAAGAAGCCGGTTTGCTTACATCTCCCAGAAGAGGGTTGTATGTCCTTCTCGAAAATTGATTTACGCAGATTCGAGTACCTGTTACTCCTGATCGTTAGTCTCGTCTGCCTTTATTGGTATTGGACGCCTCAATTCGGACGCACGATCAATTTCTCGATTCTGCTGTTCAAGCATTGGTTTCCGGGATTGTTTTCGTTCTTCGCAGGATTGTTCTAGTGAGCCTTCGGTCCTCGTGCGTTTCTCCCGATAGATACGACTGACGGACGTCTTTCATGCAATCGAATCCATTTTTCATCGTCGGATGCGGCCGCAGTGGGACGACTCTGCTGCGGACGATCTTGAATCGCCATGCGGATATCGCCATACCCCTTGAATCTCTGTTCATCATCGACTACCTCAAGGCCGCCTCGCGCAACGAACTCACGGACCTGCTTCCCATGCTCGTGCGGGAGCCTGAAATCATGGAATGGGGAATCAAACCGCAGGCGGATGACTTTGCGGGATGTCGTACGATTTCCGAAGTGATCGACGAACTCCATCAGATTTACCTTCGCGCCAGAGGGAAAAAACGTTGGGGGCAGAAGACGCCGAGGTTCGTGCGTGAAACAGAGTTGCTGCTGCATCATTTCCCCGGGGCGCTGTTCATTCACGTCGTACGGGATCCCCGCGCCGTGGTTAATTCCCTGGTTCATTCCGACGTGCACGTCAGCAACGCGTACCACGCCTCCTTGAGATGGCGGATGGACGTTTCCAAGGGTCTCGAACTCGAAGAGAAGCACCCTCAACAGGTCACTCGGGTGCATTATGAAGACATGGTTCGTGATCCGCAGAGAGTGTTAAAACGGATTCTTGACTTCTTGGGCCTCGCCTATGATCCGGCGCTCCTTCAACATGACCCGTCCTCCGCGGAGGAATATTCCGAGTTCTACCAGAACATCCACGCCAACTTGGACCGCAGACCTACCGATCAGTTTATCGACAAATGGAAGACCCGTCTGTCGAATGCCGATGTCGAAGTCATCGAAGCCCTGACGCATGAGCAGATGCAGGTATTGGGGTATGAGCTCGTGACGGAGAATCCCGCTCTTCCTCGAGGGTTTATCGCGAGGGCGCGTCTCCAACGCCTGGCCGGTTTGTTCCGCCAAATCATGCGCTATTTGCGCTACCGTCGAAAATACTTACTCTTTCTGCTGTGGAGAAAATGGAAGCTGGGATTGCTATTCGATTTCCTATGGGACGTAAATTACTGAAGGCGCTCACCCGGCCGCTGCAGATAATATTCAGCCTGGCCCTGATTATCTACCTCACACGCTACATCGTTCTCCGCTGGCACGAGGTAAGCGCTGTCGGGCTTTCGTTCGATTTTTTACCCATACTCTGCGCCTCGGGTCTGCTGATTCTCTTCTACCTAATCTACAGCCTGACGTGGATCCGTTTGCTGCGCTGGATCCAAGACGTGTCGAACGGAACCGATTTTTCAGGGATCATGCTACTGCGGATATTCTTCGTCACCTTCATCACCCGCTACCTTCCTGCAGGAACGTTGTGGAACGTCAGTGGGAAGATCGAAATGCTGAAACGAGAAGGATTGCGGCGGGCGATTGGTTTTACCAGCGTTCTCTTCGAACAAATCTACCTGGCCAGCGGCACGATATTGCTGGCGTCGGTTGCCTTCCTGTCCTATCCCAAAGAGGCACTGCCGCCGTTCGTGATCCCGTACCGCACGCTGCTGTCGATCGCAGGAATTGCTTTCTGCCTGCTGACCTTGATCGTGCCGGATTGGATTCTCCGCATCTCATCCCGTTTTCTGCATAAGCCCATTCTCGAATCGACCAGTAATGAATTGACTCCCTCACGCAGAACGGGTGCTTTTTTACGCTTCGTGGCGGCGAACCTCGCCCAGGGACTGGCGGGCATGCTCGTCCTCACAGCAATTTATCCTGCCTGGTCAGATCGACCGGATCTGATTCCCGTCGTGATTTCGGCGTATCCTTTCAGCCGGTTGATCGGCCAGATATTTGCATTTGTCCCCGGCGGCATCGGCGTGCGTGAAGGCAGTTTCATTCTGGTTCTCGGACCTTTACTTCCGGTCGAATCCCTGCTGGCTGCCGCGGCTTCGATGCGGCTCATTTCGGTATTCATCGAACTGATCATGCTGGGGAGTATTCTTCTACTCGATCGTTCGAGGGTTAACCACACCCCGGATATGGGGTATAATAACGAAAATTTGAACAAGTAAGCCTTCGGGGCAGGGTGAGGGCAGGGATGCCCAATTCCCGATCGGCGGTAAAGCCCGCGAACGCAGCCGCGTAGAACCGTTGTAATTACGGTGCCGACGGTACAGTCCGGATGGAAGAAGGCTCCACACGAAGCAGCGGTCGACGCTGCCGAGGTTGTGGTGTGCACCCCGAAGAGAATCCTCTTCGGGGCTTGTGTATCGCTGCAAATCTCTCACGCTGTATGCCTGCGCCCCGAAGGATGCCCTTTGGGGCGTTTGACGTTGCCGCACGAGTGCGGCTCGTCGAACAGGATCATGGATGAGCGCGAACAGGAAACTGCGAGTCAAGATTCCATCACCGACGTGGAGCATTCTCGTCGCCGTATTACTTGGATTCTGCCTTTGGGAAGGGGTCAGCCGCTTGAGCGGATTGCCTGCGTTTATCCTTCCGCCCCCCGGCGCAGTGTTCGATCGTTTCCTCCGAGCCTTATCTGACGGGAGTCTGCTCCACCACACCATCGCGACCTTGATCGAGGTCCTGGGTGGATTGGTGTTGGGCTTGTCATCCGCAACTTTAGTCGGTTATGCCGTTGCAAAATCGCGCACGATCGAACGCCTGCTGTCTCCGTACATCGTCGCCTCTCAATCTGTGCCGGTCGTTGCCATTGCACCTTTGCTCGTCATCTGGTTCGGCCCGGGCCAAATTTCAAAAATCATGATCAGCGCCCTGATCGTGTTTTTCCCGGTTCTGGTCAACACGGTCGTAGGCGTCCGGTCCGTCCCTGAAGACCTGCGCGATTTGATGCGCTCGTTGCGGGCAACTCGCTGGCAGATATTTCTCAAACTCGAAGTGCCGGCGGCGCTTCCGGTGCTTTTCGGCGGGCTCAAGGTGGGCGCGACTCTCTCGGTCATCGGAGCAGTGGTCGGCGAATTCGTCGGATCCGATGAAGGATTGGGTTTTTTGATCAACGTGGGGCGCGGCGTGTTCGATACTTCCCTGGTGTTCGTGGCGGTGATCATGCTGATCACGCTGGCGCTCGTTCTTTACGGCCTGGTGACCGCCGTCGAACGGCGGGTTTTGGCTTGGCATCTAACACCATCGAATTAAAGGAGGAATGACCTGGTGAAAGGAAAGCTGTTTATCACTATTGCTGTGGCCTTGGCGATCGGGGCTTGCCAATCGAAGATCGATAATCAAGCAACAGCGGAAGCGGACCATCTGCGCATCGTCATGAGTTATCGGCCGGACGTGCAGTTTGCGCCTTTCTACGTCGCCGATTCGCGAGGCTATTTCGAGGACGACGGTATCGTGGTCCAATTTGAACATCTCGCCGAGTCCGAATCCGTACAGCTCGTGGGAGCGGACGAAATCCAGTTTGCGGTCGTATCCGGCGAACAGGTGCTCCTGGCTCGAGCGCAAGACCTGCCTGTGGTTTACGTGATGGCGTGGTGGCAAGATTATCCCATCGCCGTCGCCGCGGCCGCCGACAGCGGTATCAACGTGCCCGCCGACCTGGTTGGCAAACACGTCGGTTTCCCCGGCGTGTACGGCGCCTCGTACATCGGTCTGCGGGCGCTTCTGGGCGCCAACGGAATCAAGGAGGCAGACATCATCCTGGATCCGATCGGCTTCACCCAGGCGGAAGCCTTGTTTCAAGGGACGGTCGACGCAGCGGTCGTTTACGCCAACAACGAGCCCGTTAAGCTGGAAGCACAAGGCTTCCCGGTTGTGGTTATGCCCGTTGCCGATTATGTGAAACTGCCGTCGAACGGGCTCATCACCAATGAAAAGACTCTCGCCGAGAATCCCGATCTCGTGCGGCGCATGGTTAGGGCCGTCCTGCGTGGCATCCAGGAAACGATCGTCAACCCCGGTGATGCCTACGAAATTGCCAAGGATTATGTGGAGGGCCTGGCACAGGCCGACGAGACCATCCAGTATAAAGTTCTCGAGGCGAGTATCGAGTATTGGATCGCCGATCCATTGGGGTATTCGGAGGCGGATGCCTGGGAGAACATGCAGTCGGTTCTATTGGAGCTGGAATTCCTCCAGGAGCCGGTTGACTTGAGCCAGGCGTACACCAACGATTATTTGCCGTAGCCAATGCGAGAATCGATTCTGACCGCTCACGATCTATCGATGACCTTCCCCAACGGGAACGGCGGCTTGTGTACTTTACAGCACGTGCAATTCGAGGTGCGCCGCCAGGAATTCGTCTGCGTGGTCGGTCCGTCCGGCTGTGGGAAAACGACTCTGCTGCGCCTTCTTGCCGGGCTGCTCCTGCCGACGGGAGGCGAGGTGATCTTCGAAGGGGAGCGGCTTTCGCGTCCCAGACGGCGCATCGGCTTTGTGTTTCAGGATGCGAATCTAATGCCCTGGCGAAGCGTACTCAGCAACATCTTCCTTCCTTTGGAGCTGCAGAGCCTCTCGCAGCAAGAATGCGAGCGCCGGGCGAAAGCCATGATCGATCTCGTCGGATTGAATGGGTTTGAAGAATCTCTCCCGCGTGATCTTTCCGGCGGTATGGCGCAGCGCGTCGCCATCGCTCGGGCGATGGTCCATCAGCCGGACATCCTGCTTCTCGATGAGCCTTTTGGCTCTCTGGATGCGCTCACGCGTGAACGGATGGAAACGGAATTGATGCGCATCTGGTCGGCGCGCACCGTGACCATCGTGATGGTGACGCATTCGATCTCCGAAGCGGTGCTCATGGCCGATCGGGTCCTCGTGTTGAGCGACCGGCCGGCGAGGTTGCGAATGGACTTAACCATCCCCCTGGCGCGCCCAAGGCGTCTTGAGATGGCTCACACCCCTGTATTTGGGGAGTTGGTCGCACAGGTGCGCGGCGCCATCGAGGGGCAGGCACCGGATTGACCTGTTCAATCCAATTTCTTGATCCGACAAGATTTTGAGAAAAAGAGCGATCTGCGGATCGCTCTTCGACTTTCTCTGCCCCGGTTCCGGAATGGATACCGGTATCGAACCGTTGCATCGGCGATCTGCTTATTCCTCTTTGACGGGCGCTTTCTCTTTCTTCGGCCGGAAATGGCGGTACAGCTTTCGCAGCGGCCAGAGGATGATCACGATCACGACGGCGACTGGCAGGACGTACAGCACGAGTACGATCAACACGTCGCCGAGGAACTGCAGCGTGTTGAGCAGCGCTTCGATCGCCGACTTGGCGGTTCCCACAGGACGCCAGTTGCCGATCTGAAGCGGCCGTTCGGCGACATCCGGCTGCAGCTCGACTGAAATCATCGAGAGTCTGGCCGAGTTTTCCAGATATTGGATGCGTCCCTTGATGACCTCGATTTCAGCCTGTTTCTGTTCCAATTGTGAGAATACACTCAAGGCATCTTCGGTGTCTCTGGCTTCATCGAGAAAACCCAGCAGTTGCTGTTCGACCGCTTCCAAATGCCGCAGCCGCGATTGTAAATCGGTAAATTCTTCCGTTACATCCTGGCCGGAAACCGTCTCGTTGCGAACTTCAATGGCACCGACTTTGATCGTTTCGAGGGCTTCGTCCAGGCGCTCTACCGGTACGCGGATGGTTATCGATGCGCGTTCGCCTTCAACGCCGCTGTCGAACGTAGTTTGGTACACATTCATGTTGACCACGAATCCACCCATCTCTTCGGCCATCGCGGCAATCTGATCGCTGGATTCGGTCGGATCGTTGACGACGAGAGAGAGATTGGCGTTGCGGATGACGATGCGTTCGTTGAGTGAGGTTTCCGTGGAATTGTCCATAGAATAAACGGGTGCATCCCTGGGGGCCGCGTAGCCGGATTCCGCGAGTTCATAATCATAGCTTTCACCGGCCACGTCGTAAGATACAGATACACCCTGGCCGCCTTCTAACATGGTTGGCGCGGAACGCATCGCCGCACCGCAGGCCGTGACCAGGAATCCGAAAATAATGAGCAAAGTGAGGATATTGGCTTTCTTCATGGCGAATGTCTCCTATGTGAATGAAGGATCATGTTCGCTGAAAGGACGTTTTCTTGCGGAAGAATGTTCCCCGTTACCAACCGGAATTCAGGCGCTGCGCCTGCCGTTCGGGTAAGCCGGCTTCGAGGATTCGGGTCTGCACCCGGGCGATGTCGTAGACGATCCGGCGCATCTCCCAGGTGCTGGCCTCGATGTCGAGAATGGCGTATGAGGCGC
>DAOUEE010000180.1:0-3430 GCA_034430695.1 Anaerolineales bacterium | reverse complement strand
GCGATCTCCTGGCGCACCACAAGGTTTATGCCACGGGCACGACCGGTGAGATGCTGGAACGAGAGCTCGACTTTAAAATCACGAAACTGCAAAGCGGCCCGTTGGGCGGTGACCAGCAAGTTGGGGCCAAGATTGCTGACGGCGAGATCGATTTTCTGATCTTTTTCTGGGATCCACTCGAGCCGCAGCCACACGATCCGGATGTAAAAGCCCTCTTGCGCATGGCAGTGGTGTGGAACATTCCCATCGCCTGCAACCGCTCCACAGCGGATTTTATGATCTCCTCCCCGTTGATGGATGGAGAATACGATCGCCTGGTGCCCGACTATGAGGGATATCGCAACCGGGAGATCGACAGAGGGAAAGCAGCCGGATAGCAGACCGGTGAGGAGGTTGAGGGAGCAACCTCGACGCGAGAAGTCATATCCGTTAGCACAAGGTAAATCAGTTCCAATAGAATAGCGATTCTCGAATCTTACAATTGGTCGCTTTCGAACAGGATCGTGGGACAACCACCGAAACAAACCCGCTGTCCCGATCGGAGAACACACGATCGATCACCTGTCAGGAGAAGAGAATTCGAATCCTTGTATTGAATTGAATATGGCATGGCTGTGGTACAGGAAACCACACGGCCAACGGATCCTTTATTTCGAATTTATTGAGTGTGGTCTCGTTTATTGAATTAATACATGTTAATTGTTTAGTAAGACCATAATGCCACTCGATTGAGTTGCGGTTGAGTCATTATCCATTTACGGATCTAGTTTTTCTCCTTTACAAAACAAAGGATCTTCCCCTTCAGTTTCCTCGTAAAGCAATCGATATATGATGCAAGAAATCCTTGACATTGAGTAAATAAATTCTTACAATATGTAAGAAAATATTTACACTTGGAGTACGTATGATGACACAATCAAAAATGAGAGCGCAGTATGGATTGGGGATCTGGGGGCTGGTGACATTGTCGTTCGGGTTGGTGTTCTTCCTGGGCGGTGGGGCGGCAACCTACGCTGACGATTCGATCCGCATGCTGGCCGCCGCGCTGATCCTGGCAGCCGGGTTTATTGGCTACATCGGGATGCTCTACCTGACCCGAGAGAAATCAAATGGCAAAGCTCGCATACGAGACGAGCGCGATCTGGAGATTGCCCGCCAAGCCAACGAGATCGCCCTGGTCGCGGTGCTGGTCTTCGTTTTTGCCGCTTGCATCTCCCTATTCCTTGGCTATGAAACATCGGGGAGTCTGCCCGTCGGTTGGATGTGGTTCCTGGCATATGCCACCGCCTGCTTCGGATTGCTTGCACAATCTGCCACCACTTTGGCCTTGCACAGGGAAATGAGCAGCAATGGCGAAAGGTGAAATAAATAACCAAATCCGTAAGCTGCGCTTCGCGAAGGGCGAAATGACCCAGCAGGAACTGGCCGACCTGTGCGGCTGCACCCGCCAGACAATCATCGCCCTGGAGCAGGAAAAATATGTGCCTTCCCTGATCCTTGCCGTCCGCATCGCCAGGGCGTTTGGCAAAACGGTGGAAGAAGTCTTTCAACTCCCGGAAGACAACGAGATGCAGCAGGAAGGCGAATAGGAACGCCTCGCCGAATCGTAAATGGGCAAGATCTGACCGCCTAAATACAACGGGCTCGAGCTCATGATCCTGGGCCACACGGGTTTTGGAATGATACGAAGCGTTCTTTCGACAGTCTGTTGTAAAGGCGGATCGCAGCGAACGCTTTGCCAGATCGCTCGCCGATCAGAAAAGCCTGATCCTGAATATAAAAATGCATGAAAGGTGATCAAGATGAATATCAAGAATGTTGAAAATCGTCGTTGGGTTTATGCTTTCGCTGGGCTAGCACTCACCCTTGTGTGCCTGCTAACGACAGTGGTTGTTTATCAACGGTTTCCCAACCTCCCGGGCGCATTGGAAGAGCAATTGGACATCGACGAGCTGACACAACTGGTCGTTCCCGGTTCCATTGATATCGACTTTGCAAATCCCGGTGCATACGGGGTGTATTACGAGTACCGCAGCGTTGTGAACGACGTGCAATACGACACCGGAAAACAACCTCCCTCCCTGGTATGCAATCTAACCTCAAAGACAAACGACGCCAGGATTGCCGCCGTACCGGATTTCGTGGAGAACAATACCTACCAGTCAAGAGATCGGGAACGTATTGGGGTGCTACTGATGAGCATTGCCATCAATCATCCAGGCAGCTACACACTTACGTGTCGACATGCGGATGAAAGTACTCGACCGAACATCGTGGTGGCCGTAGGGCCGAATCTCGTATGGGAAATGTTTAATATCTTTGCAAAGGTTGGGAGCTCGATGCTTTGCGGAATTGCCAGTTTATTCCTGACGGGGCTTGTGGGCTTGTGTGTTGCTATTTTCATCGCAGTCAAACGAAAACAAACTATGATTAAGCAATCACCGCAGATTAACTCTGACGCGTAATGTGGTTAGAAGTGATCAAGCACAAATTCGATAAGGGTGTTGTAATGATCCATTTGCGGAAATGTCGGCTTTCGATCCGCCGCTCGTGTTCCCCGTGGCGGATCAGCCCGCCGGCAAACTTGCGAGGCGATCGTGTTAGTATTTGCTGCGGATTTGCAACGCCCCGAAAGGACATATAATGGTTTTGTAGTGGGACACGGGTGTTCCGTCGAGGAAAGTAAATTGGGACTGAAACAGGTTTAAAATTGTGGCAGGAGTAAGGCTGAAGTAACTTTGTGAACCGGACAGATTGAATTCAAATAAGTGCGAATATCAAAGGAGACAGCGATGTTACGAACACGGCTTGTGAAAGTATTTCTATGTCTGATGATCGTTCCTCTTGTTGCAGCTTGTAATCCATCCACGGAAACACCCCCGGCTTCAACAGAAATACTTGAACCACCAACTGCAACCGCGATCACGCCGACTGTCACCCCCACCGAAGATGTGTTCGGCGACGAAGCGTCATATCAACCTCAGGAAGCGTACGCTGGACTGAGCATCGTTCCCGGAGGGGATCATGATACCCGCACGATCGCCTTGCCCGACGAAGGTGGAACCGGTTTTCGTTCCGGAAATGGGTCACCCCTCTTATCGAACGACGGGAACAATGATCCGGATTACTACATCCAATTCCGTGTGGATGATGAATTCCTTTATGAAGGTTCTCCAACGTCGCGGGCTGTGTTCGTCATTGAGTATCTCGATGAGGGAACGGATACCTTTAATATCCAGTATGATGCGCGAAGTGGCGGACCGTACGGGGACGGAAAATACAAAGATACCAGGATGGTCATCAAAACTGGAACAGGAGAAATCAAAACGGTCGAAATTCCGATCTGCGACGCCTTCTTCGCCAACCGCGATCAAGACGCAGACTTTCGCATATCGGATTCGGGTGATGGCGTAGAAACCTTCCGCAGGGT
>DAOUEE010000179.1:0-5003 GCA_034430695.1 Anaerolineales bacterium | reverse complement strand
CCGATATTATACGTTTCCCCGGGGCGGCCGTTACGCAGGATCAGCGAGAGCGCTTCGCAGTGATCCTCGACGTACAACCAATCGCGAATTTGCTTTCCGTCACCGTAAAGCGGCAGGGGATTCCCGGCCAAAGCGTTGGAGATCGCCAGCGGAATCAATTTCTCGGGGAATTGGTAGGGACCATAATTATTGGAACAATTCGAGACCGTGACCGGCAGAGCATAAGTGTGTGCGTGGGCACGCACCAGGTAGTCGCTGGCCGCCTTCGATGCCGCGTAGGGCGAGTTGGGTGCATAGGCGGTCGTTTCGGAGAAAGCCGGGTCCTGCGGACCGAGCGAGCCATAGACCTCGTCGGTAGAAATGTGGTGAAAGCGAACCGGCTCCGATGGAAGCCTCTTTTCATCGATCCAGACTTTTCGAGCAGCCTCCAAAAGCGAAAACGTTCCTACAATATTCGTCTGGATGAACGCCGCCGGGCCAGAAATCGAACGATCCACGTGGGATTCTGCCGCGAAGTGAACGATCGTATCGATCTCGTGCGCGCGCATCAGGTCTTCCACGAATGTTTGATCGCAGATGTCGCCCTGCACGAAATGGTGGCGCTGTGGATCGCTAAGCTGAATTAAATTTTCCCGGCTGCCGGCGTAGGTCAGCTTATCGAGGTTGACGATCTTCACCGCCGGTTCTTCGCGCAGTAAATGGCGAACGAAATTCGAACCGATAAACCCCGCGCCACCGGTGACCAGAACGTTATTCATTCTGCCCGCTTCTCTTGCAGAAAACCCATATCCCTCAGCATGAACGCGCTCTCATTCGTAGCATTCGGCCTGCCGGAACGGCGCACCACGAGCGTCTTTGTTGGAGAGGATCGGTGTTTGCCCTCCCGGGATCGGCCACTCGATCGCCAGATGTGGATCGCTCCAGAGCAGCGTGCGTTCCCAATCGGGGGCGTAGAAATCGGTTACTTTATACAGCACTTCCGCCCAATCCGACAGCGTGTAGTAGCCGTGCGCGAATCCGGAAGGTATCCACAACTCCTCTTTCGCCTCTGCGCAGAGCGTAACCCCTACCCACCGGCCGAACGTAGGCGAACTCCTGCGCAAGTCGACCGCCACGTCGAACACCTTGCCAACGACGACGCGCACGAGCTTGCCCTGTGCGTGTTGAATCTGGTAATGCATGCCGCGCAGGACACCGCGCTTCGAACCCACGTGGTTGTCCTGGACGAAATTCAAGGGGATGCCCGTCTTTTCGAACAGACGGGACTGGTAGGTCTCGAAAAAAAAGCCGCGGTCGTCTTCGTAGACTCTGGGCTTTATGCGGATGATGTCCGCGATCGCAGTGGGTACAAACTCCACAATTTTCAACCTGTTGGGAAAGCCGTAACTCGAACTCTCCCCATTATCCCCATCCTGTGCAGCTTCATTCACGCAGCAGCGCTGCTGTTCCTTTCCGTAATGAAGCGATCGGTGTGTTGCGCTGCGTCAGCGCGAGGCTTTCTCGTCTGCATCCCCGCGTCTGACGAAACCTTTGTCCTGCAGATATTCCAGAATCAAACGGGCGTTGTCTTCCGGCGTGTTGTTCACGGTATCCAGGGCGATTTCGGGGTGATGGGGCGCTTCGTAGGGGTCGTCGATGCCGGTGAAGCCCTTGATTTCGCCCCGCCGCGCCTTGGCATACAATCCTTTTACATCGCGCCGTTCGCACACTTCCAGCGGCGTGTCGACGAACACTTCGACGTAATGATCCTTGCCGACCATGTTGCGCACGTCGTTGCGCGTCGCCCGATACGGGCTCACTGCCGCGCACACGGCAATTCCGCCGTGGCGTACGATCTCGGCGGCGACGAAACCGATGCGCCGGATGTTGATGTCGCGGTCTTCTTTGCTGAAGCCCAGGCCCTTGGAAAGATTCGTGCGCACGACGTCGCCGTCGAGAACGGTGATGTGCCGCCCGTGTTCCTGCAGCAGCACGGTCAGCACGGAGGCGATGGTCGATTTTCCGGCGCCGCTCAGGCCGGTGAACCAGATGCACACGCCCTGTCGATGCCGCGGCGGATAGCTTTCAGCCAGGATTTCGGCCACTTCAGGACGCGTGAACCACTGCGGCAGTTCGACGCCGTTGTTGAGGTATTCCTCACGGACTTGCGTTCCGGAAATCGAAGCGGTCTGGGCACCTTGCGGGACTTTGCTGACCTCTTCGTAACGATCCTCGTCGGGAAGATAGACCAGGCTTCGAAAAGGAAGCATCTTCACGCCAAGTTCCTCGCTGTATTCGGACACCAATTCCTGGGCTTCATAGGGACCATAGATCGGGTTGCCCTGTGAGTCTTTCCCCGGTCCGGCGTGATCGCGGCCGATGATGATGTGGTTGGCGCCGTAGTTGCGGCGGATCAGGGCATGCCAGAGCGCTTCACGCGGGCCGGCCAGGCGCATTGCCAGGGGCAGCAGCGCCAGCAAGATGCGATCCTGATCGTAGTAACGCGAAGCGAGCGCCTTGTAGGTGCGCACGCGCGTGAAATGATCCACATCGCCGGGTTTGGTCATACCCACTACGGGATGGAGCAGGAGCACGCCATCGACTTCTTGCGTGGCGCGTTTGGTCAGTTCCTCGTGCACCCGGTGGAGCGGATTGCGCGTCTGGAAGGCAACGACGTTGGCGCGGCCGTACGCCAGCAGCCTCTGCCGGGTCTCCTGGGGAATCATACGCAGTTCCTGGTAGTCGAAATGGGGAGGAATCTGCAGAACCTGCAGCTTTCCGGATAGATTGAGCTTTCCCCAGCGGTGCATCTCGGCGACCAGCGGATGTCTCAAATCCTGTGTGCGAAAGACTTTCCGGGCAACTTCATCGTGATTCCACTCGTAGATCTCTTCGATCGTCATCACGGCGAGCAGGTTGTTCTTCGCGTCCCGCAGGGCGATGTCAGTATCGAGCTTGATCTCGTCTCCCGAATCGACGGGCAGCGTGATCGGAATCGGAAACAGGTGTCCGCCGGACAGGCGCATCTCATTTACGACCCGCCGGTGATCTTCAGCTCCCATGAAACGGTCGAGCGGCGAGAAAGCGCCAACGGCGAGCAGTTCAAGATCGCAGGCAATTCGCGACGACACCTGGATCGAAGGCAGCTTCGATGCGTATGCCTTTCGTTCAGCCAATTCCTCGGGTTGTAGTCGAAGATTGACGAGTTCCCCGCCGCAGGGTTCGATGAGTTTGATCTTGACGTTTTGTGCCGTAGAATCTTCCGCCATTCATTCCTCGTTCCGTCGTTGTTATTATCGCACTCCTTCTCACGAAATGCCCGCATTCTTTCCGTCGGGATAACCGGCGCCAGGTATTTCGGGGAGGTAAAGCCGCGACGCTGGATTGTAACATATGCATCTTGAGGTAGGTATATTCCCATGTAGATTGTAAACACGGATGGGCGAGAGTTAAACGTATATTAGATACTAGTCATAGGATGCTATTCTTGTTAATCACTATGAGCTTGACACTGATGCATAAACAGCCGAAGCCTCCCCATTCAGAATGCAATGGTAATCCTTGAAACTCAACCCATTCCTTGGGGCATTTTTTACATATTAATGCACATGGCTTAAAATCTGGGTCAATGTAGCGTTCTGAAGGAGTCCCTGCAACAAACCATTCGAACCTCACATCGGATTCAGGTGATCCAAATAGCATCCATAACGGATATTCCGCCGAATCTCCCGATAAATTAAGGCCAATATTTTTGCATCCTTCAGCTTTGATAAGATTTACGATTTGAATATGTTGGCTGTACATCTCTTCGATCATCTCTTCGCACGTTCTTCCAATTACACTGACGGAAGATGTGTAATCGCTTTCTATGATCGGCCTCCCTTGAACGTGGACCAACCACGGCCAAGCCAACACGATCAACGCAACCGCAACGAATCGCGAGCCATTCAGCGAGAGAATCCGCTTCAAACCGATTCCAATGAGCGGCGAGAATAAAATAAAGAATGGAAGGTGAAGACGTCTGGCAAAAATCTGCCATTTGAAAATCAAGCAAAATAATATTAATGTGAATACTACAAGCAGGCTGAATAAACAAACGAGTCTATTTCTCGGCCACCTGGCGAATAATAGTATGGGAAAAAGCAGCAGGATTAGCAGCGCGTGCTATGGATTGCCCGACAATGCTTCAGACTTGGTATACCCTGGAATTCTGAACTCTTCACCCGCTAAAGTTGTCAGGGGATCCGATCGCGACTGGTTGAGCTTAACGTGTATTTTCAAGATAACGGAACTCAACCATTCCTTCACCGCAGGCCAAGGTGTCATAGTATGTAAACTTGCATGGCGTACGATGTTCGAGATAAATACTCTTGGTGAAAATTCTTCGTTTAAATGGTAACTGGCATATTGCTTCGTAGTGATTGGATTCTGATAGAGTGAATAATTACGAATAAAGTGCCCTCCATTGAGGGGCGCAACGACAAGCAAGACAATCGCAACGGCTTTTATCGAGGAAAACAAGGACTCTCTAGAAGGAGGCCATAGAAATTTTATGAAGTTTGCGAGAGTAAAAGGAATTAAGAATGGATATGCTGTTTCTTTAGTCAGGATCGCTAAACCCGTTGCCAATCCCAGCATGACTACACTTCGATTCTCGTGCATTTTAATCATTAAGAGACTTTCTGAGGCAACTCAGACCATCCAAAAAGAAATGACATAATCCGTCATCGTACTACTCGCTTGAACGAGTCCCATCGGTAGCGTAGCTGCAAACACGGCCGATATCCATTGGGATGACGGTTGAGCTCCAAACTGCTTTGCGATTAAAGAAACACCGATCAACGAACATAACATTGCGCTCCACTCGATAAAATTGGCCAGTCGATCTCCATTTGCGAGAAGGTAAAAATGCAATTGTATGATTTCTGCTCCTGGTTGATTGACAATCTGGCGCTCGATACCAGTGGCAAAATGTCGCACAGCATGTAATTGAGCCCAATGTGCAACGCGACTGAGGTGATACG
>DAOUEE010000178.1:0-21518 GCA_034430695.1 Anaerolineales bacterium | reverse complement strand
ATAATCACACAATTTGAGCTAATGAAACATATGTGCTATACTTAAATACGGGCACAAAAAACCTTTCCATACAAAACACGTATATTAGAAACCCCCGAAAGGAATTCACTAATGGGTACTGCCAGAGGAGTAGCGACTGATTTTAAGAACGAAGTTAAAGGTAAGTATGGCACTATACTCGCAGATCCTCCTTGGCGTTTTAAAAATTCCACAGGTAAGGTCGCACCAGAGCATAAAAGGCTTGCAAGATATCCAACTTTATCGTTAGATGAGATCATATCAATTCCAGTGAATGAAATTACTAGAGATAAAAGTCACTTATACCTATGGGTACCAAATGCGTTAATAGCAGAAGGTCTCAGCGTAATGGAGAAGTGGGGATTCACATATAAAACAAATCTGATATGGTACAAGATAAGAAAAGATGGTGGGCCAGATGGAAGAGGAGTTGGTTTCTACTTTCGTAATGTTACAGAAATGATACTATTTGGTGTGAAAGGTAATTTAAGAACACTAAAACCTGGCCGAAGCCAAGTGAATATTATTCCTTCGAGAAAACGTGAGCATTCAAGAAAACCAGATGAGCTCTACGATATTATCGAGGAATGTAGTCCTAACCCGTTTCTTGAATTATTTGCACGAGGTGGAAGAAAGAATTGGACAAACTGGGGCAACGAAGCTAATGAATATGAAATCACCTGGCCAACATATTCCAATAATTCTCAAACCAATAATTCAGAACAACTCAGATTGAGGATGAGCTCGGAGAGTTAGACTTTTACAAAGTATTTGTGTAATGAAGATAAAATAGACTGACGTTTTGTTGATGTCAGTCTATACATTTATATTAAACATACATTGCGACTTATGTCTACATTGCCTTTTGGATATTCGCCTTACGCCAGAGCCACCAGACGACGAATGCCGTAAACATGATGAGCAGTGCGGCGATGGCCACAGGCAGCACGACGGCCAGAATCGAAATCACCGTGGCCGTCACATCCTCGGCGACGCTCACCGGGACGTTGCCGACGCCGGCCGTCGTCGCCGTGACCGCCGGGCGAACGGCGGCCGACTTGGCCACGTGCACGCTGCCCGAAACCAGGATGCCGGCGATGATCGCCAGCACGGGATGGATGTTGGTGACCGCGCTCGTGCTTGCGGCGAACAATATGGCGCCCGCCGTCGGGCGAATGAAGGTCTGGATGGCGTCGTTGACGTGATTGACGGCCGGCACCTTGTCCACGAAGAATTCGATCACCCCCAGAATCACCAACACCGCGATCGTCCACCAACTGGTAAGCGGTTCCCACGTCTTGGAAAGCGTGATCCAATCCGTGAAGCGTGCCATTAGCGCCACGATCAACAACGGCACGTACGCGTTCAGGCCTGCGCTTGCCGAAAGGCCGAATGCCGCAAATAATCCCGCGATACTTTCCACCACCTTCCCCTCCGCATCTCCAACAACATCCGATTCGTATCAATCAATATTGCTTATACCACACATTTCTCATGAACCGGGATTCCCGTTCGGCGGGAGTAGAAACAGCTAAAAATGAAAACCCTCCCAGGTTCCCGTCAATGTGTAGCGAAGCCAATCGATGGCCCCGATTTGGATCACGGCCAGGGTCAATCCGATCACGATGGGCGTGAATAAATCGCGCCAGCGCTCGGCCTGATTTTCCCGGCGCGAGACAGCCAACACGACCGAGGTGTATACGATCGTCAATATGAGGAACACGGACAGCGTGCTGGCGATTGCCAGCGGATAAAGGATCAACGGATTTCCATCGAGGATCAAAGCCACCAGGACAGCGGATATCAGCAGAAGCAGACCCAGATCCTTGAACGAACGCAGCACCGGCTCGTTTCTGGCATCCTTCCAGGCAAACTGGCTGAAAGCCGGGTAAACCAGAGTCGCCAGAGAGATTCCTACCAAGATGCCCGTGATCAAGCGCAGCGTGTTGCTCGGAGGATAGACGCCGGACGCCATCGGCAGGAGCTGCAAGTACGAATTTAACCCATCGACGGCCCAGATGACGGCGAAGCAAATGAGGGTCGCAGAAACGGCCTTATCGGGGTAGCGACCCGCTTTCGTCCGGCGGGTGATGTAAAACCCGAGTCCGAGCAGCACGCCGAGATACATTCCGGTGCAGCGAGCGCAAAGCGGTAGTTGCCGCGTGCCGAGTTGGAAAGAGCGCAGGTCGATGCGATGGCACAGCGCGTAACCGACGGCATCCGCTTTGCCCAGCAAGCCGTCCGGCGTGGATAAAAGCCACGTTACGAACACGATGATGGCAGTCAATATGGCAAACGTTCGAGGAACGTAAGCGCGTTTTGGCTGCTTCGGAACTCTCTCGCTCGAGGCACACATGCAGCCATTATAGCGGAATCTCTTCGAGACAACCCGGAACTGCCTGCGAGACACACAACGAGCGCACGTCAACAAGGTGTGATTCCTTGACGGTGCGAGTGCGGGACGGTTATAATGCCCCCTGCTTTCCTCGGTAGCTCAATCGGCAGAGCGGGCGGCTGTTAACCGCTAGGTTGTAGGTTCGAGTCCTACCCGAGGAGCCTACTGCTCCTCAAGCACTCATACGATAGCGCATGAGTGCTTTATGTTTCAAGAACGTTGCCGCGCCTGGATTACGCCTTGAACCCGACGAAGATGCGATATGATTAGGCATAGACCGATCCTTTTTGGAAAGGGGCGCATTTCCACATGAACCTTCTGAAGAAGATAGGCGATTTGTTTTTGCGGTCCGCCGATGACCGGGGTCTTTGGATCTACGTTCGTTGTAATCGCTGCGGGGAGAAATTGAAGACGCGCGTCGACTTAATGACGGACCTGACTGTGCGCTACGGAGAGGGCGGCAGCGAGGACGTCTACTACACTCGCAAAACGCTCATCGGAAGCGATTTGTGCTTCCAACCCGTCGAAGCGACGCTCACTTTCGATCTCCGGCGCCAACTGCTCGATAAGCAAATCACGGGGGGAGAATTCATCACAAAGGATGAATTCGAAGCGGAGGAGTAATAAGTGGCCTCCCCTTGAATTCGAACGTTACACCGCGCGGTCAATCGGTACCCGACTCGGCCGGTTCTGCCGAATCCTTTTGCTTTTTGGAGTTTGAATCTTCCTGGATTCCCATCCGTACGACCACCTTATGTTTCACGGCGCTGCCATCCAGGGACAACATCGGCTTGTCCAAGCGTCTGCCGTCCATCTCGATCCACGCCACTCCCTGGCCGACGTGATCCGGATTTTCGACCTTCAACTCGTATACTGCTTCGCGGTACGAATAACGGATGTTGAAATCGTCCCATGCGGCAGGGATGACGGGATCTACGCGCAGCACATCCCCCCGAACCTTCAAACCCAGTATTTCTTCGACCCAGGCCCGGTACATCCAGCCGGCTGAACCGGTATACCAGGTCCAACCCCCTCTCCCCACTTTGCCGGTGAGGTTGTAGACATCCGCAGCAAGCACGTAAGGCTCGACCGTATAACGGTCAACGTCCTGCGGTTCGCGGGTATGTTCGATGGGATTTAGCATGCGTAAAATCTGCGCCGCGTGTTCACCGTCCCCCATGCGCGCGTACGCGATCGCCAACCAAACGGCAGCGTGAGTGTACTGTCCCCCATTCTCGCGGACACCGGGCGGATAGCCAGCGATGTATCCGGGATTTTGCACGGATCTATCGAAGGGCGGTGTAAACAACAATACCAGGCGATCCTTTTCGCGCACCAATTGCTCCCACACCGATTCGAGTGCGGTCTTCGAACGATCCGGATCTGCGGCCCCACAGATAAGCGCCCATGATTGGGGTAGAGAATCGATGCGCGCTTCAACATTTCTCGCCGAGCCAAGGGGCGTACCGTCGTCGTAAGTCGCTCGTAGGTACCAGGCGCCATCCCAGGCTTCCTTTTCGACATTTTCCGCCAGCCGGGTGGCGCGCTTGCGGAAATCCGCCGCCTCATCCTGCCGGCCGGTTTCTTCCGCCAGATCGGCAAAACCATCCAGGATGTCGATCAGGAACCAGGCCAGCCAGACGCTCTCGCCTTTCCCCTCAACACCCACCCGGTTCAATCCATCGTTCCAATCCCCGGTCCCGATCAACGGCAATTCGTGGGGACCGCTTGTCGCGCCGTACTCGATCGCACGACGGCAGTGTTCGTAGAGAGAGGCACGTTCCGAACTCACCTCCGGAACGAGGTAGATTTCATTCTCATCGTCCTGCAGCTTTCGCCCATCCAGGAAGGGCAGCTGCTCTTCGAGGATGTCGAAATCCCCTGTGACCCGAACGTATTGATTGACGACGTAAGGCAGCCAGAGCAAATCGTCCGAAATGCGCGTGCGAACCCCCGCGCCACTCGCAGGATGCCACCAATGCTGGACGTCTCCTGCCTTAAACTGACGCACTGCTGCGCGTAAAATGTGCTCGCGGGCGAACTGCGGAGCAGCGTGCAATATTGCCATCACGTCCTGTAATTGATCACGGAAGCCGAAAGCTCCACCAGACTGGTAGAACGCCGAGCGAGCGAAGATTCGGCAGCTCAGCGTCTGATAGAGCAGCCAGCGGTTGAGCAGGAATTCCACGGAGAGTTCCGGATGGCTGACCTGCAGACGACCAAGGAATTTATCCCACCAGCCGCTTGTTTCGTGCAGGGCTTCATCAACTCGCGTGTCCCCACGAAAATGGCGGATGATACGACCCGCCTCCTCCAGCGAATCCGCCGAACCCAGCATGATGTTTATTTCGTCGCGCTGGCCGGGTTCCAATTCGATCATCACGCGCATCGCAGCGCAGGGGTCCAAGCCCGCTCCTACCCGCTGCGATAACTGCGAGCGGTGCATGGCAGTCGGGTTGGCGAGACTCTGGTTCCGCCCCATGAACGCCGTGCGATCGGCAGTATAGTCGTCAGCCGCAGGACTCATGGCGATGAAAACCACGCGGTCGGCATAATCCGGGTGGTAACGGTTGTAAGCCATCAAGACATTTGTGTCTTCGTCCCATTTGGTGATGACATGCATCTGATTTTCTTCACGTACTTCGCCGAGCACCAAATCGGCGTAGAAAGTCACGCTGAGGCGCCGCGATTGCGTCGAATCGTTGTGCAGCCGCAGCCGCTGAATGCGTACCGGCTCACCACCTTGATCGCTCATGGGCACAAACGTGACCAATTCTTGCTCGATGGCATGGCTGTTGTGTTCGAACACGCTGTAGCCTGCGCCATGACGGGCGCGGTAGGCATCCAATTCACGAATGGGTCTCGGCGTCGGTGTCCAGAAGGTGCCGCTATCCTCGTCCCTGATGTAGATAGCATCCGAGGCGGGATCGGAAACCGCATCGTTCGACCAACCGGTCAAACGATTCTGCTGACTGTTGCCGTACCAGACAAAACCCGAACCGCTTTCGGAGATCAAGGCGCCGAATTTTGGATTGGCCAACACGTTCACCCATGGTGCGGGCGTGTTATCCTCCGGGCCCAGATAAACGGCATACTCGTGACCGTCGGGCGTGAACCCGCCCAGGCCATTGAAGTACGGCAATTCCATAAACGGAAGCGGAGCGGAAGGTTCCTCCTGGATTTTCCGCGGCACCAATTCGGTCGGCAAATCCGGCGACTCACGGGTTACGCCGAGCTGCTGCGAAAGCGGTCCGCGTGCTGCCACCAGGGCCACTCTGGCCGCGGAAAGGATCAAGGTGAGATGGTCTTCCGGAATCTGGTCCACACTGCGCAGATAAACCCCACCGGGTTGATCGACGGTGGTATAGATCGAGTTCGTCTCGATCAAATTCTGCAATCGCTCGTTCAGCGGTTTTTCGTAACTGCTGGCCTCTTCGTTAAGAATGATCAGATCGGACTTCAAGCCATGTTGGCGCCAGAAGGTATGCGCCTGCAGCATTTGACGCACCGTACTCAGATCCCGCGCTTCACCGACGCTCACCACGGCGATGGGAAGATCTCCCGAGATGCCGTAAGGCCACAAGCCCGATTGGCCCAGATGATTCTGTTCCAGCCGTTCGGGCGGCGGCCGCAGCCAGGCGTCCGGGTAAAGCATGGCGCTGGCCAACTGCTGGAAACGACGGGCGTCGTCCGGCTGAATGCGCAGCAAGCGCAGTTCGAGTTGGGCGTGAACCCAGGCCATCTCCAAGCTGCGCGTGATGGCGCGAGGATCGCCGTATTTTTCCATCAAACGCACGACCTGTTCGCGTTCGTTCGACGCAGCCAGCAGCATGGAGACGGATAGGCGCTGCCGAGGTCGTATCGTCACCAACTTGCGTATGCTCAGGATGGGATCGAGGACGAAACCCTTGCTGTTGCTCAGATCGCCTTCTAATGCAATTGGATTTGCCGTGGAACGCCCGCGGCCGATGAAGCGTGACCGGTCGGTTTCGTACTGCATCAGGCTCGATTCCCCGTTTTCAAGCGTGAGACGGTGAGCGACGAAGATCGGCGTATCGTCAGGATCCCGCAACCGGCGGAAAGCAAGCAGACCATCGACCTGCGGTAACGCCTCCGTCTGAATGAACATCTTGTTAAACGCAGGGTGCTGTCGATCGGCGTCGTGCGGCGCCATGGATAATTCGATGTAACTGGTGATCTCGATCCGCCGGGCGCGGTTCGAACGATTGATGAAGGTCATGCGCCGGATTTCTACGTCGTCCTCCGGCGAGACAACGATCTCGGTTTCCGTGTCGATGCCGTTGTCTCTGCGCCGGAACTCGGCGCGATCGATCGCCATATTAATGGAATAGTTATCCGGCTCCCCTCCGACCGGCTGATAGGTGTTGGACCAGATCCGTCCGTTATCGACATCGCGGAGATAGCAGAAGCTGCCCCACGCATCGCGTGTGGTATCGGCTCGCCAGCGGGTAAGTTCGAAGTCTTTCCACTGGCTGTAGCCGCCGCCTGCGTTGGTGATCATCAGGTCCATGTTGCCGTTGGACAGCAGATGGGTCCTCGGCGTCGTGGTCTGGGCGGTGTCGAATTTACTCACGGAAGGCGCCAGTTCGGCCGTCGTCGCACGCGTCGTCGGACGTTCGCGAGTTGAGACTTCGTAGATCGGTGGTGCGACGGGGATGCGTTCGTACAGCAGTGGTTCGGTAGCCTGCACGCGTCGATCCTCATGGAAGCGCCGCTGCATGCTGTTATCGTGGAGCAGATTCACCATGGCCAGAAAACCCATCGCCTGGTGGTGTGCCATGTACGCCCGTACCAGGATTCCGCGTTCGCCCTCGCGCCTGCGTTGGCGGGTGAAATCGATCGCCTCGTAAAACCCGTAGCGGCTCTGCAGCCCTTCGCTCGCCAGTCGGCGTAAATTCTGCGCCGCTTGATTCGGCTCCACCATCAGAGCCAGCATGGAGGCATAAGGTGCGACAACCAGGTCTTCCTCCAGGCCGCGCTTCAAACCCAGTCCGGGCACACCGAACGCCTTGTACTGGTACGTCTTGTTGACATCGAGATCGCCGTAAGCGGATTCGGAGATCCCCCAGGGGATGTTGCGTTGATCCGCATACTGGCGCTGCAGCTCCACAGCCTCGTGCGTGGCGAGGTCCAGCAGGGAATTACTGTACGTGCGCTGCAGGAGCAGAGGCATCAGGTATTCAAACATCGTACCGGTCCAGCTGAGCAGCAATCTATGATTTCCTACGGAACCGTAAGGTCGATTGAGTGCCAGCCAATGCTCGCTGGGAACGTCCCCACGCGCGATGGCGACGAAGCTTCCCAAACGCGATTCACTGGCCAACAGATCGTAATAGGACTCATCACGGCGCTGGTTGCTTACGTTGTAGCCGATGGTAAAGAGGCGGCGGTCGGGGTCATACAGGAAGCGCATATTCATGTTGCGGGCCAGCTCTCGAGTGGCATCGAGCAGTTCTTCCCCTTGCCCCAGAATTTCTCCCGCGAACCAACGCGCTTCGGAGAAAGAATCACGCAAACGTTCGATCCATTCCGTGAGCGATGGCGGCAGCGAGCCATTGGACTGAATGGAGGTTTCGATGGCCTGCATCACAGGCACAGCGCCGGCTGCCAAATCTCGCAGCGAAGGAGCTTCACGAAGCGCGTGCCGCCGGGTATCCAATGTTTCTGTTCCCAACGGCGCGAGGACTTCCTCCGCCTCGATGGTTAAGATCTCCGCCCATTTCATGTAGCGATCCACGGTGTGAATCCACTGGGAGATCTGCCGCTCCAATTTGCCCGCCCAGTACGCCGCACCGTCGCCGGTTCCGGCGCTGCGCCGCAGCCCGTAGGACAACGCAATCGACAGCCCGCTGGCATGGCGGATGGCGCGAATAAGCTCTTCGAGATTACCCGGCGATGATTCCAACGTCTGCGCCAACTTGTTGAAGGTCTGCATGTGGGGATCGTCGGGTCGCGAGGATTTTAGAATGTCCCTCAAAATATCCAGCGTGTCCCACGCGCCGTGCAGGATCACGGGGTCGAGCAGAGGTGCATCCAACAATTCCCCGATTCCAATTTCAAGCGTCCACAAGCATCCCAAGAGGTTTCCGCTATCGACCGTAGAGACGTAGCGTGGTTCCAACGGTTCAAGCGTCTCGATGTTGTACCAGTTCAACAAATGACCTTCATATTTCTCGAGCCGATCCAGAGTCTTCATCGTGGCGTTTACTTGCTCGATGACGCTGTCCGCACTGAGATAACCGCAATCGTGGGCGCCCAGGGCGGACAGCACCCACAGCCCGATGTTGGTCGGGCTCGTGCGATCGGCAATATGATTCTGGTGAGAGACCTGAAAGTTATCCGGCGGCAGCCAGTTTGTCTTTTCGGTGACGAAATCTTCGAAGTACGCCCAGGTGCGGCGCGTCCACTTGCGTATTCTGCGCCGCGTTCGCCTGGAAACCTGCTGTTGAGTCGTTTCTCGATCCGGTCCTTGATTCAGCCGCCAACCGATCCAGGGACTGAAGAACCACAGCATGAGGAAAGGAACTGCGGCATACAGACTTATCGGCTGGACCTGCCAAACCAGGATGCCGACTGCAATGGAAAACAAGCTGACGACACCCAGCGTATTGGAGAAGGACCGGGCCCGATCGGTCGTTCGCCATCCCGTCATCTGTGCCGTCGTCCATTCCAGGAAGTGATGGTGACTCACGAGGCGGCGGTACCAAACCCTGAGAATTGCGTCCAGAGCCACACCCGTCTGATGGGGGATCAAGGCCGCTTCAACGAGCGAGCGTCGAACGCCGTGCCACACTTCCTGCAGCGTGAAATTTGCCGATCCAGGCGACGTCGTCATCCAGGTTACCGGCTGTACCAGTGGTTGGAACAGCATCAGGCCGCCGACGAGCAGGGTGGACACGCCACCCAATACCGGCGAAATCAGCCATGTGACCAGCAGGTAAAGCATTAGCGACACCGGCACCAAGCTGCGGCGGAGATTGTCGAACACTTTCCAGCGGTTGAGGATCGACAGCGGGTTGGGTACGCGCTTGCCGCTGCCGGAGGGTACCCGGGGCAGGATCCATTCTGCAATTTGCCAATCCCCCCGAATCCAACGATGCTGGCGGCGCGCGTAGCTCATGTAATCGCCGGGAAAATCGTCATACAGCTCGATGTCACTCGCATAACCCACACGAACGTGCGCACCTTCGATCAAATCGTGGCTGAGGATGCGTTCCTCGGGTAAGCGGTTTTTCATGACCCGATTGAAGAAACGCGGATCGTAAATCGCCTTACCGACGTAAGAACCTTCGGAAGCAAGGTCTTGATAGACGTCCGAAACCGCTTTGGTGTACGGATCGGTCCCGATCGGATCGGTGAAGAGACGCGTGAATACCGTAGCCGTCGCGCTGGGCAGCGCCGTGCTGATTCGAGGCTGGATGATGCCGTATCCGTCGACCCGCAGCGGCTTCTCGGCGACGACCGTTGGCCGATTGAGCGGATGGGCGATGGTTTCGATCAAACGACGGGCGCTGTCCCGCGGCAGCTGCGTATCGCTGTCGAGCGTGATCACGAAACGCACGTTGGCCATTGCTTCCGCCCGACCGACGCGTACGATGTCTTCCTCCAACTCCTCGCCATCGATCAGGCGGTTGAGCAGTTCCAGTTTTCCGCGTTTACGTTCCTTGCCGATGAACTTGCCTTCCGATTCACACCAAGCCCGTTCACGGTGGAAAAGGTAGAAGCGACCCGCGCCGTGACGCCGGTTCAACGCTTCGATGCCGGCTACGGCTCTTCCGAGCAAGGCTTCATCCTGCTCGGTCGTCGGCTCGTTGGCGTCCATGAAATCACCGAACAGCCCGAACAACAGGTTCGGATGTGGATTGGCGAGATAGCGAATCTCCAGCTTATCGATCTCCTTGCCGATCGTGCTTTCGTCCACCCACAATACAGGCACGACCACGAGTGTACGGAATTCATCCGGAATGCCTTCCTCTTCGAAAGACATTTTCGGCAAGGGGATCGGTGCTAGCAGCCGCGTGAACCAGTAATTCACGATCTGGATTGCCAGCTGGCTGGCCGGCAGTGCGCTCAACAATCCGCCGAGAATGAGCCAGCCGCTGTGCTCCCCGACCAGGTAACTCAGCGCGACAGCGATCCCGACTAATACGGCGCTGGTCAATCCGACAGCACTCAGGTACAAAACCGTGTGGTTGCGCTTTATCCAATGCAGAAACCGCCTGCGCAGTTTCTCCCGCCCGCCCAATTCACGAACGAATTTTTTTCGCCCCGAGCCGATGAGATAGGTGCCTATGTGATTTCGCCGGAAATCTGCGGCTTTCGATTCGACCTTATTCGAAGCCGTTTCGATGGCGAGCTCCGCAACTTCGGTTTCGGGGATTCTCGCTCCTCGGGCGATTTGCTCGACGGCGCGGCGGTAGCGGTCGCGCGTGTCGAAATCCATGTGCGGGTACACACCGGCGGGGTCACGCCGTAGAATTTCTTCCGTACGGCTGTGGCGCTCGAAAATTTCACGCCAATCCAGAAGCGAGAGCTGGCGCAGGCTGGTAATGGCGTTGCCGATCGAAATCTGCATCGCCGCCTGACGGGCCTGCTCGCGGCGGTTGATCTCGCCCAACTCGGTTTGCAGACTGCGCTCCAGCCAGCTTCTTACCGGCACGAGCGCCGCCTGTTCGTCGTACAGATGGCCGATCAACTGTGTGGCGAAAAAGGCACTCGGTTGTGGTTGTTCTTTGGCCAGTTCGGCGAGGACGTTGAAAAGCTGGCTGGCGTCACGGCGGGCGGTGGTCAGCAAGCGGTTGGCCCAGAAATCGGCCTGGACTGCCTCATGGAAACGCCGCAGTACCTGCAGCGCCAGTTCGCGCAAACGGTCGATGATGGTGATGCGCAGCATCATCGGCAGCGCCCACAATTCCCCGATGCTAAGCGGAGAAACGGACTGGTAGGCTTGCAGGAAATCACCGATATTGCTGCGGTCCAGCCGGGCATCCGTGTGCAGCACCAGATCGCTGGCCAATCCGTAGACCCGCGGGTCGCCTCGCTGCGGGCCGCTGCTCAAGATCGGAAGTTCTTCGTAGAAGCGCCGTGGCAAGTTGAGGCCTACGTCGCGGATGTGACTCTGCATGATGTATGCGTTGTCCAACAACCATTCGGCCGAAGCGGTGATGCTTTGCTCGAGCCGCTCGTACTGCGCCAGGTCGTCGCACACCTGCTGCAGCGTCTGACCGGACTGGATGATACGCGCCAGCAGAGCTGCGCCGTGCCCCCGTGACGGCGGGCCGATCGTATGCGTGGCCGCCAGTCGTCGGGCGTGATCTTGTATCTGCGCCGGCGAGAGTGGAACGACTGCAGGGAACTCTCCGGGCTGGATTAAGGAACTCGTCTCCAAGGCAAAGATCGCAGGCTGCATTTCTGCCGCCCCGCGAAGCACGGGAATCGCCCAAGCCAGCGCTTCAGGCTCCGCCCGCAGCAGGATCAGCGACTCTTCCATGACCGGCCACCGCACGCACCGTTCTTGCAGCCTGCTTTCCACACCCAGGTCCAGCCATCGGGCGATCAAGGTACCGAAAAGGCCCAACAGCAGCACCAGAATGCCGGTCGACAAATAAACTGAGATTCTCAGCAAGGCGGGTGCCAGATAATGGAGAAGGAGACCCACAAGCAGACCCAGAAAAACACCGCCGAGGAACCCGTGGAGTATCCAGGTGCGTCGAGCATAACCGCGCTTGTGGATTTCGCCTTCGGCAGTCTTTTGGACCAGAAACGTCCTGCGGAAACCTCGTCGCCGCAACGCTTGCCGGGCTTCGAGGGCATCTTCGTGGCGCACGAAAAAAGCGACCAACGTCGCTAATTCACGCACAAGCACACCTCAGCATCGCGGGCAGCGAATCGCAATCCACAGAGGACATGGAGTGTGAGGAATTGAATTGCATCAGGCGATCAGAGATATTTTGACTGGGATGCGAACTCATGTGTCAATACTTCCCGGTTCATTCCTTTCAATTGCGGCGAAGGGATCTTCGTCACATCCCTTCCGGATGGGAAAAATTAGTCCTCACGCGACTAGTTCTGCAAATTATAACAAACGTACATGCTGCAAAACAGGATCACGGATGATATTCTCCCAAAGGTAAAATCTTGACGAATAAGATACAATAATTCTGCTTAAGTCCCGATTCAGGCATCGCGAGCGGAGGGAAAGAGTATGCGCATACTCGCTATCATCTCGGGGGAATACGGGCGGCGGCACCTCGAAAACTTACGGGAGCACGGTCCATCGCAATGGCACTTCGAGGAGTGGAGAGCACCTTCTGTACTTCCACCGGTGATCGACGATCCGGAGGACCACCTACCCGATCATTTTCCGGCAGTGGATCTGATTCTCTCCTTCGCCGAGCATCGCGGTGTGGCGGAGCTGCTGCCCGAGATCGCCCGCATGAGCGGTGCGCAGGCGGTCATCGCCGCGGTCGATGATGAAGCGTGGCTGCCACGCGGATTGGCCCGCCAGCTGCGCGGCTGGTTGAAAGACATGGGCGTTGAATGTGTCACTCCGAAACCATTGTGCACGCTCCGCGAAAATGACTACGGTGTGGCGCGCGGATCCCGAATAACCTACGAACATCCGCTGATTTCTACCTTCGCACGCCATTTTGGACAACCGGATTTGAAACTAACGATCGACCCGAAAACGCGGATCATCACGGCAGCCGAAGTCCAACGTGATGCGGTTTGTGGCTGCGCCCGCCACGCCGCACAGAGCCTGGTGGGCACCTCTGTCGAGGAAGCCGAGGAGAAAGCCGGCCTGCTGCATCACCATTATCCCTGCTTGGCAGCCATGGGCATCGACGACGATTACGGCGACACGCTGATGCACATTTCAGGCAACGTGCTCAAATCGGAAGTCGGGGAACAGGTCAAACCTTTCAAACAGGTGCAGGTTTTTCGGCCGGACGGGAGAAGCGAATAAGTCGATAGCTGTTGAGTGGGATCGAAACGCTGAATGCCCCGATCTGCTGCCTGAAAAATCGACGTATCGAATTAGCTTGCTCCTAGGCCAAGCAGGGCACAGCGGATATATACTAAAATTTCCCCAATTCCTGATAAAATAGTGCCCTGGAGGGTGGAGATCGACACCGACCCAAGGCACCAACAAGGGTCTTCGCCCCAGTACGGGGTGTCAATAGCCCCAAAGGACGATAGTCCAAACGAATTCTTGCGGTTATTATGCGCGTAGGAGGAGCCGCGAAACGGGGAACGCTTCAACGCGTCCGCATTTCGTGAAGGGCAAGCCCGGCCATGAGTAGACAATCACTAAGCGCCATCCAACAAGCGAAGGCAGCCGCTTCACGCGGCGATTATTCACGCGCCCGCAGTATCCTCCGTGAAGCAGCCCGCTACGATCCAAACAATGAAGAAATCCTTCTGCTCTTCGCTCAATTCGCACAGAAACGCGAACATGCGATCACGTGTTACGAGCGCGTGCTTGAAATCAATCCGTACAACGAAACGGCGATTCGCGCCCTCGACCGTGCCTACGCCCAGCAAGCACGCCGAGAAGAATTCGACCAAATCGTCGCCAAAACCAAATCCACCATCGGCAGTATCGATCCCGCAGCGGCCAAGAAAGTCATCTCGCCGCTGACCAAGATACCTTTCAAACGTTACTTCCTGACGGCGTTTCGAACGGTGATGGTGGTCGCGATCCTCGTGGGTGGTGTCTACCTTGGCGTGAACGCCTACGATTTCATCAACCGCTTCTTTGGCCTGGGGACTTACGCTCCCACCACACCCACGCCCAATCCCAACTTGACGCCCACACCAACCGTTCCTGCAGACCTACCCCTGCTGCAATCCGAATTCATCGGCCGGATTTTCATCAAAGAAGGGGATCCGGCGCTCTTTGAAAACGTGTGGGACTTGATCAGCGTCGACAGCTTCAATACGTATGCCTACGCCAGCGAGAATGGTGAGGAGTATTGGTTCGACGCAGTCGTAAATCTGCGCACCGGATTCCAACGCGCCCATCCCGTGCGCTTCCGCCTGACGATCACGAACCCCGCCACCGGCATCTCGTCCCCGCTTCTCCTGGAGGAGACCATCGCGCCCAATCACGAACTCGGTCTCGGTGCCAACGCCCTCCAGGTGATCCGCTTTACGTTCTATCAATACGTCACCGGCGATTATGGCGGTAAACTCGAACTCGAGAATGTCGAGATCATGCGCATTGACGGCATGCGCCAGGAGGAATGGGAACCGCCGGAAGGCGGCGCAGGAAATTACCGGGATGTTTGGAAGATCTACAACCCGCATGACGTGGCCCTGCCCCTCGCCTGGGAATTGGTCAAACGCGATCAAGCCGGAAACTCGATCGGGCTCTCGGAATACAAATTCTGTTTGCAAACAGATAGCGAGTTCGAAGCGCTCTACCGTGAATTCTCCCTGCTTCCGCCGGGAAAACAGATCATCATCACGCAGAACATCACACCCGAAGAAGAACAAAGCGGCGTAACCACGGAATTGACCCTGCGCTATCCCAACGAGTGTCAACCGCTGCTGCAGCACGAAGTGGCTTTCGATCCCTACGTTGTACTTGTGGATACAGCGGAGGATGCCGGGGAAGGAGAAGCACAGGCCCAAGCGACGGAACTGGTCGACGAAAATCCCTACTCACAAGATTTATTGGTCGAAAACCGCGGCCTGAATGAAGCTTTCGGCTTGTTCTACGTCAATGTGTATGACGAGAATGACAACCCCATCGCCGGGCGGGCGATCACGCTCGACCCGAGTAATTTCCCGCTGATGCCGGATGAATTCCTGGAAATCAGTCCCAGGCTGGATTTTATCGAACTGGTAGAACCAATTCCCAGCCGTTTCGAATTCATATTCCTCGGTTTGAGCAAGATCCCCGAACAGCCGGCACCTGTTCCGGATGATAGTGAGCCGGTCACCACCGAAGTGGTTTTAACCCCCGAGCCAACCAGCAGCGAATAAACCGGATTCGCTGCGGAAACCTGGTTTCAAGATGAGCCGACCGCTGTGGTTCACGGAGTTTGTTAAAAGAATATTTCCCACTCGCTATCTGCTCGCTCGCGCCACACGCTTTCCCTACCTGGGCTCGCTCGTCGATCGCACACTTTTCAACGGCGACGACATGATCTATCTCCCATCCAACCGAACGATACAAGTTAATGAAGCCATCCCTGCGAGCAGAAATATGATCGTACCATCCCAGGTGCTGGAGTATTTTATTGAACGTGCCGAGGTCCATTGGGTCATGAACAGTTGTATTTGCCGTACGGCGGCAGGTTGTGAGGATTATCCCAGGGACCTGGGATGCCTGTTCCTAGGTGAAGCTGCGCTGGGCATCAACCCCGACCTCGGCCGAAGGGTGACGAAGGCTGAAGCCAGCCGGCACGTTGCGCGCTGCCGCGAGGCGGGGCTGGTTCATCTGATTGGAAGAAACAAACTGGATACCGTCTGGCTCGGGGTCGGACCGGGACGTCGCTTACTGACCATTTGCAACTGCTGCCCCTGCTGCTGCGTCTGGCGGGTGCTGCCCTACGTAAAAGCGGAAATCGGCGCCAAGATCACGCGCATGCCCGGCGTAGAAGTCTCGGTCGGTGAGGCGTGCATCGGCTGCGGTGACTGCCTGGATACCTGCTTCGTGGATGCGATTCGCCTGGTCGACGATCGGGCGCAGATCACCGAATCATGCCGGGGCTGCGGTCGTTGTGTGGAGATTTGCCCGCAAGGTGCGATCGAGCTCCACGTGAATGCAGCCGGGTTCGTCGAGCACTCCATCGAACGCATCGCCCCGCTCGTGGATTTACGGTGAATCGTCGTGCTGCTCGCACGTTCGATTATTCCGGTACCTGCTGCGAACTACCCCCATTTTCCGCCGCGTAAGCCGTATGTAATTTCAGCGGGTCGCGTTCCTTGGCGTGCAGGCGCAGATTGAGCATTTCCACGAAGAACGAAAACGCCATGGCGAAGTAGATGTACCCCTTGGGGATATGAAATTCCATCCCTTCTGCCACCAGCGAAACGCCGATCAACAGCAGAAAACTGAGGGCCAGGATTTTCAAGGTGGGATGCCGGTTGACGAAATCACCGATCGGTCCGGCTGCGAACATCATCACCCCGACAGCGACGACCACGGCCGCCACCATCACCGCCAGCTCGTTGCCAATCCCCACGGCGGTGATCACGGAGTCCAATGAAAAAACGACATCGAGCAGCATGATCTGAAAAACGACGCCGACAAAGGAAGTAGCCGCTCTTACCTCGGTGTGTCCCGAGGGCGTTTCGAGCTTATCGTGAATCTCGAAGGTGCTCTTTCCCAGCAGAAACAAACCGCCGACGATCAAGATAATGCCGCGGCCCGTAACGGTCAGGCCAACCACGTCGAAAAGCGGCGTCGTAAGCCGCGTCAACCAGGTGATCGAAAAGAGCAGGAGAATGCGGCTGACCATGGCCATGGCCAAACCGGCCGTACGCCCGCGGGCCTGCTGGTCCTGCGGAAGTTTACCGGAGAGTATGGTTATGAAGATGATGTTATCGATGCCCAACACGATCTCCAGTGCGGTCAGCGTGAGCAGCGCAATCCAGTTTTGTGGATCCGAGATTAATTCCTTCATGCTTGTCCCTCAGTACCTCTTTATCCTGGCTGCAGGTATTCTACAGTTCAGTATTGTGCCGGGTCTGACCCACGCCTGACTGTGAAAATCCTGCGCCCTGACCGCCCGATGATACCACAGCCCACGAGTACGAAATCCGCTGCGCTATACAAGATGCCCAAAGGTGAATATACTACCCGCATGCCTGCCGCCCAGCCCAAATATCCATTCGTCACCCGAAGCTCATTGGCGATCCTGGCAGGCATTCTCAGCGGCCGGCGCCGCAGTTTCCGGAGCGACGCGTGCGCGATGACGTTCCAGCTAAAGAATCCAATTCAAGTTCAGGGTTCGCTGCCGGATTTTGCCGCGAAATCCTGGCTGATCGTCTGCAATCATTACAGCCGGCCGGGCTTCGGCGCCTGGTGGATTCCGTTGGGGATCGCAGCCATCGTTCCCCACGAGATGCACTGGATCGTCACTGCCGCCTGGCGTTTCGATGATCCGCTGCGAAGCCGGACGGTCACGCCGCTTTCCCGCTGGTTCCTGCAGCGAGTCTCGCGTGTCTATGGATTCACTTGCATGCCCCCGATGCCGCCGCACCCGCAGGACATCGGGCAGCGGGCACGGTCCGTACGCGCCGTCCTGCGATTCGTCGAAACGAAACCGCATCCCGTTCTGGGCTTATCACCTGAAGGCGCCGATTCATACTACGGAGACTTGCAGCCGCCTCCGCGGGGAATGGGTCGCTTCGCAGCGCTGCTGGCGAAACGCAACTTTCACCTGCTGCCCATCGGTGTTTTCGAGCAGCAGCAGCGGCTTTGCCTTTCGATTGGTGAGGCGCAGAAGCTGCCATCACCCGCCGGCGAATCCAAAGCGCGTGAGCGTCAGTTGGCAGATTTCGTGATGCGCACCATCGCCGCCTGTCTTCCTTCCCATTTGCGCGGACCCTATGCTTGAAAAGAGGCTTCGATGCGAAAGAACGCTTTGTTCGACTTGATCAAGCTGAACACGTACTGGTTTGGCCTGTCGTTCATGTGGACCAGCCTTCACACCCTCATCCTTCCGGCGCTCATACTGCAGTACGTGGCGGACGAGCGAAAAAACACCACACTCGGCCTGCTCACCTTTACGGGCCTGGTCATCGCCGCCATCGTTCAACCCCTTGCAGGTGCCGCCAGCGACCGTTGGGCTTCACGTTTCGGGAAACGGCGCCCGGCGATCGTTTTCGGCACATTATGCGACATGCTCTTCCTGGCACTGATGGCCTACGCCGGCGGGCTTCCGCTGCTGGCTTTGTCATACGTAGGCCTGCAGTTCACCTCCAACATCGCCCACGGTCCGGCGCAGGGATTGATGCACGACAAGGTTCCCTCCGAACAGATGGGCATGGCCAGCGGGATCAAGAACATGTTCGACATGGGCGGGGTGGCCGTCTCATCCCTCGTCGTGGGATTCATCTTCACTGTGGAAAAACCCCCTGCGGCATTCATCGTGATCGCCCTTGCGCTGGCGTTCGGAGCGACCTTCACGGTTTTCGGTGTTCGTGAGGGGAGCACCGCTGCGGAGAAAAACGGCGAACCCATTCTGACGAGAATTCGCAATTCACTGCGCATCGACCGGAAGCAGCACAGTGATTATTGGCGTCTGCTACTCGTGCGATTCCTGTTTCTTTCCGGCGTGTACGGCATCCAGGTCTTCGCCCAGTATTTCATCCGCGACGTCCTGCAGGTCGAAAATCCGGTCGAATTCACGGGGTACATGTTGGCCGTCATCGTCTTGGCGCTGATGCTGTTTTCCATCATCGCCGGCCGGATCGCAGATCGCATCGGCCGCAAGCCGATGCACGCGCTGGCCGCCGTGACCGTTTGCGCGGGGAGTATTTTACTCACCCTGACCAGACAACCAACCAGCGTGTTGATCGTCGGAAGCGTCGTCGGCGCCGGGATCGGCGTGTTCCTGAGTGCGAATTGGGCGCTGGCCAACGACCTTGCTCCGCTGGGAGAGGGCGGGAAATTCCTCGGTCTGACCAACCTGGCCACGGCCGGCGCCGGCGCCATGAGCCGCTTGCTGGGGCTTCCGATCGACGCGGTCAACAATTTACGTCCCGGCGAGTATCTCGGTTACAACGTGCTCTTCCTGAGCGCTGCGGTGATGTCGATCGTCAGTCTGCTCATCCTGCGCAAGGTGCCGGAGCAAATTGAACCGCAGCGTATACGAGTTGGCGGCAAACGATCAGTCGATCATTAACCGCCTGCTTGCTGGATGAGTTCTCGAATCTCCAGCGGCGGACTCTTGGTCGGGTCCAACGACAGCGTAAGCGCCTGCGGCGGGCAAACCGAAACACACACGCCGCAACCCATACAACCGGCCTCGTCTACAATTACCAAATCCCCATCCGTCTCGATGGCTTCGAACGGGCAGGCTTCACTGCAGTCGCCACACGCAATGCATTCGTCCGCATCGACACGGGCAACATAGCCGGAACTGGCCAACATTCCCGATCCTCGCCGGAAGGAGTCCATCGCCGCGCAGCAACAGGAACAGCAGTTGCAAATCGCATAGAAGCGGCCGAACATCGCATCCTTGAAGAAAGCATGGTGTACGTGTCCGCGTTCGTGCTCCTCTTCGAGAATTTTTTCCGCCTGCGCCTGGGTGATCCAACGCGCACGGCGGGGATGATGATCGATCACGAAGCTGGCAAAGGGTTCACCGATCACCATACACACGTCCAACGGCTGGCAAGGATCGGGCTTGCTCGAACGGCAGGCGCAATCAAGTACCGCAATATGGTCGGGATTTTTTAGTACGATGTCGCGCGCCATCTTGTAAGGTATGATCTGTTCGAGATCCCCGAGATCGACATCTTCCTGCACCGTGACCAACTGGCGAGCGGCTTGCGGTGTAACGACCTTGCCGTGATACGTGTCCGCGAACGTGTGCGTCTCCAGATCAGGATCAGGACTCGGCTGAAACCATGCCACGATTGCCGCCACAAATTTCACCACCCCCGACAACCAATGCTCCCCACGGCCGGCGGCGATGTAGAGATAAGGCCAACGTCCGTAGACGTACCCATGCAGAAAATCGGACCAGGAATAATTCGAAACCGTTCGCGCTTCTTGGTGAAAAGCCTTCGAGCCCTGCGACCGCCAAAACCACTTCCATTCACGCTTGCCTGACATCTGCACCTCCTACAGGGACAGGGCGATGATCTTCCGGCGATTTCGCTCTCCCAAAGCATACATCAAACGGCTCCGAAAACCGATTCGGTTCCGCAAACACGCAGCTTAACGCACACCAACCCGGTGCGCGGCGGCATCGAGAAATGGAAACCGATGGTCGAGACGGGTTGATCCAAGGCATGACTGGAAATCGTTCCGCACGATCGAGAAGAACCACAGTCCTGCAAAGGGACGGAGAGTGTGTTATCGTTGTTTGCTGCATCACGCAAAGGAGAACCTGCACGCATGCCCATCCCTGCCGCCATTCTCACCCGATCGGGAACAATAGAGCCCGCACCCTACCAGGCCGAGGACATGTCCGCTCTGGCCAAGCTCGAACCGACCGGGATCTACACCGTCGCCCGCACCTATCACGGCGATCGAGCCGTTTTGCTGGAAGCACATTTCGACCGCCTGGAGGACTCGGCGCGCCTGGAAGATATTCCCCTCGACCTTGATCGGCGAGGCATCCGCCGTTGTTTGCGCAAACTCATCGAAGAGTCCGGTTTCGAGGAAGCGAGATTCCGTCTGACCATTCCCCGCGACCAGCCCGATCGGGTCATCATCGCCCTGGAACCCCTGGACCTGGACGTGATCGCCCGCCAACGCGAGGGCGTGGCGGCCAGCACACTCTACGTGCCGCGCAAAAATCCGCGCGCCAAACGCACCGAATGGGTGGCCGTTCGAAATCAGGCGCGCGGGCAGCTTCAGCCAGGTGTTGTCGAAGGCCTGCGGCTCTCGGCCGATGGGACGATCAGCGAGGGGTTCAGCAGCAATTTCTATGCGGTGAAAGACGGCGTATTACGCACGGCGGATGACGACATCCTCTACGGTATCTCCCGCCAGATCGTGCTCACGGTTGCCCCGCACGTCCTTCCGGTGGAACTCCGTCCCATCCACGAAGATGAAATCCCCGATCTGCAGGAAGCTTTTCGCAGCAGCAGCAGCCGCGGCATAACGCCGATTGTGCGCATCAATGGAAATCCCGTCGGCGCCGGCAAGCCCGGTCCGAAGACGATGGCGCTCACACGGGCATTCGACGCCTGGGTGGAAGCGCACCTCGAATCCATCTGAGCGAGATGTGGAGTTTCGGTCCATAACGCGGGCGAGGGATGTGATTCCCTCGCACGCAGATATTTATCCGCAGGTGTACGGGATGAATGAAAGACAGGGGGAGATGTTGGGTTTCGGTCCCCTCAACCCAACCTACGGGCTTCAATCCGTGAGCGTGCAGCCGTTGCTGAAATC
>DAOUEE010000177.1:0-38273 GCA_034430695.1 Anaerolineales bacterium | reverse complement strand
TCTCTACATCATCGGGCGGGACCAAGAATCCATTCCTTCCATCCTGGGCCAATTCAGGCAGCGCACCTGCATCCGCGGCGACGACGGGCAACCCGCTTGCCACGGCTTGGAGTGTGGGGATGCTTTGTACTTCTGAGTCCGACACGATGGTGAAGAGATCGACTCGCCGATACAACGCAGGCAGGTCTTCTTCCGGCACAAAACCGAGAAAGTGAACGCAGGCATCGAGTCCGAGCCGGTCGACGAGCGCTTCCAGATTGGCGCGATCGTCTCCACGTCCCACGATGAGAAGATGTGCCTTTCCCTCCCGCCAGATGCGCTGCATGGCGCGGATCAGTACGTCGATCTTCTTGTCCTTCGCAAGCCGACCGACGAAGAGAATGCGGGGACCATCCGGCAGCGCGTATTTTTCCTCCAGGTCCCGGCGATCGTCCGACCCTGGATGGTAGCGCCTGGTGTCGACTCCGTTGGAGATGACGGTGGAATCAGACCTGAGCCCTTCCTTGATGAAAGCCTCTTGCTGGCTTTCGGTCGGGAATGTGACGTGGTCGAACCTGTTGATCATGTGGATGGAATATTCCCAGGTAAGATTCTCGATCAGATTCTCGAAACCGTCGCCCCAGTTTAAAAAGTGTGTAACGAATCGCGGAACGTAATGGCAGGTGAGCACTTCCGGTACTTGGATCTTGCTATTCATGCGAATCAACTGCAGGCTGAAGAGAGCACTGTCGTGCGTGTTGATCACGTCCGGCTTGAACTCTTGTGTGATTCGCTCGAGCTCACCCTTGAGGATAATCGGCAGCGGACCTTCGTGCCAGAAGGGATTGGTTGTCGAGTGCACCCGGATCAGCTTCACCCCCTGGTCTTCATCCCGGTAGCCGACTTCACGATCGCTGGCAGTCAGAACGCACACTTCGTGCCCGCGCTGTACCATGGCACGCGCGATTTTTTGTACCACGAGCGTTACGCCGCTGATGGTCGGAGGATAGCCGTGACTGAGCATCATGATGCGCATATTATGCCTCCATCTGTGGAACGAACTCCCGATCTCCTTTCGTGCGGAGAAGCCAGTACGTCAACACGAGGCTGACGACGTACGGGAGGATGTAATAGACAACGCGGAACAATATCGACGCCAGGATGGCTTGTTCGAATGTTGATCCCAACAGGGTGAAAATCCCGGCCATGGAGCCTTCCTGGATTCCCAGGCCGCCCGGAATCATAGACAGCACTCCGGAGACGATGCCGATCACGAAGCCCGCAATCAGATCACCAAAATTCAGGAAATAGCCCAAAGCGTAGAAGCAGAACCACAGTGCGGCCGCGCTCATGAGCCAATCGCCAAAAATCAAACCCATAATACGAAACGTTTTTTGCGGTTGGCTGCGCAGTTTACTTACGCCGCGCGTGAAGCTGTTGTTTATCTGGTCGATTTCTGTTTCGACGTCTTTCTTGAAGATCTTGTGGGTAATGCGTGAAATCGACCGCATGATCGGTTTTCGCTTCTCCGGCAAGAAGATCAAGATGCTGCCGACGGCAAAGAGCGTGACGGCCAAGAATGTGACGATGCCGATGATGATCGCCGTACCCGGAGGAATGGAGGCATGCAGGATGAAATAGATCAACCCAAGCGGCAGCATTCCCAACATGATCAGACTGGTGAGGTAGAAATGAATGACGGAAATCGTGATGACGTCCTTGATGCCCACGCCGGGGCCTTTCATCAACAAGTAGCGCAGGGAATTTCCAGCCAATCCGCCGGTGGTAAATAAGTGATTGAGCGCCGTGGTAGTGAACCCGATCTCCGTCAACCTGCGGGTACCGATGGGTATCCCCAGCATGCGGTTGACGCGTGCGAAACTGTAGCTGGTCAGGAAATAGGAAAGCATCATGAAGATGACAGCGATGGGGAGCCACCCCCAGTGCGCTTGCTGTAGAACCTGCAGTATCTTGCTCCCATCCGAGAATATGGCGATGCCGCCGAAAATGGTAAGCAGCCCAAGAATGAGCAGGGCAATGTTCTTTATGGAGAGTGATGACCGGATGACTTGCATGATTGGAATCTACAATCCTTTCTATGTGGCTCGAGACCATTTCGTCGAAGTCCTGGAGTGAAATCAATACATAGGAACGGCTCTGCCGTTCGTTCCAGAACCGCCGCCAGATCAGGCGCCGCCCGTCTTTTCTGAGACGATCCGTACAGCTTCCTTTACCATCTGACTCGTATAGCCCCACTCGTTATCGTACCAGGTCATGACTTTTACGAGGTCCCCGTCCACGACCTGCGTCATGCGCAGATCGACGACGGATGCATGCATATCCTGAAGGATGTCCGAGGAGACCAGGGGATCGTCGGTCGCACCGAGAATGTCGCGGTACGCATCGGTTTCTGCTTCTTCACGGAAGATCGAGTTCACTTCTTCCACCGTAGTCTTCTGTTTGGTGAGCAAAGTGATGTCTGCAAGCGAACCCGAGAGGACCGGACCGCGAACGGCGACGCCGTCGAATTTACCTTCCAGCTCGGGCAATACCTTTGTGGTGGCGATCGCTGCGCCGGTCGAAGTGGGGACGAAATTCGCTGCGCCAGCGCGTCCTCTGCGGATTTTCTTGCTCGGCCCATCGACGAGGGATTGCGAGGCGGTGTAAGCGTGAATGGTGGTCATCATGGCTTTTTGTATCCCGAGGCGGCGATCGATCACTTCCACGACGGGGGTGATGGCGTTGGTCGTACAGCTTGCGCAGGAAAGGATGTGTATTCCTGCGCCGTCTGCTTTGTTGACGCCGTGGACGACGGTGGGCACGCCACTGCCTTTCGCCGGCGCAGACAAAATGACCGTCGATGCGCCAGCTTCGATGTGTTTCTTCAAGTCTTCTTCCTTGCGGAAAACGCCGCTGCATTCGAATACCAGATCGATCCCAAGCTGGCCCCAGGGGAGCTGCGCAGGATCCTTTTGACTCAGATAGGGAATTTTCGTGCCATCGATGGTTAGATGGTCTTTCGCAGCTTCTACGGTTTTGGGATAACGACCGTAGACCGAGTCGTACTTCAACAAGTAGGCGATGTTTTCGATGGGCACGATGTCGTTTACCGCACCGACTTCCAATTCCTTGGTTTCCAGCAGGATTTTCAACGCGGCACGGCCGATCCTGCCCAGGCCGTTGATTGCAACTTTCGTCATGATTTCCTCCTCCGGATACATAGCAACCGCTTCGTTTTCCACTCGTGATTTATCTCGATTTTCACGAACATCGTCGATCATGTTCTTGATCGGTGTGGGCGATGCCGGAAATCCACCCGCCGGCAAAGTCCTATCCGGGTTATTTTTTCCCTTCGTCGAAAACGGGTGGTGGTTTCCGGCTGGAATTAAAATCGTGGCGCTTCCAGGGTTCACCTCGCTTTTCCCTAACCTGACGCTCGAGGGCGTGCATGGCGCCGCTGATCGCGGCTTCAGGCGAGCCTGATTTTTCATCCGCATACACGTTCTCAGGCCGCATGTACACAACGATGCTGGCCCGGAATAGGTAAGGTGTCACACCGTGTGCGGGTTGACTCAGCGTGACCGAAGCGCCCGTCATGTCCTGATGGTCCTGTGCCAAATCCCGGAGGGACTGCTCGATTTCCTGCCTTAATCCTTGCGGAAAGGCGGGTATTTCCATGTTGAACTCAATGGGTAAATTTATGCTTCTCATGTCTTCTCCATCTTCCGCAATCATCGAAACGGACCCTTTTTTATCGCCAGTGCCAATCAAGACGGTAAACATGCCTGCAAACAGGAGCGTTAGCCGACGGTCGTGCATCTCTCATCGCGGTTGAAGTTTGTTGATTCTCCGCCTGCAGCAACCCTTCACACATTTTCCATCCTTGAACAGCGCCTTGGCTGATGGTGGAAGAAAATTGGTCGTTCTCTACCAGGAAAGGATGAGCGATCGTAACGAACACCAGGAAGATAAAAGCGATATCTACTGCTTCTCCCGTCTTTTTTTGCCAGCGCTGAACTATGACACGCATACCAGAGTCTTCCACAATCATTCTTTCGATCGACTTAGATTCTTCCTTCCTTACATTGACTTAATTTATTCCTCCACTCTAACGAATTGGACACCGTGCCCGGGTAGTTCTTGCAAAACGTTCTCGAACGGAAGGCCGGGCGTTGTTTACGCTGCGTGTCGATCGGAAGGGCGTTTTACTTTATTCGTGCGGGGCCAAACGAATAGACCATGGCAGAGGAAGCACGCACACGTTCCATTCCACTCGCAGCGGGATCAAATATCAGCTAGACGAAGGAATTCTGGCAATCGATTTGAATGGAACGCAATGGTCTCATTCTTCTAATTGGTCAAGAGTGACGGGGCCGTAAGAAATAACGCAGTATCGTGAGATTTTGGTTAGAAATCGCACCTATCATTGAAACACCCCAGGATCATGGATGGTGGTTACGTGTCCTTTGGAAGGGGCCGAATAGGAACCTATTTGGTTGAAAGCGAGGATCACATTTCTAGACGGATGTGTGTGAGTCGGATGTCGTTTTGTATTTATTATCCTAGATGGGGAGAATGATGAGGTTCTCATGAAAGGAAGTATCTTGCTGCAGGAGTCAGATTCGGAACTGCGTAAGGCCCTGGCTTTGTACCTGGAAAATCTGGATTGGCGCGTGCTTCAATCGAAGACGAAGAAATTCGCCGTGCAGCTTTTAGAGAAAGAAGATCCGGCAATTCTGATTACCGAGCTGGATCCGGCAGAGTCAAAGCCGGACGATCTCATCAAATGTTTTCGAGCGTCGAATAGACTTCATTCGGTATCGATCCTGATCCTCACTACCTTCGAACATCTGGGAAAAGAGATTGTACGTCAATATTGTCCCGATGCGATCCTGCACAAGCCCTTCGACGTCCGGACCGTGGGTCGAAAAATCGAGCGCTTGTTGAATGCAGGCAGCGCCTGATCAATCTTGGACGTCGCGATTGCGATGATCGAGGTGTGATTTTAGATTCGGCCTCCGATCTCTGAATTTTCTAATACGTATCTAAGATAATGCGGTTAGTATCTGGGTATCGGCAGTTGGTATTTTTCCCGGTTGGTGGGCGGCGTGTGAGACCGCCCACTTATGGTGAAAGTGTACTTTGGTAGAGAGCGGAGTTGCGAAGAGATGAGGCGATGAAATCACCTGGAATTTCAACCTCCATGGGAAAGGAGCCTGAGCGTACTCGTTGCGGGAGGGATGGTAAATCTGTAAATGTAGCATGTGAAATTGGTTGGTGAGGCTGCGGAAAACGAATTTCGTTCGATTAAGGTAAAACGAAAATGGAATATAAAGATTATTACAAGATTCTCGGTGTAAAGAAGGACGCCTCGGAGAGTGATATCAAAAAAGCTTTCCGCAAACTGGCGCGCAAACATCACCCGGACGTCAATCCTGGAGACGAATCCGCAGCAGAACGGTTTAAGGAAATCAACGAGGCCTATGAGGTATTATCCGACCCGGAGAAACGTGAAAAGTACGATCGCTTCGGCTCGCAGTGGAAGCAATACCAGCAGGCGGGAGGTCGAGCGGAAGACTTTGACTGGGGGCGCTGGACGGCCCAGCCGGGTGGTCAACGTGTGTATACCCGCCAGGTAAGTCCGGAGGAATTCGAAGGCATGTTCGGCGGTGGATTGGGCGGGTTTTCGGATTTCTTCGAGACCTTGTTTGGCGGTGCGGGCCGCGCTGGATCTGGAAGTTTCAGGCAGCGTGAATACACACCCCGGCCGCGTCGAGGGCGGGATGTCGAATACCCTGTGCGTATTCAGTTGGAGGAAGCCTTCCGGGGAACGACGCGCATCATCGAGTGGGAAGACGGGCGCAGGATCGAAGCGAAAATCCCACCTGGTGTACGGACCGGTTCACGGGTTAGGTTGAGCGGACAAGGTCAACCGGGCGTGAACGGCGCCCAGCCCGGAGATCTTTACGTACGCGTCGAAGTCGAGCCCCATTCTCGTTTCCAACGTCAGGGGGACGATCTGAAATTGACCGTTCCAGTGGATTTGTATACGACTCTTCTTGGAGGCGAGGTGCGTGTTCCAGGAATCGATCGCTCGGTCGATCTGACCATCCCACCGGAGACTCAGAATGGCAAAGCCTTTCGACTTAAAAATCTGGGCATGCCAATCCTGAGCCATCCCGAACGACGAGGCGATTTGTATGTCACCGTCGAGGTCAAGCTGCCGAAGAACTTGAGCCGCAAAGAAAAAGAGCTTGTACGTGAATGGAAAGACATGCGGAAGGGTTAGAGACGAGGTTCGAGCCGCGCCAATCTTGATTAGCAGCAGTGGTCGGCTCACAAACCCGGCGGAGGCAGATCGATGAAAAAAGGCCGTAGCAGCGACATACCGGACGAGAAATCCATTTATTCACAAGAGACGGCAGCTCGTATGGCCCGCGTGTCGATCGAGTTTCTGGTTCAATGCCAGCGTGAAGAGTTAATTGAACCGCGCAGGAAATCGGGCAATGAGATCGGATTCAACCGCAGCGATGTGTCTCGACTGGCTCGGATTCGAAGGCTGCATGAGGATTTGGAACTGGAATTCCCGGCGATTGGCATCGTGTTGCGAATGAGACAGCAAGTGTTGGACTTGCTCAACCAATTGGATGACATGGAACTGGCGACGGCGGAGCGTGAGGAGGAGTTGTTCGCTGAGATTCGAACGCTGCGACAACGGATTGCAGAGGATATTGAGTAGCCAGGGATCATGTGGCGTATCAATACGCGCCGGATTCAGATCGACCAGTAAAAATTATCGATGCATAAAATGCGCGGTCTTGTCGTACGATTCGTCGTACCGCAATGATACAATTTAATAGTCATGCGTTCTTTCGTTCTTGAGTAGGATTTTTTTCATTCGCATCGCTCAATCTCATAATGAAACCCAATGGATTCTTGGGGACGAATTTTCCAAACCTCGCGGGTCGTTGGACGGGATAAAATGTAAGAGGGTAAAGATGCGTCGCAGTTAAACCGCGATTGCTCGTTAACTTCATATGGAGGAATCCGTGAGCAAGCAAAAGGTGACACGTCAAACAGCGTTTGAAAGAGAGTCGTCCAAGGTTGATAAATTCTTCCAGGGTTATTTCGAATTCTCTCCTATGCCGGGTGCCGTCATCAGTCTCAATGGAGATTGCTTGCTCGTCAATCAAGCCTTCAAGATCCATTTCGAGGATTTAAGGGACGAAAAGCCCTGCGCCCCGAAGCAGATCATGGAATATTTCGAGGATCAGCAGAAAGCAAAAGAACTGCTCGAGGAAATCGCGGAGAAAAAAGTCATCCGTCGTCGGGAAGTCCGCATGCGCAATGGGCATGGCCGCCACCTGAACATACTTCTCTCCGGCCGTTCCATGCAATACGATCAGCAGCCCGCCGTCGAATTACTTCTCATGGACATCACGCATCAGAAGCGCATCGAGCGGAAGCTGCGGCATGAAAAATTGCGGCGGAATTCTTTGATCGAGAGTCTCGTTGTCGGGGTGTTTATGGTCAATCCGGATGGAAATTTGTCCGTGACAAACCTGCAATTGTCCAATTTGTTGGGATTTGAAGAAGGCAGCATGATGGGCAAACCGTATCAGGAATTGTTCGGATTGATTTTGGAGCATGCCCTGGAGGCTGAAGTCGTCCAACAAGCACTGGGCGAAGCGGTCATCACTGTGATGGAGAAGCCCGTCATCGACATCAAAACCGACGGAGACACCCCCAGGTACTTCGAATTGAGTTTCTTTCCGATCTGGGATGAGGAAGGCAACACCGTGGGGTGGGGAGGCGTACTCCAGGATGTGACCGACGAGCGGGAGCGCACGCTTTGGAAATTGGAGCTGCTGTCTATTCTGGCGCACGACATCCGTGCACCGTTGGCGACGCTCAAAGGACAAGTAACCGCGCTGCTGGCAAATTTCCAAATCTGGGGGGAAGAGATGGTCGAGGATTTCCTGGAGGGAATCAATCGCAGCACGGATAATTTAATACACCAAATCGACCGCAGCCTGGCGCTCACCCGAGTGGAAACCGGCCGGCTGGGGTTGCGTCCCGAATCGTGCACTGCAGCGTCGCTCATCCAGAACACGTTGGATCGGGTGGAGGGAATCCTAACGGAGCACAGCGTAGAAGTGGATGTGCCTGACGACCTTCCCAATCTACGCGCCGATCCGGCCAGGGTGGAGGAAGTGCTCATCAATTTACTCGAAAATGCAGTGCGTTATACTCCCCCCGATACTTCGATCCTGATCCAGGTTCGTCCGTCCGGAAACATGATCCGGTTTTCGGTTCGAGATCACGGTCCGGGTGTGCCGGCGGAAAAGCGAAAGCAGATTTTTGAAAAATACGTTGGTGAGGGCTCGGAGAGGAAAAGCAGCGGGCTCGGTCTCTATATTTGTCGAAGCATTGTGGAGGGCCATGGCGGGAAAATGTGGGTCGAAGCGCCAGCGGATGAGGAGGGATCGGGGGCGCGTTTTGTCTTCACTCTTCCGGTCATGCCGGATATCGAGGTGAGTCCGAAGACGCAAGATAAAAAGCCACTCATGAAGCTGGAAACCGACGCGGGAATGAACGTCCTTGTCGTCGAAGACGAGCCGGATTTTCAGGTTCTCTTGCGTACGATATTGGATGATGCGGGGTTTCAAGTGGAAGTTGCGCCGGATGGCAAGACAGCCTTGGACATCGTTCAAATCTCCCCGCCCGATTTGATCTTACTGGACTGGGTGCTTCCGGGAATGGATGGCCTCAACGTTTGCCGTAACATCCGCCGCTGGACGCGTGCTCCGATCATCATGGTGACCTCCAAGACTTCCCAGGAGGACTTGATCCGGGCACTCGATGCGGGTGCCGACGACTACGTCACCAAACCTTTCCGGACACCGGAGCTGATGGCGCGCATCCATTCCGTCGCCCGCCGCAGGGAGAATTGGGCGGAAGAAGAGCCGGACCGGTTTACCGAGGGTGGCCTGACCGTAGATTATGAGACCAAGGAGGCATGGGTGCGCGGGGAGAAATTAGAACTGACGCCGACCGAATTGGATTTGCTCATTTACATGACGCGCAATCGGGGCCAGGTTCTCACTTATGATCTCCTTCTGGAACATCTCTACGGAACGGAAAAGGATGCCAGCCCGCATAACCTGTTCGTTCACGTCAGCCGATTGAGGAAAAAGATCGAACCCGATCCGGACAATCCTCAGTTTATCGCAACCCGCTGGGGTTTGGGGTATGTTTTCATGCCGAACTGAATCCACAGCACCGCACAATTCTAAAGTATGTTGGAAGAGATGCTACGTAAAAGTGCGAATTGATATCACTCGTAGCGCAGTTCTGAACGATCTCCTTACAGGATTCTCTCAAATCGTCCGCGCCGGCCAGTAGATCAATGCGATGGAAACGGATTGCTGGACGTTGCCTCTCAAGCCCGCAGTCCGAGAAGCGATTCCGATGCCGTCGACCACGCGGCGAACTCAGCGGATCGAGGTGGCGGTGGTTTCTTCATTGAATGTCTGCCCGGGATGTGTTGGGGAATAATTTGTGGATAGGATCACGCTGCGAGGCCTTACTTGATCGGCAGGCAGGGACCAAATGCTCACCGGAAACAATCCCTGTGGGACCGGCTCCTGGGAACGGAAAAAAGTCCAACAGCTTCGAGAGACTCTCGTAAGAAAATCGAACGGACCTGAGAGAAATAGGTGATATTCACTTGCTAGAGTATTGTATGTAGAAAAAAATGATCAGACAGAGACAGGTTGATAGGAAGGTGGGAATTCTTGATGGTAGAGAATGAGGAGGTGATTCAGATGGATACGAATCATCGAAACGGTAAATTTGGTGCGTTTCTCCTTGGAACGATCGTCGGAGGATTGATCGCCACGACCACTGCATTGTTGTTCGCTCCACAATCGGGGGAACAGACTCAGCAGCAGATCAAAGATCGAGCGATAGCCTTACGAACTGAGGCCGAGGGGAAAATCGAACAAGGCAGGCAGTCAGCAGGAGATGCGGTCAAGAGGGCGCGTTCGTCCGTAGCGGATTGGCTGGAGCAAGGCGCCAAGGTGATCGACAAGCGAGCGGAAGATATCCGCGCCGAAGGCTAGTTCCTGAAAACGAAATTGAAGCTGCAATCCCTGGGATGTAATCCGATTCCAGGGATTGTATCCAACTGCACGATGTGTGACGTTACAGAAAAACGGCATGTGTTTTTCAAATGAGCCTGGATGAGCTCCACATTGGAACTTCGGGATGGAATTACGAACATTGGCAGCCGCTTTTCTATCCACAAGATTTGAGCCAGAGCGGCTGGCTTGATTTCTATCAGCAGCATTTCGATACCGTCGAGATCAATAATACTTTCTACCATTTGCCCAAGGAAAACACATTTCGGCATTGGAGGGAACAAGCCGCGGACGGCTTTCTCTATGCCGTGAAAGCCAATCGTTTCATCACGCACATGAAGAAGCTGAAGGACTGTTCTTCTGCGCTCGAGAATTTTATCGAGCGCGTGAAACTGCTGAAGGAGAATCTGGGGCCGATACTGTGGCAGCTGCCGCCGCACTGGCATGCAAATCTCGAGCGTTTGGAAGCCTTCGTGGATCTGCTTCCAAAAGACCTGCGCCATGTATTCGAGTTCCGGGACGCGGACTGGTTTCGGGAGGAGACGCGAAACATTCTGGAGCGGCACGGTTTGATATTCTGCATCCACGACAAACAAGGCCTCGATTGTCCGCAGTGGGTCACGGCCGGCAGCGTTTATCTTCGTTTCCACGGCGGTGAGGGAAATTATGGCGGCAAATACGGATTTGAGAGGTTGCTACCCTGGGCAGAACGCATTCGTGTCTGGCTGGACGAAGGGCGATCGATTTTCGCCTACTTCAACAACGACGTTTCGGGATACGCTTTGGAGGATGCGAGAACGTTGATCGATCTTATAAAATCTTGAGTGAGATCATTGACCGTTCTCGGAAATTCATACCCATACGATCCGGAAGGGACGTCAGCTTGCATCGCCGCAGTTCAGATAAAGTTCTGATGAAATGCAACGAATCGGCCCGCGCCAACCTCGCTTGCGCTGCTGTCCGTCGATGAAAAGATGGTGAGCGATCTCGCTGAAACGCCGGAATGGCGCGCCCCGGATCGAGCGCACGATGAGCTACACGAACCGCGTGTAGGCATGTTTCAGCCTGGGACCGAATAGTGGTTCTTTGAAACCACTCAATCACTACCTGAAGAAGGCCGCCATTTCAAAGCGGAATGAACCCTTTAGCGCCGCCGTTGCTGCCCCCTCATGCGCATCGTGGCCTCGCATTCCAATTCATGACCTACAGATTTTTTAGAGACATTCGGATCGATTTCAAAGAATGGGCATGGTCGGCAACGTCCCGCCATGGATCTGATTTCTGTCCCAAGCGGCGGAAGATATTCTCCAACCGATAACTTCGAGCGCAGAGATCCCGGTCCTGCAGTTCTTCCCAATTCAGGGGCGTCGCGACGGGCGCGCCAGGGAGCGCTCGAATGGCGTACGGCGTGACGGCGGTCTGTGCGTAGGCGTTGCGCAAGGTGTCCAGGAATATGCGGCCGTCACGTTTGTCTTTGCGAATCTCGGTCGTCATCGCTTGTGGATATCGCCGTGCGAGGTGATGGGCGATTTCCTCCGCCGTTTCACGCACTTCGTCGAATGAAGCATCCCGATCGAGCGGCACGAGGACGTGCAGGCCTCGCGAGCCCGTGGTCATCACGTAACTTTTGATCTCGGTTTCTCGAAAGAAATCGTGCAATCGCTGTGCGGCAAACCTCACCGGTTCGAAATCGTCCCGCGGCGGGTCGAGATCGAAGATCATCAGATCCGGCTGATCGAGCATGTCCGAGCGGCTCAACCAGCGGTGCAGCGTGATGCACCCCAGGTTGGCCAGATACAGCAGCGCGGCTGCATTTTGACATACCACCTGATCTTGCGCTTGCCCGTCCTCTTTGACTTCCACGGAAGTCCGGCCGATCCAATCCGGGAAATACCGAGGGACTTCTTTCTGGTAAAAACCCTCGTTTTCGATTCCGTCCGGGAAACGCTGCATGCTGATCGGCCGATCCTCGAGATACGCCAGGATGATCTCGGAGATTTTCTGGTAATACCTGGCGACGTCCGCTTTGGTGATTCCGTCCTCGGGGAACAACGCTTTATCCGGGTGAGATATTTCCACTTCGATTCCGTCCGCCGGGATCGTGATACTCATGAACGCGGCTCCTCTTTTCTGACCGATCGGGGTTCTTTGTCTTCGCGCAGCCCCAGGAAACGCGGCTGCCTTAATTTTCCGCCCCCGGTCCATTCCTCGAATCCCACCTGCGCGACGAGCTCGGGCTTGACCCAATGGACGTTTTTCTCTGAGACATGCGCCTCCGCCATGAACGGCGATTCGTCCGTGACCAATTCCGCCAGCTTGGCCTTTATCCTGCGCAGCGTTTCGTCGTCGAAACCCGTGCCGACCTTGCCGGCGTACTGCAGCCGGCCGTCATCGTAGAAGCCGACGAGCAGCGCGCCGAGACCGACGCGTGCGCCCTGCGGATCCGTAAAACCTCCGACTACGAATTCCTGTTCCTGCACGCATTTGAATTTGAGCCAATGTCTGGAGCGCTTATGTTGATAAGGACTTTTGGCGTCTTTGGCGATGATCCCTTCCCAGCCTTTCTGACAGGCTTCTCGAAAATAGCCCTCGCCGTCTTGATTCCGATGCGTCGTATATCTCAACCTTTCTTGGAAAACGATGGCGGATTTGAGGATCGCTTTACGCTTGCGTTGGGGGATCTGCGTCAGATCGTACCCATCCAGATAGAGAATGTCGAAGAGATAATAATACACACCCACGCCGCTCCTGCGCGCTTGCTGAGGATCCTGAATGTGCATTCGGTCTTGAAGTCGAGAGAAACTTGTAACGTTTCCTTCGAAGGCGACTACTTCACCATCCACGACGACCGCTCCGGGCAGGTTTTGCGCTAGCACTTCCACGAGATCGGGGTAATGCACGTTCAATGCTTTCCGGTTGCGCGAGAGCAGCCGGACGTTGCCCGCTTCCTTGAACGTCAGACAGCGCTCCCCGTCGAATTTGCGCTCGTATATCCAATCCGGATTGGAAAACGGTTCGTCGACAAGCGTGGCCAACATGGGCTCCATCCAATTTGGCATGCCTCTTTTCTGCATGCGCTTCCGGATTTCTTTCGGCAGGTTCTTTCGTTCTGCGTACATGAATGATTTCTTTACGACCGCTTCCTGTGCTGTGATACACGTTCGGAAACGGACGGAGGAATTGCACGACATGTGGGAAGGATCATTAGTCGTTCCGTATTTCTTCCATCGTGCGTCCGCTGAGTGCGGATTCGTTCTCCGTGCTGGTGGGATTACGCCGCGCATCAGCTTCCTCGTCGTCCATCTTGATCAACAGCCAGCGCGCATTGTCGCCGCCGCCCGTGCGAATCAGCGCATATCCGCCCTGGAGTTTCTTGCCCTGCAGCCAGATTTCGACTTTGCCTTGATCGAGGGCTTCGGCCATCGAGGCGCCGTCGCCTTCTTTTTCCGCGCGTAAATTACGGTAAAGGCCCGTGTCCCACACCATCACGGTGCCTCCGCCGTATTCGCCCTCGGGAATGACCCCTTCGAAATCGGCATAATCCAACGGATGATCTTCCGTCGGCAGGGCCAGACGCTTTACGGAAGGATCGGTAGAAGGCCCTTTCGGTACTGCCCAGGACTTCAACACGGAACCCACTTCCAGACGAAAGTCGTAATGCAAGCTACTGGCATCGTGTTTCTGGATCACGAAGAGCGGTTTTCCCGCTGGCTCTCTGCTGCTTTCCTGGGGTTCGGGCGATTTGCGGAAATCTCGCTTCCGTTTGTATTCCTTCAACGAATCTTCGGTTTTCGTCATACTGATACCTTTCACGTTTCAGAGCGACTGACAATTCGGGCAATAGTAAGCGGACCGCCCGGAGACCTTTATGTTTCTCACTTCGCCGCCGCACTGCGGACATCGTCCACCTTCGTGCCGCTGTGGAATGAGCCAGGAATCCGGAAAGCAATCCGGGTCGGCGTTCCTGTCGATGGCCGTCCGCAGCACGTACCCGGTTTTGGTGAAGATCGTCTTCAAAACGCCGTCGTCGAGTTCATCTATCGATTTTTTCGGATGGACCTCGGCCTGGTAAAGAATTTCGTCGGAATACGTGTTTCCAATTCCGGCCACGATCTTCTGATTCATCAGCACGGATTTTGCCATGCCCTTGCGCCCCTCGAGCACGTGCTGGAAACTTCCGAAATCGGGAATGCCCTCGAGCGCGTCCGGCCCCAATTCTTTCTCTTGCACGAATGCTTCGACGCTGGGTACGCATTGAACCGCGCCGAGCTTTCGGGGCATGACGAGCGCGAGGTGGTAGTTATTGGTGAATTCGATCAGGAACCTGGTGTATTCGGGCTCGTCGGCCTGATCTTTGTAATACTTCAAGCTTCCCGTCATGCCAAAATGCAGCGCCAGGAAGTCTCCGTCGTCCAATGCGGCGAAGATGTATTTCCCGCGGCGTCTCGTCGAATCGAAGGCGTGTCCTTTCAGGCACTGCTCCATCGACCGGGGAGCCGTTTCGAGGATGTACGTGCTGCGCGGATCGACGCTGCGGATCTTTTGATGCAGGGCAGTGGCGTCCACGTAGCGGCGAAAGATTTCAACCTCCGGTAATTCGGGCACTCACTCATCCTTACGGGTTTTTCGTTCCGGAGCACTGCGCAAGCCATACTGCGGAAGAACCCATTCCGGCATCTCGCACCTCTTAAAAACGGCCGCCTTCAAATCATCCACGCAAACCGTTCGCTGCGCCGGGTTGTCTTTCCCGAATATCCCTTGCGCGCCTCGAATAGGCCGCGGTGAGAAAGACTATGGGCGCGGCGCCAGCACGACGTCGATTTCCATTTCGTTGCCGCCGCGCAGGACGGTCAATTTCACCTCGTCGCCGGGCTGTTTGTACGCGATCTCCACCAACAGGTCGCTGAAGCTGTTCACCGCCTTGCCGTCGACGGCGGTAATGACGTCCCCTCCGACGGGGACGTCCAACGAATCGACCGTCTTGGTTCCCGTACTTCCCCGTAGGCCTGCATTTGCAGACGGTCCCGCAGGATCGACGTCGGTAATGTAGGCTCCCAACTGCGCCTGGATGTCGTTGGCCTGCCGCAGAATTAACGAAAGGTCCGTTCCCGTCACACCCAGCCAGGGCCAGACGTATTCCTTGTTTTCGATCAACGAGGGTGCTACGAGCCGCACGATGTTAGACGGGATCGCAAAACCGACGCCGGCGTTCGCGCTGACTCCTCCCGTGGCAATCTGGGCATTGACCCCGATGACTTGACCTTCGAGATTGAGCAAAGGACCTCCCGAATTGCCCGGGTTGATCGCCGCATCGGTCTGAATGGCCTGCGGGATCGAATATGCCGTGGAGCCCGCGCTTATCGTCCGTCCAACCGCGCTGACGATCCCTGTGGTCATGCTGCTTTGCTGGCCGAAGGGGTTGCCGATGGCGACCACCCATTCCCCGACTTCTACGTTATCCGAATCTCCCAAAGCCAGTGGAATCACGCCGTCCGGCAGGTATTCGGCTTGAATCACCGCAATGTCGCTGTAGGGGTCGGTGCCGACGGTCTCTGCTGCAACTTCCACCCCGTTGTAGAAAATGACGGATATCGTGTTCGCCGATTCGACGACATGGTTGTTGGTGATGATATGGCCCGTATCGTCGAGTACGAAGCCTGATCCGGCACCTTCTTCGATCGTCCCTCCCTGGGTTATAAAGATCCTTATGTTAACAACGCCCGGCCCGTAGGCAGTATAGAATCCCACCAACGAAGGCAGTCCCGAATTGGTTTGGAACGTGGGCTCCTGTGTGGCGGGCATTTCGGTGTACGTAGGAGCGACAAGAAGTACGGCTTGTTGAGTCGATTCCGGGGTCGCTCCCTGCAACTGTTCCACGAGGCGATTATAAATCCTGGGCCCCACCGTAAACGGTACCACGATTGCGACGACAAGAAGGAGAATGCATCCACAACCCAAGGTTGCGACGAGTGCAAATCTCCTGTTTCCGGAATTTGAAAGATTTTGATCGTTCATGATTCACCTCGCTATGAGCTTTCTATTTTCAATTCAATTTATAACTCGCTAACTGACAAGTCCGTTATTGCCGCATCTAAGAAGGGAAGGCGGCGCCGGTTTCCGATGAATTCCAGGATCACTCTCGAGCGTGGAGTGTTCCTTCGGCGTGCCGTCAGGCACCGAATTTTTCCAGACGCAGCGCGTTTGCCATCGCCAGTGGAAGCAGGTCGGTTGCCGGGAAACGAGGTCCCAGACCACCCTGCATGCAAGCTCGTTCTCCAAATTGTTCCACGTTGTCCTGGCGGCAGTGCTTCGACCATAAAAGCGTCGGGACCGGATGCCAGCTGTGATGCTTCAGCAGGGCAGGCGTCGAATGATCGCCGGTAACGATCAGCACATCCGGATCGAGCTCGATCAGGCTGGGGATCTGCCGGTCGACCTCCTCGATCAAGGACACCTTGCGTTCGAAATCACCGTCCTCGCCGGCGCTGTCGGTGTGTTTGACGTGTACGTAGAAGAAATCGAAATCCCGCCAACGGTCACGCACGACCTGAAATTCCCTTTCCACGCCGTCGACCGCCTGGAGGGCTTCCATGCCCACCAGTTTGGCCACCCCGCGATACATGGGATAACCGGCGATGGCGGCGGCCCGCAGGCCGTAGATTTGCTCGAATGAGGGCCAATCGGGTTTCTTTGCAAATCCCCGCAGCAGCAGCATGTTGGCCGGATGGTGTCCGGCCAGAATCGTCCCGGCTTGCTCCAGAAAATTCTTTACGAGGTCCGCTGTTTTGCGTGACTCCGTCGTGAGCGCTTCCGGCTCAAGCGGCTTTGCGCCGACCTCCTCCGGATCGGTGTCTGCGATGTCGGCTTCCAAATCCTCTCCGCGCAAGACCAGGACGATGCGATGCTCTTTCACGGTCTCGACGAAGAGTTCGACGCCCGGCAGTTCGATGTCACGCAGCAAGGCGCAGAGTTCCCGGTTTTTCTCGGTGGGTATACGCCCGGCACGACGGTCGGTTACGAGGCCGTTTTCGTCGATGCTGCAGAAGTTGCCGCGGGCAGCCACGTCCGAATTTCTGAGGTCGAAATCGATGCCCAATGCCGAGAGGACACCCCTGCCGACCTGGTAGCGTAAAGGATCGTAGCCGAACAGGCCAAGATGGGAAGGGCCGCTTCCGGGCGTTATGCCTGGTCTGACGGGGACGTGCAGGCCACACAGGCCGTGCCTGGCGAGATCGTCGAAGTTCGGCGTGCGTGCTTGTTCCAGTTCCGTCGGTCCGCCGGGTTGAATGGGTAGACCACCCAAACCATCCATCACCAGCAGGATGATTTTGGTATCCTCGTGCTTGTTCAATTCTCGAATAAAATCAAAATCCATCATTGTTTGAGCCTCCTGGATGATTCCCATCCCGACAAGTATCGTCTGGATTCGCCGCCCCTGAATTCCCTCGCCGGCGAACGATTTCAGCCTCTTCAACGGACCGCCGGATTGGATTTGTTGTGCGGATTCTGGTTTGCCCGAGCGATTGGTCGTAATTCCATTCGACCGATCGCTCGGGACGATTTCTCGGTGGACATTCCGTCCAATTCTCTCGTTATAGCCTGGCTCCATCTTTGTGCAGTTGAAGCCATCGAATGATGTCCCTGCGGCGCAGCAAGCCGATCATGTGTGTGCCCTCTAATACGGGCAGCTGACGGATGTCCTGCTCCTGAAGCTTGGTTAACGCATCCGCAACGTCATCGTTGACCGTTACTGCAACGAGTTTATCCTTGGGCGTCATGATGTCGGCCACCGTTTTGGAATCCCACATTTCGCGCGGCACGCTGCGAACGTCGTCCAGCGTAACCAGGCCGAGGAGGGTTTCTCCATCAAGTACAGGGAAAGCATGATCGTCGCTCTTCATGATGTGATCGTGAACGAGCGTGCTGATGGAAATGTCTTTCGCAACCGTGGGCGCGTCGTCGCGCATGATATTCGTGACGGGGACGTCCTCCAGAATATCTTGAAGGAGTATCTGCTCGTAGCTGCGCACCGCGGCGGTGTGCAAGAACCAACCGATGAAGGCAAGCCACAGGCCGCTGATGATTCCGGTTCCCAACAAGGGGATTTGAACGCCGAAAATCATGGCAAACCCGGCTCCGATCATCAGCCAGGCGATCAGTTGTCCGAGATATGAAGCCCAACGCGTTGCTTTGCGCAAGTCATTGGTTATCGCCCAGAAGATGGAGCGCACGAGACGGCCGCCGTCCAGGGGGAAACCCGGCACCAGGTTGAACAATCCCAACACAACGTTGACTGGCCCAAGCCACAGCAGCAGGGTCGGAATGGGTCCCAGTTGACTGACGTAGTTCAGGTTCGTGTTGCTCGAAGCTAACAACGTTTTGAGAGGGACGCCTGCGACGAAGACAAACAGTATTCCGAGCACGATACTCGTGATTGGTCCTACGATGGTCAGCATGAACTCGGATGTAGGGTTAGGGGGTTCACGCTGAATGTTGGACACGCCGCCGAAGAGGAAGAGCGTGATACTTCGAACGGGAACTCCCTGACTGCGAGCAACGAGGGAGTGTGCCATCTCGTGCGCAAGTACGGAGGCAAAGAACACCACCGCGGCCGCAATCGCCGTCCCCCAGCGCAGTCCAACACTCCAATTCTGATGGATGCTGCCGAAGCCCGATGCCAGATTCCAGGTGATTAGGAAAAAGATGAGCATCAAACTCCAATCGATACGTATTTCTATGCCGAAAAACCGGCCAAGACGAAAGCCACTTTTCATGATCGAATTCCTTTCCGATTTATTCCCATCCCCCAGGGAGGCATATTTCACGCCGCGCAGGGATGGTGCAAACTCTCGATTAATCAAATTCATCGCTATGGTAATGGGGTGAGGTTACGATTCTGTATCGTCAAGAATAGAATCTCTCCAAATTCTATCTGCCTACATTGTCGAGACTTCGAGGTTTGCTCGCGTTGGGACATTATTCCGCGTGTCGATCTTGTGTTTCGATGACAATTCTCAAGACCCCATTACAGGCACAATCACTTCACAAAGATAGCATGTCGAAACAACTATCCGCTCTTCGTGAGCGTTTCTTGATACATGCCTGGGATAAATATTGCTAGCTGTGGAGAAATCCACGCGAGTCTGAAATTTTCAGGTAGATATAGAAGGAGGTCCACGATGAGAATCGATAAAGGAGAGCGGGTCTTAACTTCGGATGGTGAGGTTGTCGGAGAAGTGGAACGCGTCGTACTCGACCCAAAAACGAAGGAAGTCACGCACATCGTTGTGGCGGAAGGCCATTTGCTTAACGAAAATCGGGTGATTCCGATAAGCATGGTGGAGTCCAGCTACGACAAAACGATGAAGCTGCGGATGGCACCGATGGACTTGGATGCCTTACCCATCTTCGAAGAAACACATTACGTCCCCATAAACAAGAAGGATTTGTCCGACTCGCAGGGGAGCATACACGAGAATTTTTCTCTTTTCCCCTATCCGCCGCTTACCGGAATAAGTATGGACGATCAAGGTGAATTTCAGGACCTCCTAATTAAGGAGACCGTAGAAAACATTCCTGAAGGGTCGTTGGCATTGTGCGAAGGCGCGCTGGTCAGGGACGTCGATGGCAAACCCTTCGGTAAAGTCGAACGTGTTCTTACGGACGCAGAAGGAAACCACATAACGCATTTCGTCGTGTCGAGAGGATTCATTTTCAAGAAGAAGATCCTCGTTCCCTATAAATGGGCGATGAGCATTACGGAGGACGAGATCCGGCTGGCGATGGGACCGACGATACTCAATCGTCTACCCGCTTTCAAATTGGATGGATCATCTGGATAAATTGCTCCAGCAGCCGTCGTTCATGCGAAGTGCGTAAAAAGCAGGTCGAATTCCTGGAATCTGCAACTCCTTGCTGTGAGGTATGGGCTCGTTGCTGCATGGTACATCGTGCAGTGACGAGCCTTCTGCTTCGAACATGGCAGCACTACAAAATTCCGGGGGATCGAAAGAAATTATTGATAATTCGCGGGCCGCTGCAACCTGCTGTTGATAAATCCATCTTAATCTCAATATATGGATAAATCTTTCGTCCGTGCGTAGTCCCTCATTCGAATCGGGCGGACCAGGCGTTATGGACGAAGGGATTGGGAGGTTTGATTAAAATGTCGAAAATAATTGGAATTGATCTGGGAACGACGAACAGCGCTGCAGCCGTCATGGAAGGCGGTGAAGCGGTGGTCATTCCCACCGCCGAGGGCGGAAGATTGTGCCCCTCCGTCGTGGCGTTTACCAAAGAAGGTGAGCGGCTCGTCGGTCAGACCGCCAAACGACAGGCGGTGGTAAATTCGGACAACACCGTGTATTCCATCAAGCGTTTCATCGGACGACGCTTCGATGAGACCAAGATCGAACGCGAGATGGTCTCCTTTGAAGTCGTCAAAGGGCCAAGCGATGACGTACGGGTACGGATTCCGATCAAGGGAGAGGAGTACACACCGCAGGAAATCTCGGCCATGATTCTGGCCAAACTGAAGAAAGACGCAGAGGCCTACCTCGGAGAGCCGGTAAATCAAGCCGTGATCACCGTTCCGGCTTACTTCAACGACTCGCAGCGTCAGGCAACCAAGGACGCCGGGAAAATCGCCGGTCTGGAAGTTGAACGAATCATCAACGAACCTACCGCCGCAGCTCTTGCTTACGGATTGGATAAGGAAGAGGACGAAGTCATTCTCGTCTTCGATTTGGGCGGCGGGACGTTCGACGTCAGCCTGTTGGAAGTTGGAGACAACATCGTTCAGGTAAAAGCCACGAACGGAGACACGCACCTGGGCGGGGACGACTGGGATCAACGTCTCTTGAACTGGATCGCGGATGAGTACATGCGCGAGCAGGGGATCAACTTGCGGGAGGACAAGCAGGCGCTGCAGCGGCTGCGGGAGGCGGCTGAAAACGCCAAGGTGGAATTGTCCAGCCGTACGGAAACGGAAATCAATCTCCCGTTTATCACGGCCGACGCTTCCGGACCGAAACATCTGCAGATGAAAATCACGCGAGCAAAATTCGAGCAGCTTACGGAGGATTTGCTCGAACGCGTCAAAGGCCCATTCGAAGCCGTTCTCAAGGACGGCGGCATCGAAATTTCAAAGGTTGACGAAGTCGTGCTCGTCGGCGGCGCAACGCGCATGCCCATGGTGCAAAACCTGGTGCGGGAACGCACTGGAAAGGAACCGCACAAGGGCGTCAATCCCGACGAGGTGGTCGCCGTCGGCGCAGCAATTCAGGCCGGCGTGTTGGGCGGCGAGGTGAGCGATGTGCTCCTCTTGGACGTCACTCCGCTTTCCCTGGGCGTCGAAACGCTCGGCGGCGTAATGACCACTTTGATCGAACGCAACACGACCATTCCAGTGCGCAAGATGGAAACCTTTTCAACGGCGGAAGACAACCAGACCGCCGTGGACATTCACGTGCTGCAGGGCGAGCGTCCAATGGCGAAAGACAACATGACCTTGGGCAACTTCCGCCTGGAGGGAATCCCGGCCGCACCGCGAGGGATGCCGCAGGTCGAAGTGAGCTTCGATATCGACGCCAACGGCATCTTAGACGTGACTGCGAAAGACAAGGCCACGGGCAAAGAACAGTCTGTGCGCATCACGGCCACGACCAATTTGAGCGACGCGGATATCGAGAGCATGGTGAAAGCCGCCAAACAGCACGAAGCGGAAGATCGCAGACAACAGGAACTCGCCCAGGCGCGAAACGCCGGCGATACGATGGCCTATCAGGCGGAAAAAGCTTTGCGTGAATTGGGCGATAAAGTTCCGGCCGAAGACCGTAAACAGATTGAAGAGAAAATCAAGCAGCTTCGCTCCGCACTCGAAGGTAACGACTTGAATCAGATCAAGCGTCTCACCGAAGAGGTGCAGCAGGCAAGTTATGCGTTGAGTCAACAACTGTATCAGACCCAGTCGCAAACGCAGACCGGATCGACAGAGACTCACAAGGGTCCCGACGATGAGGGCGTCGTTGAAGGGGAGTTCAAAGAAGTATAACGCTTCCCTGGTGGAAGAAGTTGATCGTAAACGGATCTGTGTTTCCACAAGACGTCGAATATCTACTATGGGCGGATGCGTTGTCCGCCCACAGTAGATAGGAGTGAGATACATGAAACATATAGAAACACGCGGTGATGAAACGCCGCGCAGGAAATCCAACGGGAAGTCCATCGATCGCGCATCCGCAGAGGATCAGTTCCTTGAAGTGTCTGACCGGGGTGCGGACGAACAATCTGAACCCGAAATGAATGTACGTCTGGCGGAGGACGCTGCCGAGTGGAAAGACAAATATCTGCGTTTGTTCGCGGATCTGGAAAATACCAAGAAGAGGCTTTCAAAAAGATTCGATGTTGACCTGGAGGAGGCGGTACGCTCCATCCTGCTCGATTTACTCCCCGTGGCCGATGACATAGAACGGATCATCCTCTACGCGCGCAAAATCGAGGATGAAGAACTCGAACGAGGATTGACGATCACTTTAGAATCATTCCTCCGTGCGATGGGGAAACACGGCGTATATCCCTTGAAAGCAAAAGGCGAGCCGTTTGATCCCGCACTTCACGATGCGATCGGTGCAATGCCGATCCGTCATCAGGAGCCGGGTACGGTATTGAGGGTCGAACAGACAGGATATCTTATGGATGGCAAAGTCCTGCGTCCTGCCAAGGTCATCATCGCCGAGGGTTGATAACGAGCAGCAGGGCAAGAACCTGAAACACCTCTTGCAGGATGGAAAGTCGAATGGGTAAAGAGAGATCGGAAAGATTTACCCCAAAGCATTCTGCGAGAACAACATTCGGCACGTATCCGGCAAGCCAAGAAGAGAAAGATAACACGTAGAAGGAGGAATACGATGGATTACGAAGAACGAAAGACATTCTTCAGCGGTCTGCTGATCGGCACTTTGGTTGGAGCGATCGTTTCCGGGATATCGGCTTTGCTCTTGGCTCCCCATTCAGGGGAAACCACGCGCAAGTTGATCCGCAAAAAGAGCGAGGCTTTGAGATCGGATGCTGAAGATCGGGTTAATCATGCCATCCAGGACGTTGAAGAGTCACTCGATCGGGCCAACGAAGCCTTTGCCAACTGGGTCGCCAAAGGAAATCAGGCGGTAAAAAAGCTTCGAGATCCTTCCGCAATGGCAGGAAAAGTGGCGGAGAAGGTTCTGAAGAAGTAATTTCGGGGAGAGCCAAATAACAGAGGTTGAGGGATGCATGAGTACCGATACTTGATCGTCGGCGGCGGGATGGCCGCGGATGCGGCCGCAAAAGGGATTCGCAGCCGGGACAGCGAAGCGTCCATTGGCTTGATCGGCAAGGAAAGCGATCCGCCTTACGACCGTCCGCCGCTGACGAAAGGGTTATGGAAGGGCAAGAATCTCGACAGCATCTGGCGCAATACTGCAGAGAAGGGCGTCGACCTGCATCTCGGTTGCGAGGCAACTCGACTCGAACCGGACCGGCATCGAGTCATCGACGATGCGGGGAACGAGTATGGCTACCATAAGTTATTGTTGGCGACGGGTGGGCGGCCGAGGCGATTGCCTTTTGGGGAGCAGGATGTAATTTACTACCGTTATGCCAAGGATTTCCGGCATCTTCACATGTTGGCGCAATCGCATTCCAGGTTTGCCGTCATCGGAGGCGGTTTTGTTGGTTCTGAGATCGCGGCCGCCCTGGCGATGAACGGGAAACAGGTCACGCAGTTGTTTCCCGATATCGGAATTGGCGGTTTGCATTTTCCCCCGGATTTAGCCCAGCATCTGAACGAATACTTTCGCCAGAAAGGTGTGCGGGTGCTGCAAGGCCAATTGGTCGCGGGGATCGATCGGGATGGCGATCAGCTCGTTTTACACACCGATCGCGGTGAGGATTTATTGACTTCATCGGTGCTGGCGGGGATCGGAATTGTACCCAATACGAGGATTGCAGAGGAAGCCGGGTTGGATGTGAGCGACGGCATCGAAGTGAACACGAAGCTGCAAACATCGCATGACGATGTATACGCTGCGGGAGATGTGGCTCGTTTCTACAACGCTGGCTTGGGAAAGTCCCTGCGCGTGGAGCACGAAGACAATGCCCTGACCATGGGCGAGATGGCCGGAGCAGCCATGGCCGGCGAGAAGATCGATTACGATTACCTGCCGTATTTTTACTCCGACCTTTTCGATGTCGGCTATGAGGCCATCGGTGAACTCAATCCTGATCTGCAGCTCTTCAGCGATTGGCAGGAACTGTATCGCAAGGGAGTCGTGTACTATCTCGATCGAGGCCGGGTACGCGGTGTGCTGCTGTGGAACGTCTGGGACAAGGTCGATGATGCCCGCCGCTTGATTTATGAACCCGGACCGTTCAAGGAAGCGGATCTCCGGGGCCGGATCCAGTAGATTTATCCGGTCTCAGCGAGAATGTCGACTCAGATTGCCTCCAACGAAAAAAAGGACTGGCTCGTAATACTACGAGCAGCCCTTTTTTATTCACTGCCGAATTGCGTCTGCTGCGAATAGCTGCAAGAGAAGTGGTTCGACCGGCCGCTGGTTTTTCTCAGCGATCAACCGCCGCCGGCCGCCGTGACGGTCAACGTGCCCTTCATTCCACGAGCGAGATGTCCCGGGAAAGTGCATACCACTTGATAGTCCCCGGGTTCGGAAGGCGCCGTGAAGGTAAACGTGTCGTTTTCACCCGGCTGGAGCACGAAGGCAAACAATTCATGGGTTTCGTCTTCGCTGTCGAATGGCGCTTCGGCGGTGTATCCGAATTCCATCAGCACCCAGTTGTGGTTTGCTCTGCCGTCGTTCGACAATTGCAGGGTGACTTTCGATCCCGCCGGGACGCTGTAGGTGTCCGGCGTGAACTTGAATTCCGTCATGCTCACGGTCAAGACAGGCCCCGATGCCGTTCCCATGTTCGTGTCTCCCGCGGACGTGGGTGCTGCGGACTGTGCGCAAGCGCCGATGAAGATCGGGATGAGAAATACGATGGATATTCGCTTCAGCATCTTGGTTTTCATTTTTCCCTCCTGGTAGGATTTCGGTCAATGTTTTCAAACTCAGGGAAGAAACATTTCCTGCAATCGAAGCGTTGTTTTTCGAAATGGCGCCTCTACTTTCGCAAAGCTGTCTGGTCGTTTTTTAGATCTCTCCGGTTTTAAGAAGTCTTCCGAATTGAGCGGCAGCCGTTGTTTGCGCTGCAGGACGATACCATTCCCTTCTAATCACACATAATTGACAAAAATTGTATCAAAAGGTTATTGGCCCGGGTGTAAATGTTGTGAATTGATTATCCGCTGAGGCTTTTGTATATCCTGGAGTCCGGAACGTTAGTGGCAGAACCGCTGCCCGGAAAGGAATCGGTATGGAATCGGTGAAATCGGATAAGATTCCGCAAGAAATCGCTGGAGAATAGATAACATCACCATGGAATTACGACAGGCGATTCTCGTCGAAATTCACCGAGCAGAATCGCCGGGTATCATCGAAAAAGAAGAAGGAGGGAAACGATGCCAAAGTTCGAGCGAACTGCTGAATCGGTCTGGGAAGGGGATTTAAGGAACGGTGCTGGGAAGCTGACAACCTCCAGCGGCGTATTGGCGGATGCCGTCTATCGGTTTGCAACGCGTTTCGAAAACGAACCAGGGACGAATCCGGAAGAGTTGATCGCAGCCGCTCATGCCGGTTGTTTCAACATGGCGCTGGCGAGCACGTTGAAGAAAAAGGGATACGTGCCCAATCGACTCCGCACGACGGCGGTGTGCACGATCGAATCGAAGGAAAGCGGAGGATTCGAAATCACCAGGATGCATCTGGTGATCCGCGGTTCGGTCGAAGCGCTCGATGAATCCGAGTTCAAGGAAATCGTCGAAGAAGCCGATCAAGGCTGCCCTGTCTCGAACCTGCTGCGGACATCTTTGCGAATAGAAAAGGAAGTGTCGCTGGCATGAATCTCGATCGAGTGATGAACTCCAGCGTCGACGAACGAATTTAGAGTGTTTATCCAGCACTGTATTTCGTGATCGGACCTGCCGCAATAAAGTAACAGTGCGGGAGATATTGAGGCTGTCCCGAATGGACGGGTCCAAACGCGACGCCCGGAAGGGCGTCTATCATTTGCATATACCGATGACGTATCCTCCGGCTTGCGGATCCCTTTCGATATTCAAAAATTTCCTGCGGTCTCGCGTGGTTTTTTTGATAATGAGGCCTGTTCGCTACTTCATGTTTTCGAAGATTTCATCCGTCTTGGCGGCCATGATGAAATCGTTCTTATGGATGTTTCCAATTGCGTGGGTAAACCATTCGACCGTCACTTTCCCCCAGGTCAGCGTGATGATGGGATGGTGGCCTTCCTCTTCGGCGGCCGCTCCCACTCGAACGGTGAAATCGAGTGCCTCCTGAAAATTCGAGAATTTATACATCTGCTTCAATCGCGGTGCGCCGTCTTTCCCGACGATCTCCCATTCCGGAATCGTCGGTTTAAGTTGCTTTATTTCTTCTTCTGATACGGGAGGTTCACTGCCACTACAGGGCACACATTTCTGCCTGGTTAAAAGCGTCCTCTCCATGACCTCGTCCTTTTTCATGCAGCACAGGATCGTTCTCTTCCGGGTTCGTGGCTCGAAATTGGATTTCGAAGTTCGTTACCTTCTCTGGCAGGCATGACCTCCGTGCCATTCTACTTCGGGTGAAACATCTCTCGATGAATTTGGAGCGTCCCGTGATGCTGCTGCACGTCAGCCAATCTGACGCATGAAGGATTTCACCTGAATATCCCATTCTCTGGTATCGATATCGACCTCGGTTTTTCCTTTTTCTCGGCAGGTTACGATGTCGACATGACCGCCACCGCCTTTGAAATTCACACAGCGTTCACCTCGATCGGTGATTTCGAGGCCAAGTCCATCCTCGCCAAAATAAGACACGGCCTTGTCGACTGCACCTTCAGGGGACAGTTTTGTTCGAAAACCATAGTGTGGCATGGTCCTTCCTTTCTCGCCGTTGATTGCTTTCCACGTGATCGTTTGGAATTGTTCTCCACCAACGTTTCCAGGCCGGGTTTCCCGTCCAATCCGCATTACTGCACGAATAGAACGGGACAATCCATCTCGTCGATCACGTCGAAAACGGCATTTTCCTGCAAGGCCTCGATGCCGCGCGGCAGAATGAGCAGGCAGGATTCGGTTCGGGCGAGCGCGTTGATTTTATCGACGCTCCAATCGAGAATCCATCGAAAGCGAGGTTCGAGGTTTCGTTTGCTGAGCCATTGATGGGCTTCTTTTTGCAGTTTCTTTGCCTGATCGCATGTATCCGTCAGAATGCCCACCGTGAGAAAGCCCTCCGAATTCCGGATCAGGTTGGCGGCAAGCGCAAGTGCCCGTTTCGAAGAATCGGATCCATCGTAGACCACGAATATCGGCGAGGGTGAACCCGGCCGGTCTCCGATGATCATCGTGCGGGCGGGATACTGGGTCAAGATGAACCGTACCGTGGAACCCATCTTTTTGCGTCCGGACCATCCGCTTCTCCCCAGGACGATGAGGTCGGCGTCTTCTGCGGCGTCTTTCATATCGGAGGTTTTTCCCTTCATCACGTTGTACGTCCAATGCACGCGAGCTTCTTCCGCCAGCGTTTCCAGCATGCCCCGGATTCGCCTGGATTGAGCCCGCATTTGAAGCCTGATTTCACGGCTTCCGATGCGGCGTGATTGAGCGGTGTAGTGCCCGATTTCTCTGGCAAATGGGTAGCTTCCCAGGTGGTGAAGATAGCTTTCCTGGATGAACAAAGCTCGCAGTTCTGCGCGTGTTCTCCGGGCAAGATCGATGGCAGTGTGTAAAGCGATGATGCTGTTGGGTGAGGCATCGACGGCCACGAGAATTCGTTCGATGCGATCTTTCCTGTTGGGCTCGCTCATTTCACGGGCTCTTTCGAATCATTACTGAAGTGCACGCGTTCTTCCGCCATCTCCAGCAGGTTTTGCTGCACGATGCCGTTCATCGTGCCCTCGGGGAAATTTCCATCTTCATCGGGTTCGCCTGCAGGCAATCCGGTGAGAATCTCCATTCCTTCGTCGATGGTCTCGACGGGATAGATGGCGAATTTTCCGCTAGCGACGGCATCACGCACGTCCTGCCGCAGCATGAGGTGTTTTACGTTCGATTGCGGGATGAGAACGCCTTGATCCCCGCTCAGCCCCCGGGAGGAGCAGATGTCGAAGAAGCCTTCGATCTTCTCGTTTACGCCGCCGATGGCCTGCACGGTGCCGAATTGATTCACCGACCCCGTTACGGCGAGGGACTGCTTGATCGGTACACCAGCGATGGCGGAAAGCAGCGCGTACAACTCGGCGGAGGATGCGCTGTCCCCTTCTACGCCGCCGTAGGATTGTTCGAAAACCAGGCTGGCGTTCAACGATAGAGGCCGCTTGCCGGCGTACCTGGCACCCATCAGGGCGGAGAGGATAAAAACACCCTTGGAATGGATCGGACCTCCCAATTCGACCTCACGTTCGATATCGACAACTTCACCTTTACCGATGCGGGTGCGTGCCGTGATACGCGTCGGTTGGCCGAAGCTGAAATCGCCCAACGAGAGCACGGAGAGGCCGTTCACCTGGCCGACTTTTTCTCCCTCGGTGTCGATCAGGATCGTGTCTCGCAGGATGCCTTCTTGCACTCGTTCGCGCAGACGGTCGGAGCGGTAGATCTTGGAGTCGATGGCTTTCTGGACGTCCTCGCAGGTGATTACTTTGTGCCCATTTTCCCTCGACCAGTAATCCGCTTCCCGGAGAAGATCGGCGATTTCGCGGGTGCGAATGGACAGCCTTTCGGCGTCTTCGACCATGCGCGCGCTTTGTTCGATGACCCTCACAACCGCGCCGCGATCGAGAGGCTGCAGATTGGATTTGCGCGCCAGTTCGCCGATCAGTTGTGCGTATAATTTCTGGTTGCCGGAATTTCGCTCCATGCGGTCTTCGAAATCGGCGGCCACCTTGAACAACTGCGGGAATTCCGGTTCCAGGGAGTTGAGCAGATAATACAGCATCGGCTCTCCCAATAATGCGACTTTCACCTTCAAGGGGATCGGTTCCGGCTCCAGCGAGACGGTGCTGATCAGACTGTACATCTGGCCCGGCGACTCGATGCGTATCTCGCCAGACCTGAGCGCACGTTTCAAGCCTTCCCAGGCGAAAGGCTGCGTGAGCAGCTTGCGGGCGTCGACGATCAGATAGCCGCCGTTGGCTCGATGGAGCGAGCCCGGCTTGATGAGCCCGAAATCGGTGATCAGGGCGCCCATCATCGCCCGGTGTTCGACTCGGCCGATCAGGTTTTGATAGGTCGGATTGTCCTCGTAGACGATCGGCACGTTCTCCGTTTCGCTGTTGTCGACGATCAAGTTCACGTGATAGCGCCTTAAGGTCGGGGATTCGGAGGATTCGCCTTCTCCAATGTTCAATTGGGCAGACAACTGCTGAACTTTTTGCTGCTGGTCATCATCCATGACGATGCCGCGAACGTTGGAAACCACGTCTTCGAGGACTTCGTCCAGAAATTCGATGACTTCGGAGAATTCGTGGTATTTTTCGCGAAGTTCGCTAATCAGACCCCCCACGACGAGACCGGCAATCTCACGGTTCAACTGCTCCACTTTTTCACGCAGTTCCCGCTGCCACGTCGGTACTTGCTGGAGAATTTTCTGCAATTCTTCCTGGAGCTCGGGGGTTTGTTCTTCCAGTTCTTTGCGTTTATCTTCCGGGAGTTGTTGGTATTCTTCCGGTGAGATCACTTCGCCGTCTCGAGTGGGGGCAAATACGAAGCCCACCGGCGTGCGAACCATTTTCATGCCTTTCTGTTCGCTTTTTTTGCGCAGATCTTCGAAGGCTTCTTCCTGGCGCTCCTGGATCTCCTCTTGAACTTCCTGCAGCCGGGTGCGATATTCTTCGCTTTCAAATGCACCCTTGAGTGCATTGTGGAGATCCTCGGACAATTTCTTCATGTCGTCCCGGAACTTTACGCCCATGCCTGTTTTCAATTGAATTGCCCTTGGTTTGTGCGGCTCATCGAAATTGTTCACGTAACACCAATCGGATGGGATTTCATCGTTTTTTGACGCGACTTCGAAAAATCGTTGGATGATTTCCTTCATGCGCGTACCGGAGGGTCCGAGAGCGAATATATTGAACCCTTCTTGATGGATGCCAACGCCAAATTTTACGGCTTCAACGGCCCGCGGTTGACCGATGATCTGGGTGAGGGGTTTCAAGTCCTCGGTGGTATCGAAATCGAATTGGTCGGGATCGCATGCGGTGTAAAGGGCTTCCACGCCCAGCGGTTTGATTTCTTCCTTTGCCATGCTTCTCTCCTTTTGCGCTGAGATCGATGGATCAACGTCGCGCCGTGAACGATTCTCTGAATCACAGCCCGTCGATCGCAAGCCGGGGGGGCTTGCAGTCTGTATGCTGTATTGATACGCCCGACTTCTAACAATCTCGTCACGACTTTCGATGAATGTCTTGCGAAATATTAAATAATCAACGAATGTGTCGCTTCTCGATCAACTTACAGGCGTAATCGCTGTCGGATTGGATGGCGCGCATCGTCCCGTACGCCAGGATTTCTCGCTCGAGAACGCAAGATTTCTGAAATATTCATCTCCTGCGGGTAAGAAATTCATGATCTTCGCCGGCTATGATGTAAATAAATACAAACGATCCATCCGCATTGATGTGCTCGGTCCGGTCTTGGCCTGGTGGATCTGATGCGACATACGCCCTGGAATGGGTGGCGGGTGCGAGACAGATCGTGGAACGTCTCAAAGATGCGCGGCGTTGGACATGAGTTAGGAGGATATTACCGTGGAAAAAACCAAAAACGATACGCTCGTCGAACCCATATTGGCACAAAGCAGTGGAAATCAGGACGCGGATTTCCAGGGATTGATGGCTGAAATGGATCATCATCGTGGTGAACACCACGTGATTGTGCTGCAGGATTATCCCGACCCGGATGCGATTTCTTCCGCGCTAGCACATCGTATGTTGGCTTCGACCTTTGACATTCAAACGGATATCTTGTATGCGGAAAAGATCAGTCATCCACAGAACGTGGCCATGGTGCGTTTGTTGGAAATCGATCTGAAACATTACGACGACTCCATCGATCTGGGAAGGTATGACGGTGCGGTATTCATCGACAACCAGGGAACGACAGCGCAGCGCATCGTCGCTGATTTGGAGAGCGCCAAGATCCCGCAGTTGATGGTTATCGATCACCATGATCCGCAGGATCGACTGCAGCCGGAGTTTTCCGTGATTCACAACGTTGGTGCAGTCAGCAGCTTGTACGTCGGTTTTCTCGCGCACGAGCAAAGCCCGATCACATTGGAGCGTTCGAACAGACAGCACATCTTGCTGGCCACCGCGTTGATGCTGGGCATCATCACCGATACGAAACATTTCGTCACCGCCAAGGCGGACGATTTCGAGGCCGCCAAAGTCCTGAGCCAGTTCCGCGATCCTGAGTTGTTGGAGCAAATCCTGACGCAGTCCAGGTCGAAAGAGACGATGAAAGTGATCCATGAAGCCCTGGCAAATCGCATCGTGGCCGAAAACTTCTCCATTGCGGGTGTTGGCTACCTGCGTTCCGAAGACCGCGATGCCATCGCAGAAGCGGCGGACTTCCTCGTGTCGGAAGAAAACGTTCATACGGCCATCATTTACGGAATCGTCGGCGATAATCAATCAGAAGCGGTAATCGGATCTTTGCGAACGACGAAATTGACTTTAAAACCGGACGAATTCATCAAAGACGTGTTCGGAAAAAACCAAAACGGAGAGTATTTCGGCGGTGGAAAAGCACAAGAAGGCGGCTTCGAGATCCCCGTTGGCTTTTTATCGGGGGATGAGCAAGGAAAATACGGCGAACTCAAATGGAGAGTCTATGATGCGCAAGTAAAGCAAAGGCTGTTCCAAAAACTCGGCATTGAAGAGGAACTATCGACCACATGATGGTCGATGCCGGGAAATGGCAAGTGATCGTCCACCCGTTGAAATCACCGTACGAAATGGAGTAATCGTAGATTAAAAATGAAGAATAAAACTGTAAGCGAGATGTTGGCCAGGATTGGTTCGGTCGTAGGCATGAACGACGATGAGACGTTGGAACAAGTATTGACTCTGGCGATCGAATTGGTCCTCCAAGGACGGGAAGGAAGGAAAATCGGCACGATGTTCGTCGTGGGGGACAGCGACGAAGTCATCCTTCGTTCGAGAAACATCATTTTGGACCCGCTCTCTGGACATCCCGATTCTGTCAAGCACATCCGTGACGCGGGAATGCGGGAAACCCTCAAAGAGCTTTCCCAGCTCGATGGGGCCTTCATCATCTCGGAAGATGGTGTCGTCCTTTCGGGGTCGCGTCTGATAGACGTTGACTCAAAAGACGTCGAAATTCCGTTGGGATTGGGAAGCCGCCATTATGCTGCTGCAGCGATCACCAAGAAGACGGACGCCGTGGCCATTGTGGTATCCAAGAGTTCCGTGGTCCGCATTTTTCAACAGGGCGCGCTGGTGGCGGAGATCATGCCGCAGAAGATGTTCCTTTCGGATTGCACGGTACATCTCGAAGGTCCTTATGCGGAACACTCCGGACACGAGCTGACGACGCTGGTTCAAGTCAAGCCCTATCAAGGCGAAGAACTCACCGTGGAAAAATGAGTCGAAGGGTAGCAATACTCCCCGGCATCTTCAATTCGACTTTTCCATCGCGGACTTGTAGAGATTCGATGTCTCGTTCACGGGCGTCGCAGAGATACGCTTCTGCGATTTTTCGTTGTTTGCAATGTACCCGGAAGGTTTCGCCCATCGCGGATTGGGTAAACAGCCTGAGGATCCAGCCTTCACCGCGAGCAGCGGCTTTTGCTGCGATTACGGTCACATCATCGCGATCGATGTCGAAAAGGGTAGGGGTGGAAGAATTCGATTCTGCAAGATGGGTGAAGTCGATGAAAGCGTCATCGATGTGGGCTGCTATCTGAGGCAGCCGGTTCTCTTGCCAATTTCCCTGCGGCGTGTACATCACGGCGTATTCAAAAGAGTAGTCTTCCCACTCGCTTCCCCGGGCGGGATTCCCGGGCAGCGGTAGAAACCGAAATGCTCTTTCCTTGTGAGCGTTCCGAAAGGCGATGATTTCAAGAATGCCATCCGGCTTCAAGGAGATCGCTCCGGGATATCGTTGGAATATCGCGATTCCGTCCCCTCGCTCGACGTCCACCAGATGGACGAACTGATGCAGCGGCCAGAATGTCGGATCGTACCCTTTCTGCAGCGGGCGAATCACCAGACCCCCAGGCGCATCCATTACCAGTTCGCGGACCGATAGATTTATCCCGAATCGTACGGTGAACGTATGTCCGCCGGCGGCTTTTCCGATCGCGCGGAAGTACATCAGCGGGTTTTCGTTCTCAAGCCAAATCTGACGTTCCAGCGTACGTCCCCGCACTTCGTTCGAATAGCGAATTTCCAGGGCTTTTCTCACTGTCTTGAAATCCATGTCAACGGGCTCGCGGCTGGCACGCTCGTCGATTTTCCAGGAACCGCCCTGGAATTCATACCCCATACGCCATAGTCCACCGGAATCTTTGTAACTGAGAATGTCATTCGATAGCTCGGCCAATACAGACTGCGACCGATTAAAAGTCCGCAGCGCTTCAATCGTTCCACCATCTCGTTCGGAGAGGATGAGGTGAAATCGATCGGTCTCAATGGCGATGTTTCCGTCTGCTCGCGTATACTGCGGAGCTTCCTGCGGTTCGATGGACTCATTCCCCGCTTCTTGATCCGCTTCGAGTTCACGGATGACGGTCTCGGTATGCAGAAGGCCGTCTTCCAGCCAGGGAATTTGTTCACTCTCGACGATCCGATCCGGAGAGGTTCCCGTAATAAAGTCGTGATGATTGGCCACGGATGCATACCACCAGGGTTTCATGAGCTCCACGGATGTTTCTTGGATCAGCGTATCATCGTCGGACGCCAGCGCCAGTTGTTCGGCGAGGACGAGTCGATCGACAAGATCATGGGCGCGTCGTTTGACGTTTGGCCTGCTGGTATAAAAGCCCGTCCAGTAGGGATTGGAATCGAGTTCGACGATCGGCAATACGTCCCGATGGAAATCGATCAGATCGAGATAGTCGTCAAGACCGGCGTTGACGGCCCAGATTCCCGTCTGCGCATAGTGTTTGCGATTGTACCTGTCGAGGAGCGAGATGAGGTTTTGAATAGGTTTGACGAAATCGAATCCGATCGGGCAGAACATGTAGGGCGTCTTTGCGAACGGGCTTAATTGTCCCGCGTACTTTTCGATTTTCCCGGTGACGTTGATCTCCGAATGGTCACGAAAGGACAACGGGTGGTTGTACAGTCGAATCAGGCCGCGCGAGGCGAGCATGTCCCCTTGACCGTAGGTGAAGGCATTCCAATGGCAGAGAACCCGCGCATCGGATCGATCGCGCCAGATGAAATCCAGCGTTTTCTCTGTGTTTAGCAAATAATCGGCGCTGGATTGAACTTCCAGGGCATTCTTGGGTTCTCGAAAGCCGCTGCCGGGAAAGCGCATGCCGTCGATGCGAGTGATCGCCGTACGATCAAAGCCGGCAGCGTTGAGGATGGAAGGTAGGGCCGGCGTGGCGCCGAAACTGTCCGCAAAGTACGCCAATTTCGGTTCTTGAGTCATTCCGTGGCTGCGCAGCCATTCCTGTCCGAGAAGAAAGTCGCGCAAGATCGCTTCCGTACTTGGGATCAGCGTGTCGGCGGTGGTGACGCCGCTGTTCGTCAGGCGCAGACGACCCTGATTGACCAGCTGGCGGATGTGGGTGTGCTGCTGGGGAGAACGGCTCCAGTACATTTGCAGGAAGAACGTACATTCGATGGAATAGATGCGGCGCGGTTCTTCCAGCAGAGCCTCGATGGCGAGATTCAGGTTGTGGCGAACGTAGAGGGTGTAATATTCCTCCGAGGTGAGCATCCAATTGGGGTCCCAATGGCTGGATTCCGCAAAAATGAGTACTTTCTGTGCCTCGTCCGGTATACCCAGACGCCGGCGTATGAGGAGTTCGTTTTGCTGAAGTGGCATGATCTATAGATTGTCCTCGTTGTCCTGTGTGGTAGTAAGTTATCAGACACTGCAAAGGTAATATACCGCGGCTTCCTTCGCATGCAGTATTTTAACCGGCGATTTCGTGCCGCGTCGCTGCGGGCGGCGGATTGCATGATTCTCAGCACAACTACAAGTGCGGTGAATACGATCGTGAATAGGGTGGCGTTTGAAGAATGGAACGGTCGTCCTGCACGCACTTCCTGCCCCCTCGGGAATGAGGCAGGCTAGCCTTTATATTCCGGAAGCGTCTCCAACGTGCTCGCATCGAGCGCCAGATGAACTTCATTTTCCCGCACGAGCGTCAACCAGGTGGCGGGGATGAGTTTCTTGTCCGGAAAGAGCAGCCCCTCTTCCACGACGAAATGCGTGGCGCACTCCATTTCAGGGTCGACAAGTACTTCTTCGATGTTGCCGATGTGCTTGCCATCACTGCTGAGTACTCTCGCTCCCTTTCTCAGGGGAACCGTATCCTTTGGGATGTTGCGTTGAGTCGCCGCATAATACACCGGTCTCGGAGCAAAAATATTCTGCCCCGCACCTGAAAGGCCGAAGGTTGGATACCAGTAGACCGGCCTGGCGTTTACGGATTGCGTGCTGCTCTCGTCCTTCATCTCATCAATTTCTTCGGCCAGGAAATAATGGGTTTGCTCGAACTCGGGAAAATCTTCGACTTCCTCGACGCCTCTGTTTAAATATATCTGCTGGTCCTCGACCCGATCGATGGCTTCGATCGGAATGAGCTTGTCCTCGGTCAGCAGAAGCCCTCTGCGGACGACGATGTGAGTCACTCGCTTGGTTCCAGGATCCAAAACGACGCGATCCACGCGTCCCACTTTTTTATTTTCTGTGGTGAAAACATGTGCACCATCGATGATTTTCATTGTCACGACCTCCTGCCGATCGCAGAGCATGGCGAACATTTCCCGTTAACGACGATTGAATTCAAATCCCCCGATAATCTCGGCATCCGGACCTCCTGCTCTCGACATGCTCTGTCCTGGTGCTCCAATCGAAGTCTGTGAACGAGACTTCATGCCGTCATCTACATTTTACTTGCCATAGGCTTCTGTTTCCTCTTAGATTATCGTTTTGACCTTTCCGTACTCTTGTACTCGGTTGGGAGAGTGAGCACGCAGAGGACCCGATTTCGAGATAATCCCGTGGGCTCACTTGCAACCGCTTTACCTGGACTAAGCTAAAGGAAAATCAATCGGATTTCGCCTCATGCCTTTTCTCGATTTCCTTACCGTCGTTGGAGACCGCCGAAGTCCGGTTTCGAGCCGTGCGGCTGCTTCGTTGTTCTTCGGCGTTCCCACATTCCAGGTCATCATCCGGCCCCATGCCGGGCAGAATCCAGCTGCGTCCATCCTGGGCGATGAGGACTTCGGCGACCTCCGGCCCCCACGAACTCGCGCGGTAGTTTGGAAAATCGACCGGGGGATCTTTCTCCCAGGCCTGGAGCACCGGCGTGATGATGGACCACGCAGCTTCAACCTGGTCGGCACGCATGAACAGCGTGGCGTCGCCGAGCATTGCATCCAGCAGTAACGTCTCATAAGCTTCGGGTGGAATCGTATGGAATGCATCCGCGTAGCAGAAACGCATTTCAACCGGACTCAGACGTAGATGAGGACCAGGTTCTTTTGCCTGGAAGCGCAGCATGATGCTTTCTCTGGGCTGAATGCGAATGACCAACCGGTTGGGATGCCAATTCGGGATGGAAGCGCTGGGGAAGGATTGATGCGGAACAGGACGGAATTGAATCACGACCTCGGAAGCTCTCACGGGCAGGCGCTTCCCCGTACGCAGATAGAATGGAATTCCCTGCCAGCGCCAGTTGTCGACGAACAATTTCAAGGCGGCGAAAGTCTCGGTGTTCGAATCCGGAGAAACATCCGGTTCCTGGCGGTAGCCCGGGACTTTTTCCCCCTCCTCCCATCCAGCGCCATACTGGCCTCGAGCGGCGTAAAGATGGGCTTCTTCCACACTGATCGGCCGGATGGCGCGCAGCACATCCACTTTCTTGTTACGAATTTCGTCATCGTTGAAAGAAACCGGAGGTTCCATGGCGATCAGGCAGAGTATCTGCAGTAAATGATTCTGGATCATGTCGCGCAGTGCGCCTGCCTTTTCATAATATGCGCCACGGTGTTCTATGCCGACTTGTTCGGCGACTGTTATCTGGATGTGATCGATGTAGCGCCGATCCCATAGAGGCTCAAAGAGGGCATTGGCGAAGCGGAAGGCGAGGATGTTCTGCACCGTTTCCTTCCCCAGGTAATGATCGATGCGGTAGATCTGTTTTTCTTCGAAGTTCTCCTCAAGCAAGCGATTCAAGGCTTGGGCCGATTCGAGATCTCTTCCGAATGGCTTTTCCACCACAATTCGCGATCGATCGGAGTCCTTCACCAAACCTGCATCGTGGAGTGCGGGAGCAATTACCTCGACCATCGAAGGCGGTGTGGCCAGGTAGAACAGACGCGTCGCAGGAACCCCCCAATCCTGCTCGCGGGCGTCTAGTCTCTTGGCCAGATCATGATACGTTTCCGCAACGGAGAAATCGGCGCTGATGTAGTCAGCAATGTACGAGCTGAATGCTTTCCAATTCTTCGCGTCCGTTGCGCCGTGCCTCGAGAATCGATCGACGCCTTCTCGCAGCCGTTGATGGAATTTTTTCGCGTTCATCGCTTTACGATCCACCCCGATGATCGCGAATTGCTCCGGCAGCCATTGATCCAAAAATAGATCGTAAAGCGCCGGCATCAACTTGCGCCAGGTCAGATCTCCTCCTGCTCCAAAGATCACGATTTCCGTTGGTTTTGGCCGCATGTTGTTCACGATTCATTACCCCTTTCCCCATTGGGTGTGGAAATCTCCCTTACTGTCTACGCGTTGAAACCTGTGCGCACCGAAGTAATCCCGCTGTGCCTGGATGAGATTCGCCGGCAGCCAGG